>JBDTYA010000119.1:0-7116 GCA_040005915.1 Ilumatobacteraceae bacterium
GATCGACATCGGGACGGCGGGAGATCAGCCACTGGCCGGCCGTCCAACTCAACGAGGCGCCGATGATGGTGAAACCCTGCAAGGTGGGTGAGGCGCCGTGGATCCGATCGGCGGCCAGCGGGATGAAGCTGTCGGCACCCAGGAACGCCGCGGTCGCGATCATCCGGCAGGCGACGACGGCCGGCAGGCCGCGTGCCGCACGCAACACGCCGGCGGGGAGCAGCCGTCGCAGGCTGGGCACACCGACGATCAAGCCGCCGAGCGCCCCACCGACTGCGACGAACGGGTTCTTGAACTGCAGCGAGGTGACGAACGCGCCGATGCCGGCGGCAGCGAGAACGGCAGCGCCGATCCGCGAGTGCCGCACCTCGCCGGTGCCGGTCGACACGTGGGCCCGCATCGGCCGGACAGTGATGAAGGCGACGACGGGTATCAGCGGCAGCAGCAACCAGAACACCCACCGCCACCCGAACTGATCGGTGATCGTGCCGGCGATCGCCGGTGCGACGAGGCTGGGCAGGACCCATCCCGCCGACAGGTACGCGTACATGCTCGGCTGCCGGTCGGTGGGGAACACACGCTTCACCAACACGTAGGCGATCGGTGCGAGCCCACCGGTGCCCGCGCCTTGCAGCGTGCGGCCGATCACGACCATCGTCATGCTGGGTGCGGTGGCCGCCACCACCAGACCGGCGGCGAACACAGCGAGACTGCCGAGATACGGCTTGGCCGGCCCGTAGCGATCGGTCAGCTCGCCGGTGACGACGAGGGCAACGAGGTTGGCCAGCGTGTAACAGGCCAACGCGACGCCGTAGAGCGAGTCGCCGTGCAGTTGGTCGGTGATGGTCGGCAGCGTTGTCAGCACCGCCGTGATCTCGAAGGCGACCATCGTGACGCCGAGCACGAGACCAACTGCCAACTGCCTCTGTTGGCGATCGAGCCGGGTGAGGACCGGCCTCGCTGATGTCACCGCGGAGAACCGGGCGCGACCAAAGGCCACGGCCGGGAGCGCTCGACCGACAACGCCAGGTCGAGCAGCAACTCTTCGCTGTGATGACGACCGACGACCTGCAGGCCGATGGGTAGGCCGTCGAGAGTGCCTGCCGGGATCGAGATCGCCGGGTTGCCGTGCAGGTTGGCGGGGAATGTCAGTCGTCCGTTGTTCTTGGCGCCGGCCTCGACCCCACCGAACACCGATGGCAACGGTCCGTCGGCATCGAAAGCCACGTCGGGATTGGAGGCTGTCATGACGAAATCGACCCCCTCGACAGGATCGAAGATCCGCGCCATCGCCTCGTTCAACTCGATTCGCCGGCGTTCGATCTTGGCACGGGCGTCGGCGTTGTAGAGACCCTTCGTCGACTCGAGCCCGTAGCGCATCTCGGGCGTCAACTGCTCTGCGCACGTCGGCCACAGTTCGCCGAGTTGGGCCTCGACGGCGATCATCCCGCTGATCGACCACGCCGCTCCCATGTTGGGAAGCTTGGTGTCGATGGCGTCGACGCGTGACATGCCAAGGCCGTCGATCAACCCGACGGCGGCCTCGTCGAGCAGCTCCCACATGACGGGCGAGACTGTTGCGTTGCCCCACGTGGGCACGATTGCAACGCGTGCGCCACGCAGTGATGCGATGTGCGTACCGAGCCCGGCCTCCCAGCCTTCGACACGCGGCAGGCTCAACGGGTCACGGGCTTCGTGGCCGTTGCACACGTCGAACCATCGGGCGGTGTCGCGCACCGATCGCGAGAGGCAACCGATCGTGACAGTCAGGTTGCCGTAGTCGGCCCGCGGTCCGCGGGGTATTCGCCCGATCGTCGCCTTCAGCCCGACGAGCCCGGTGAAGCCTGCCGGGATTCGAATGGAGCCGCCGCCGTCGCCGCCGGTGGCAACCGTCACCAGACCTCCCGACACCGCCGCGGCGGTTCCTCCGGAACTGCCCCCCGGGGTACGGCCGAACTGCCACGGGCTGTGGGTCGTACCGTGGAGCATCGTTCGGGTGACGTTGACCCCGCCGAACTCGCTCGCGGTCGTTTGGCCGGCCAGAACCGCGCCGCCGACGTCTCGCATCCGCTGCACCATCGTGCTCGTGTGCGGCGCGATCTGGTCTCGAAGCGGCACCGAGGCATGGGTGTCGGGCCAGCCCAACACCTGGTCGAGCTCTTTGACACCGATCGGCACGCCGCCGAACGGCTTGCCGACGTCGGCCGTGGCCGCCGCCTGCTCGGCCTGTTCACGGGGCATGTAGCAGAAAGCATTGAGGGTGCTGTCGTCGATCGCTGCGTACGTGGCCTGTAGCTCTTCGAGGGGTGAACGTGCTCCACTGCGAAACTCGTCGACCAACGAGCAGGCATCGCCTTGCCAGGGGGTTTCGGCCATGGTCGGCACTGTACTGGCGCAGCACTGCCCGTGGCTGACTCGGCGGTGCATCATGCCTGGTAGACGGCAGCTCGTACCACCGCGGCGGCCTGACCGAGTGCCGCTGACGCGGGCGACGAGCCGTCGTGGCCCCGAGGGCTATGCCAGTGTGTATCCGCTGGTGGGCCGTCGAGCGACAGCCGCGAAGAAGGAGAAGAGAGTCATGGCGCTTCCGAACCGACCGGGCCTCACAGTGCCGCTGCCGGGGCCGCTGCACAGCCACCGCGACAGGCTCGGGCAACTCGCTGATCTCGGCTACACGGACATCTGGTCGGCCGAGTCTGATGGCGCGGACGCCTTCACGCCGTTGGCGCTGGCCGCGGCGTGGGAGCCGCGCCTGCGGCTGGGCACGGCGATCGTGCCGGCGTTCACCCGCTCGCCGGCGTGCTTCGCGCAATGTGTCGCTTCGATGGCCGACGCCGCGCCCGGCCGGTTCGCCTTCGGCGTCGGGTCGAGCAGCAACGTGATCGTCGAGCGGTGGAACGGGGTGCCGTTCACCGAGCCGTACAAGAAGGTGCGCGACGTTGTTCGATTCATGCGTGACGCCTTCACCGGCGAGAAGGTGTCGAAGGTGTATGACACGTTCGAGGTCCAAGGCTTCCGCCTGGGCGTGCGGCCCGAACAGACGCCGCCCATCCTGATTGCCGCCCTCCGCGAGGGAATGCTTCGCTTGGCCGGCCGGGAGGCCGACGGAGTGATCATCAACTGGTTGTCACCGAGCGACGTCACCAAGGTCGTCGGCGTCGTGAATGGCGCGGCCGGAGGTGAGGAGAAGGAGGTCGTGTGCCGGATCTTCTGCTGCCCGAGCGAGAACGCGGCGGTGGTGCGTGAGGCGGGGCGGTACGCGATTGCGGCCTACATGAACGTTCCCGTGTATGCCGAGTTCCAGCAGTGGCTCGGGCGCGGCGACCAACTGCGAGCGATGTGGGATGCGTGGAAGGCAGGCGATCGGAAGGCCGCATTGGCGGCCATACCCGACTCGGTCGTCGACGAACTGATCGTGCACGGGTCGCCGGCCCAGTGCCGAGCAACCATCCAGTCGTACTTCGACAACGGAGTGAACACGACATCGTTGGCGATCCTGGGACTGGACCCCGACCTGAAGCATTGGGACGCGGTGACCTCGCTGGCGCCATCTGCCGGCTGAGCAACGACGGTCATGCCGCTTTGTGCGCGGAACTGTCGAAATCGGCGATGCCGGCGGTGACACCGGACGACCTGGCGGAGAGCTGGCGGCGGATGGCCGCAATGTGAGCGAGGCCGCGTTCGCGGGTTCGCTGATCGAGCCTGAACTGGAGTGGCAGCTCGGAGACTGCCAGCAGGGTGAGCTGCTCGGAAGTGGGGGGTTGAGCCGAACGCTTGGTCATAGCGGCATCATCGCAAATGGGTGTGACACAGTTGTCGGGTGATCGTTGCCCAGCTGTTCGCTGTCGTCGCGGGGGTTGCCATTGTGGCCTGGACGCTTCTGTCGGCAGTCAGGACGGTCGTGGTGCCGCGGGCGGTGATCCCGGCCCTCACCAGGTTCCACTTCGTGGGTCTGCGCAAGGCCTTCAACCTCTTTGCCGGGCCGAAGCGATCGTTCGAGAGGCGGGATGCGACCATGTCGCTCTACGCACCGTTGGCACTCGTGACGCTGCCGGGGCTGTGGGTGATCATGGTCCTGGTCGGCTTCACCTCGATCTTCTGGGGTACCAACGTCAGGCCGGTCACCGAGGCGTTCGCCACGAGCGGGTCGTCGCTGTTCACCCTCGGATTCATCCGGCCCCGCGGAACGCCGCGAATCGGGTTGGAGTTCACCGAGGCGGGAATCGGCCTCGGCCTGATCTCGCTGATGATCTCGTACCTGCCCACGATCTACAGCGCGTTCAGTCGCCGCGAGACCCTTGTCGGAATGCTCGAGGTGCGCGCCGGCCTGCCGTCGAGCCCCGTCGAGCTGCTGACGCGGTACACCCGGATCGGCTGGCTCGACCGCATCGACGAAGACGTCTTCGAGCGTTGGGAGACGTGGTTCGTCGAAATCGAGGAGAGCCATACCAGTCAGCCGTCGCTGGTGTTCTTCCGCTCGCCGCATCCGGAGCGGAGCTGGATCACTGCGGCCGGATGTGTGCTCGACACAGCTGCGATCGTCGCCTCGACGCTCGACCGCCCACGCAACCCGGCGTGCGACATCATGATCCGCAGCGGGTTCCTGGCGCTGCGGCGAATCTCCGATTCTTTCCAGCTCCGGTACGACCCGGACCCGCTGCCGGACGGTCCCATCACGGTCACACGCGCCGAGTTCGACATGGTGTGCGCCGAGCTGAGCGCACTCGACGTGCCGCTGAGACACGATCTCGATCAGGCTTGGCGCGACTTCAGCGGTTGGCGGGTCAACTACGACGAGGTGTTGATCAGGCTGTGCGCACTCACCATGGCCCCGCCCGCGAAGTGGTCGAGCGATCGGGTGGGTCAGTTGGACGTGCCGAAGCTGCGGTTCCGCCGCCGCCGCACCTGACGTCGCTGACTAGCCGGCGATGGCCATGCTGCCCACGATCGCCACGACGGCGACGGCGATCGGCGTGGCGTACGACGCCCACTTCGGCATCACGGCGTGGTGCGGTGCGAGGATCACGTAGCCACAGATCGCTCCGGCGATGCAACCGCCGACGTGGCCACCGATCGAGATGCCGCTGATGGTGAACGTCAGCACCAGGTTGAGGATCAACGTGGTGCCGATACCGGTCTTGAAGACGTTGACGCCGCGGCGGTGCAGGCCGATGGCCGCAGCGGCCATCAAGCCGAACACGGCACCCGAAGCGCCGCCTGATGGGATGTGCGGATCCGCGATCAGTGCGCCGAAGGAACCGGCCAGGAGGCTCGAGAAGTAGATCATGCTGAAGCGGACGCGCCCGATCGCCGGCTCCAGGAGTTGTCCGAGTTGGAACAGCAGGAACATGTTCATCGCGATGTGGAACACGCTGAAATGCAGGAAGCCCGAGCTGATCAAGCGGTACCAATCGCCGTTGATCTGCAGGAACGGCTTGTAGAGGATGATGCGAATCTCGTTCTGCGAGTTCGAGGCCGTCCAGATGTAGATGACGGCGTTGATCGCGATCAACGAATAGGTCACCAACGTGGGTTGCCGAGCGTTCCAGAACTTGGCTCGGGTTTTCACGTCGGGCCGCGCCGCCTTGATGCAATCGACGCAGTGCGAGCCCACGGAAACCTGCACGAGGCAGTCGCCACACGCCGGCTTACCGCAACGAGTGCAGCTGCGCCCGGTCTCGCGATCGGGGTGGCGGTAGCAGTGAGCGAGAACAGGTGGCGTGGGCAGCGACATCACGAGCCAGGCTATCGACGCGGGCCTGTCAGGCGACGGCGTCGATAGCAACGAAGACTGCGACCGCGAGGATGATGAGCGCGTTGTACGCGGTGTGTGCCCGCGTCGATTCCAACGTCGCTTCCCTGCTCGTTCCGGTTCGTGCGTAGGAGCGGAGATAGACCGTCATGAAGTACGCGCCGCCGACCGACAACGCCAGTGCCACGCCGATTGGAATGCCTACCAAGGCATGGATCAATCCGAACTGCACCACCTTGATCGACCGTTTGCCATTGCTCCAGTTCTGCGCACCCATGCGGAACATGCGCTCCTCGGCATTGGCGAAAAGCGGCAAGGCGGTGACGATCAGCGTCATGAACACGAGGGGGATCAGCCACGCCCATACGGTGCCGATGGTGGTGCTCGATGAACCGAAGATGGGATTGCCGTCGCCGCCGATCGCCGACCACCATCCCCATTGCAGGCCGGGCACCAAGAGGAGCGGGACAGCGACGAGCAGCACACCGCCCAGCACGAACGGCACGGGCCAGATGTGGCGCCATCGGATTTGCGTCCACACCTCGCGGCTCAGTGATCGACCTGTCTTCGAACGGGACAGTTTGACGGCCTGCACGAGACGCAGGCCGACGACGGTGAGCACGACCAGGCTGAGCACGTTCGACACCCGGTCACTCACGGTCCCAGTGTACGGTCGGCTCCGTCAGTGGTCGTCCGCAACGCGACGACGAACGTCGACCGACGCTGCAAGGAACTGACTCTGAGAGGGTGCGCGATGGCGTGGGATTTCGAGACCGAGCCCGAGTTCGAGGCCAAGTTGCAGTGGATGCGCGAGTTCGTCCGCGACGAGATCATCCCGCTCGAAACCCTGGCCGAGATGTGGCGTACAGCCCAGGGGCGGGCTGCGTTCAAACAGATCATCGATCCGTTGAAAGACGAGGTGCGCAGGCAGGGCCTGTGGGCCGCACACCTCCCGCCCGACATGGGCGGCCAAGGGTTCGGACAGGTGAAGTTGGGGCTGATGCACGAGATCCTCGGGCAGTGCGCGTACGCCCCCAGTGTGTTCGGCAACAATGCGCCCGACAGCGGCAACGCCGAACTGATCGCGGTCGGTGGTACCGACGCACAGCGCGACAAGTGGATGCAACCACTGCTCGACGGAAAGATCCGCAGTAGCTTCTCGATGACCGAGCCGGGCGCCGGCGCCGACCCGACACTGTTGAGGACGACCGCAGTCCGCGATGGCGGCGAGTGGGTCATCAACGGACACAAGTGGTTCTCGTCGAACGCCTCGATCAGCGACTTCCTGGTGGTGATGGTGAAGACAGGCGACTACGAGAAGCCGTACCAGAACTATTCGATGATCATCGTGCCGACCAACACGC
>JBDTYA010000120.1:0-4098 GCA_040005915.1 Ilumatobacteraceae bacterium
CGCGGAGAAGGGGCTCCCGACGAATCGGAAACCCCTTCTGAGCTGGTACTTCTTTGGTGGCGGGGGCAGGATTTGAACCTGCGACCTTCGGGTTATGAGCCCGACGAGCTACCGAGCTGCTCCACCCCGCGTCGGAGTAGAGGATGTACGGTAGCGAACAGCCATTTCGATCACAACCCCAAGAAGTGAGAGCCGTCGATGGGTCTGTTCAGCAAGAAGCCGAAGTCGATCATCGTCCAAAAACCCGTCGGTGGGGCGCCGGAGGTAGACCCGATGGATCGGCTGGAGGAGCTGTTGCCGAAGGTGGCCGACCTTCCACAGCTGCCGCCGAACCTACCCAAGCTCGAGGAACCAACGCTCCCGAAGCCGGTGGCGACCCCGAGTCCCTCGAGTCCCGCGAGTCCTCCGAGCCTGCCGAGTCCTTCGAAGCCGATCAAACCGCAGAAGCCACCGAAGCCCGTCAAGGCCGGCCGCAAGGTCGGCGTCGATCCGGCCGACTTCCTCGCTCTTCGTGCAGAGCTCGTCGACATGCGCGCCCGGCTCGACGAGAGTGAGAACGCGCGGGCGCAGGTCGAGGCCCGGTTGAGCTCGCTCGACGCCACGGCCTCGGCGTTCAGCAACGAGCGCAACGACATCAGCGAGGTCGCCGAGATGGTCCTGCAACTGCAGAAGCAGGTTGCCGACGGGGCGACGGCAAATGGCACGATCATCGACTCGCACGAGGGAGTGACCGGCGAGCTGTCGGCCAAGGTGGAGGCCATCCAAAATCGCCTGTTCGGGCTGCCGGACCACTCGCCGAAGATCGCCGAGTTCGAGGGACAGATCGCCCAGCTTCGCGCCGAGCTGGAGACCACATCCGCCACCGCGGCCGAGGCCGTGGCGATGGTTCCGCAGGCCAGCGGACCCGATCCGGAAACGCTCGAGCGACTCGCCGCCGTGCAGCAGCGGGTCAACGACCTCGACGGTGTCGAGCAGCGCCTTGCCGGCGTCGACGGCCTCGCCGCACAACTCCAGCAGCTCAACGCGCGGGTCGCTGCGCAAGCCGAGTTCGGTGGGCAGCTGTCCGCGTTGCGCGACCGCGTCGGCCAACTCGGCGACACGCCCAAGGGCACGGGCGACGACGACATCAGGCTGCAGCTGCAGGAGATCGGCGAACGGCTACGCAGCAACGAAGAGGTGCGCGATCAAGTAGCCGAGTTGATGCAGCGAGCATCCAGCAACGACAACGAAGCCCGTGCGGTCCGCGACCACATGGCTGTGCTCGACCAACGCTTGACCAACGTCAGCACTGAGCTCGTCAACCAACTCAGCGAACTCGGCCGCGACATCGACGGGCTCGGGCAACGGATCCCCGAGGTTGCCGAGGGCAACGTCGGCGACGATGTCGTCGATGCGTTGCGCGGCGGTCAGGTGAAACTGGCCAACGAGCAGGCCCGTTATGAGATCGCCTTTCGCCAAGACCTGGCGACGTTGGCCGAACAGCTTCGCCACGACCGCGACGCGGAATGACCCATCGCCGCTAGCGACAGCTAGCCAGGGGTGCCTTGAAGAAGAACGACTGCCTGTTGCACCAATGCCCGCGCCTGCTCGACGCTGGCTTGGTACGTGGCCAGGTCGTGAGCACCGAGTGCTTGATCGGCTTGGGCGAACAACGTCTCGGCCTGGGCGAGCAGATCGGCAGGTGTCTGGCCCGTGACCGGCGGTGTCACCGTGCCGTCGCCTGTACCACCGGTGTCGACAGGGGTGTCGCCGACCACGTCCCCGATGTTCGCGGCGAAGCCGGGGAACAACTTCGCCAACGCCGCGCTGAGCGAACTGCCGAACGCGGCGTTGTTGTTCTGCGACACCAAGACCAACTCGATCGTCGGCTGTGACTCGCGCGTATCGCTGACCGTCGGTTGCACGTACACGGGTCTCACCCACAGCAATCCGCCCGCCAACGGCACCATCTGCAGGTCGCCGAAGACGACGTCGGTGCCTTCGATGTTGAGCAGGCTGAGCTGCTGGGAAACGCTTGCCTCGGTGTTCATCGTGTTGGACACGGTGAACGGACCGTCCTCGGGAGACTTGACCTGATACGCGACCAATGACCCGTAGTCGGCAGGGTCGCTGCTGGCAGTCATGAACGCCTCGAGGTTACGTTTGCTGTCGTCGGTGCTGAACGGCACGAACGGCCGTAACAACTTGAACGATGCCTGCGTCTCGCCTGGCGATCTCAACATGGAGTAGTAGGGAACGAATCGTTCGGTACCCGACTCGGTCGCGAGGTCGGCCTGCTGTGCGGTCGTGCCGGCGTCGACACTGTCGGTCGTAGTGACGAGGCTGCCGGCCCGAGGACGGGCGATGGGTGCTTGCGCCACCGACCACGCACCGGTGCGGCCGAAGAAGGCCTCGGGTGTGAGGCGGTACTTCGAGTACGCGGCGGTCTGCACACGGAACAGTTCCTCGGGGTACCGAAGGTGGGCATCGAGGCCCTTCGGCATCTGGGCACGGCTCTTGAACAGACCGGGGAACGCCGATTCCCAGACCTTGGCGACCGGGTCCGCTTCGTCGATGACATAGAAGTCGACGGTGCCGTCATACGCATCGACGACAACCTTGATGCTGTTGCGCACGTAGTTGAACGGATGATCGAGGCCGCTACCGGGGTTCAGCTGCTTGCGGTCGCCGCTTTCGGCGTACGGATAGCGGTCGGAGGTCGTGTATGCATCGATGACCCACAGCACCCTGCCGTCGAGCGCCACGGGATACGGGTCGTTGTCGTACGACAGGAACGGGGCGAGCTTCTTGGCGCGGTCCTCGACGCGGCGTATCGAGACCAGTCTCGAGCCGTCGTTGACTGCACCGGAGCCGATCATGTTGTAGTCGAGGTAGCTGAGCGCGAACGCCATCCGCTTGAACACCGAGTTGAGCTTGATGCCGCCCTTGCCGGAGTACGGGCCGGGGTCGGCATAGTTGGGGCAGACCTCTTCGTTGACGCCGCTGTCGACGATGGCGTATCCGGAGATGTCGTCGCTGTAGTACATCTCCGGCCGGTCGAGCTTGACCTCTTTGTACACCGGGCGGCGATCACTGATCTGGCCGGAGGGCGCCTCGACGAGACCACAACCATGCGTGTTGATGAGGTGCTGACCCTGCCACGACTTGTTGGCGATGGCCGACAGATCGAGCTCGCGCGCAGCCATCGACACCTGCTGCACGCGCCCGTCGAGCTCGTAACGATCGGGGTCGACATCGTTGATCGTGAGCCCGGCCTTCTGGCTCTGGTCGGTGCGGAAGCGACCGACCATCGCCTCCGGCTTCAAGAGGCGAACGTTCTTCAGCGGCGTGACGTCGTCGGTCAACGCTCGCTCGGTGATGTCGGCGAAGCTGACGTCCTTCACTGCGACGTTGTCGATGCCCAGCGCATGACGCGTCGCTTCGATGTTGCGGACGATGTAGGGCGCTTCTTTGTCGCGCTGGTTGGGGTTGACGACCAACGCCTGGATTGCGGCCGGGTAGATGATGCCGCCGACGAGAGCGATGATCGCCCACAACGCCGAGGCGACCACTGGGATGCGCCACGAGTTGGTGCGAAGCGTCGACAGGAACAGTCCGGCGACCAAGAGGGCGATCAACATCAACAACACGACGGCCGGGAGTTGCGCCTTGGCGGCCGAGTACAGCAGGCCGCGCACGAACCCACGAGAGTCGGTGGTCAGCTCGTAGCGGGTGAGCCAGTAATCGCCCGCCTTGACGACGGCCAATGCCGCGAGCAGCACCGCGACATGAGCCTTGGTGGCCCGGCGAACCTTCGGTCGTGGCGGCTGGATGATGATGCCGCCGCTGAGGACATGGGTGGCGATGACCAACAGCGTGATGAAGACCAACGCCGCGAACAGCCAGTCGAGAACGAACGCGATGAACGGCAAACGGAACATGTAAAAGGCGACGTCTTGATGGAACTGGGCGTCGGCGATGCCGAACCGTTGCGAGTTGCGGAACATCAACCAGTCCTGCCAATGACCCACCGCCGGGGCGGCGAACAGCAGACCGGCGACCGTCGCGACGGCGATGCGCAGCGAACGCAGACGATGACCGAAGAACTCGTGGAAACGC
>JBDTYA010000121.1:0-4284 GCA_040005915.1 Ilumatobacteraceae bacterium
GGGCGCCGCACGAGGCGACCAGCGGAGCCAGCATCAGGCTGACCTTGTCGCCGACGCCACCGGTGGAGTGCTTGTCGATCACCGGCCCCTGCAGGTCGGCGCGATCCCATTTCATGGTGGCGCCGGACTGCGACATAGCCCGTGTCAACGCGACTCGCTCGTCGATGTCCATTCCTCGGAAGAAGATGGCCATCGCCAAGGCTGCGGCCTGCCCATCGCCGATGCTCCGGTCGGTGAGACCGGCCACGAACTGCTCGATCTGGTCATCGGACAATCGCAGACCGTCGCGTTTGGCGCGGATGATCTCCTGTGGCAGGAACGGTGGCCCGGTCGGTGGCATCAGTACTCCGTCGACAGCCGCATGTCGTGCGACCCACCCAAGACGGCGACGATGTCGTTGAGCAGGCCGCTGGCGCCGAACCGGAAGTTGCCGGGCACTGCGCCATCGGGCTCGAGCACAGCGTCAGCGAGGCCGAGGTAGACCACGGCGTCGGCTACGGTCTTCACGCCGCCTGCCACCTTCAGGCCGATCGGGCGGCCACGGAGTTGCATCTCGGCGATCACTTCCAGCAAGGCTGCCACTGCCTCGGGCGTGGCTGCCGGTTCGAGCTTGCCGGTCGACGTCTTCAGGAAGTCGGCGCCGTTCGCTACGGCCACCTCGGCCGCGCCCTTGATGACGTCCCTGTCCTTCAGGACGCCGGTCTCGAGGATCACCTTGAGCTTGGCGCGATGCGTGCCGGTGCGGCAGACGGCGCTGACACGGCGCACCAACTCTGCCGGCGCATCGTGTTGACCGGCCAGGTAAGCGCGGAACGGGAACACGACATCGATCTCGTCGGCACCGTCGGCCAGCGCCCGGGCGACCTCATCGACCACTGCATCGGCTGAGCCGATGCCGGCCGGGAAGTTGGCGACTGCGGCAACGGCAATGCCGCTGTCTCCGACGCGAGCACGGACCTGTGCCACGAAGCGCGGATAGATGCACACAGCGGCCGGGTGGATGTCGATACCGGGTGCGGGCGACATGGCCCGGTCGCACAGTGCGTCGATCCGCTCGGGCGTGTCGTCGAGGTTCAGGCTGGTCAGGTCGAGGCAGGCGAGCGCTCTCGCTGCTGCACGACGATGATCCATGGCCCCCGGGTCTGCGTCACTCATGTTCAGAGTCTGCTGTCAGCTCGTCAGCCAGGGATAGCGGTCGGTGTCCTTGCCGGCGTAGTCGGGGTCGAGGTAGATGAAGACACGCTGGATCTTCCAGTCGCGGATCTCGAAGACGTCGCACCAACGGCCTGCACCTGACTCGGGGTCGCCGGCGCGCCACGGGCCGTCCTGATGCTCGCCATGGCTGGTGCCCTCGGCGACGATCGTGTCGCTGCCGGAGAAGATCCAGTTGAAGTGTGAGAAGTGGTGGGTGATGCCTTTCAGCGTCGCGCCTACATCGCCGAAGCACTTGCCGATCGCGTCCTTGCCGGTGGCCAGCCCCCACTTCGGGAAGTACACCTGGGCATCCTCGGCGAACAGCGAGAGGATGCTGTCGCCGCTCGACGTGACCCCACCGTTGTCGAACGCCTTGAGATACTCGATTGCCACCGACTTGCGCTGCTCGTCGGTCATCGTCTGAGTGGTCAGGGCCATGCGTGCCTCCGGTCTGTACTGGTGTTGCGCGCGGAAGGCTAGGTCACGATCGGAGACGTGCGCCTACCGAAGGATCGGGCGCTCGCGTCCGCATCGCCGAGGGTGAAGATGAAAGCGCCGTCGACCGTGGTCGTGACTGCGTATCGCTCGGCGAGCACCGTCTCGACCTGTCCCGAAGGGTTGCAGAGGATGGCGGATTGATAGTCGGCGACGAACGTCGGTGGGTGATCGCCGGTGAACAGAGCGACGAGCTTTTGCTGCGAGTCCCTGCCGTGTTGCACCCCGTCGAGCCACAGGTACGGGTACGGGGGGATCGCGTCGGCGGCAGCGTACGCGCCGGCGCTCGCGCACATCACGTACAACGTCGATCCCGGCATGCGGTGGTCGGCGTACCACTGGCCGATCTGCTCGTCGATCACGAGTCGCGGGTCGTCGCTGGCGCGGAGTGCAGCGGCGGCACGGTCGAGGACGATCACCTTTCCGGTGCTGATCAACGAGGGCACGATGGCGACGCATGTCAGCGCGATCGCCATGGGACGCAGCTTGATCCTGCTGAGCGCAACGGCCGCAGCGGCTGCCAATGGGAATGTCAACGTGACCCAGTAGTGGCGGTGGAACAGCCCGCCGGTCACGAACGCAAGTGTGGCGAAGCAGATCCACGCCGGCACCAGCACCACCGAGCGGGTGATGCGCCGGCTGCGAGCGAGCCACACCACGATGCCGATCAGCGCTGCGGCGAGCAGGGGCAGCACGGTAGGGCCGGCGAGGCGGGCCGTGATCCTGAACCGGTTCCAGTCGGCATCGGTGGCGTTGAGCCCGCCGATCCGGTACCCGGCCAGCGCGTACCACCAGTCGTCGAACCCCAGGCGAACCCCATCGAGCACCAACACGGCGAGCACCGTCACCAGGCCTGCGAGACAGACGAAGAACTCGTGTGTGACCTCACGCCAACTGCGTTCACGCGTCAGCGCGCCGACAGCGATGCACAGCATCACTGCGAGGAAGCCGTCGAAGCCGGACTGCTTCAACGACATAGCCGAGCCGGCCAACAGGCCACCGGCGAACAGCCAGCGGATGCTCCGGTCGCGGAACAGGTACGCGCACGCCGCGGCGACCCCCGTCGCAGCCACCGCGCCCGCCAACAATTCACCATTGGCGATGAATCCCTCGATGCGCGCGTTGGACGACGCGACGGCGACCAGGAACCCGGCGATGGCCGCGGCCCGCGGACCGGCGATCGCGAACACGGCGTACGTCACGCCGGCGATCGCCAGGCAGCCGAACAGGATCGCCATGATCCGGATCGCCTCGGGCGAGCCACCCGTCAGGTCGTCCCAGACCCGGAACAGGACGAGCAGTCCCTGCGGGCGGTCGACCCACGCGTCGGTGTACAGCCCCTTGCCGGATGCCCACGCCCGAGCGACCGCCAGGTAGCCGCCCTCGTCCGCCGTAAGGGGCGTGGCGATGAACCGGGCGCGCAGCGCGACTGAGACCACCATCGCGAGCAGGACGAATCGGAGGGGGAAGCGGTCGACGCGTTGCTGCCGAGGTTCGGCGGGCCGTTCGGCGTCTTGGGCGGCTTCCAGAACCAGCGTCACAGTTCCGGACACGCTACGGGCTGGCAGCCCTCACTTTCGGTCGGTCACCTGGTCGGGTGTTGCCTTGACACGACCACCGACGCTTGCTATCAACGACCATGCGCAGATGGCTGGTGTTCGCCCTGCTCGTCGGTGTTGTTGTGGCAGTTTCGATCGGCTTCAGTCCCGACGGGTCGACGTCGTCGGTCAGTCCGGCGACCACCACGGCGAACACAGGGACCTTCTTCCCGACCTCCCGCGCTCAACTGACCAACCTGCGCCAGGTCGATTCGGAGGCGATCGTCGCGCTGGGCGCGACCGGCGCGGGCATCCCCGCGTCGAACCAGGATCACAACCACACCGAGTCGTTCCCCGAGGTCGCGCTCAGCGCGACGGATACGTCGGTGTTCGCGTCGCAGTGGTCGGCCGCGCAGAACGCGATCGCCGCGCACGACACGGAGGCGGAGGCGACGGCGCTCGGCTACGTCCGCGCCACCGCACCGTCGGCCGGTATCGGCACTCACTGGGTGTTGTGGTCGCAGATCGCCAAGCCCTTCGATCCCGCTGTCCCCTCGATGCTGCTGTTCGACGAACGCCGCACGCCACCTGTGCTCGTCGGCTACTCCTACGCCTTGTCGTCGCCGACCCTCCCCGAGGGCTTCGCCGGCCCCAACGATCACTGGCATCAGCATCGCGGTCTGTGCGTCGACGGCGGGTGGGTCGTCCGCGAGCAGGCTGCGGGCGCCGAGGCGTGCAGCGGCACGTACATCGCCGGCGGCGACTTCTGGATGCTGCATGCCTGGGTCGTACCGGGTTGGGACAACCGCAAGGGCGAGTTCGCCCCGTTCAACCCGAAGCTGTGCCCCAGCAACGTCGGCACTCCCGACGTCAACCGCTGCCCCACGTAGACCCAGTGGAGTGTGCAGCGCCCACCTGGGTGCCCCGTAACACTCCACTCGACCTCGACCAGCGCGCCCGGGATGACTCGAACATCCAACCTTTTGATCCGTAGTCAAATGCTCTATCCATTGAGCTACGGGCGCTCATTCGGGAGATGAGTGTAGTGGTGTGCCCG
>JBDTYA010000122.1:0-13865 GCA_040005915.1 Ilumatobacteraceae bacterium
ACGTTCGGCACCGAGCTCGAGTTCACCGAGGGCATGCAGTTCGACAAGGGCTACATGTCGCCGTACTTCGTCACCGACGCCGAGCGCCAGGAAGCCGTGCTCGAAGATGCGTACGTGCTGCTGAACTCCGGCAAGATCTCGACGGTGCAGGCCATGTTGCCTGTCCTCGAGGCTGTCATGAAGACCGGTCGGCCGTTGCTGATCATCGCCGAAGACATCGAGGGCGAGGCCCTGGCCACCCTGGTCGTCAACAAGATCCGCGGCACGTTCAACTCCACCGCGGTCAAGGCTCCCGGCTTCGGCGATCGCCGCAAGGCGATGCTGCAGGACATGGCCGTCCTCACCGGCGGCCAGGTCATCAGCGAGGAAGTCGGTCTCAAGCTCGAGAACCTCACCCTCGACCTGCTGGGCCGGGCCAAGCGGATCATCGTCACCAAGGACAACACCACCATCGTCGATGGCGACGGCGCTGCCGACGATGTCAGCGGGCGCATCAACCAGATCAAGGCCGAGATCGAGAACACCGACAGCGACTGGGATCGCGAGAAGCTGCAAGAGCGTCTCGCCAAGCTGGCCGGCGGCGTTGCCGTCATCAAGGTCGGCGCAGCCACCGAGGTCGAGCTGAAGGAGAAGAAGCACCGCATCGAAGACGCGGTCTCCGCAACTCGGGCCGCCATCGAAGAGGGCGTTGTCGCCGGTGGCGGCGTTGCCCTGGTCCGTGCCCGTGCGGCAGTTCTTGCCGTCGTCGAGAGCCTGACCGGCGACGAGGCCACCGGTGCTCGCACCGTGTGGGAGTCGTTGACCGCCCCGTGCCGTCTCATCGCCGACAATGCCGGCATGGAAGGCGCAGTCGTCGTTCCGCAGGTCGAGGCCGCAACCGGCTCGATGGGCATGAACGCCTCGACCGGCGAGATGGTCGACCTCGTGAAGGCCGGCATCATCGACCCCGCCAAGGTGACCCGCGCCGCGTTGCAGAACGCAGCGTCGATCGCTGCTCTGGTGTTGACCACGGAATGCCTGGTGGCCGACAAGCCGGAGAAGAAGTCGGCCATGCCGGCCGGCGGCGGCGGAATGGGCGGAGGAATGCCCGGAATGGGAATGATGTAAAGCCTTCGGGCGTTACATCTTTCACCCCCACCAAATGGCCTCGGTGCCGCGAGCAATCGCCGCCGAGGTCGTTTGATTTTTCCGGCGCTCGTGAACGGCACCGGTAGGCTCCCCCTCGATGGCTGTCACCAACAAGCGTCCGTTCTGGATGCATCAGGTGGTCGAGTACATCCTCGGCGGCAGCATGGTCGCCCTCGGTCTGCAGAGCCCGACACCGGTCGTGCCCAGCGTCGTCGGAGCGATCGTGATGCTGCACGCCGCGGTGACCGTGGGGCCGTTGGGCGCTTTCAGGGTGATCCCGCGTGGTCTGCACCGGGTCATCGACGTCGGCGTGATGGCCCTCGAGGTGGGGGCCGGCGTGCAGCCGTGGATCTCGCTCGACTCGGGCACGCGCATCATCGTCGTCGGTATCGCGCTGGTGCACCTGTTCGTGTGGTGGAACACCAACTTCGCAGCACGGGTGAAGGGACAGCGGATCTCAGGCGAGGGTGGACGCAGCACCGAGATCGGCCGGATCGCCGGGCGCTTGGCGGGCAATGGCGTCAATGCCGTACGCCGCCGTCGCGGCGATGCTGGGTAGCCTCGACAGCATGTCGTTCACGCCGCCACCGCCGGATCTCCACAAGTTGCAGATCGCATGGGAGGAGTGGGAACGCGGCGAACAACCGCCGGGCAAGGTGCTCGCCAACCTGAAGACCGCAGGCATGGCAGTGGTCCTGGCGCAACTGGTCGAGAGTGGCTGGACCCCCGCTGAGTAGTCCGCAGTGGCGAAGCGGTGGCAGCCAGCGAATTCCTCGACCGGACGGTTGGGGCTACGGCGGTTCCGCGCCGTGGGCGGATCGTGTTCGCCCTCTGACGACCAAAGATGTTGTTGCCGCGCTTGCACGGAGGCGACACGTCGAGCCTCTAGCACCCGCCGGAAGACTGCGTGAGTCGGCAGTACTGGTGTTGCTGACCGATGGAGCCGACGGCGCCGAGGTCCTTGTGACACGTCGCTCGCAAGTTGTCACGAACCATCGAGGAGAGATCAGCTTCCCTGGTGGCAGGGTCGATGCCGGCGAGACGTTCGAGGTGGCCGCGCTGCGCGAGGCTCACGAGGAGGTTGCGCTGGATCCAGGCGTCGTCGAGTTGCACGGCCGGCTGGACCCGATCTCCACACCGGTCAGCAGCAGCTTCATCGTGCCCGTGATCGCCACCGTCGAGACGCATCCGTCGTTGACGGCGGCGGCCGACGAGGTCGACCGCATCCTGTGGGTGCCGCTGGCCGAACTGACCCGCGTCGACACGTTCCGAGAGGAGATGTGGAAGCGAGACGGAGACACCCGCCCGATCTTCTTCTTCGAGCTCGACGACGAGACGATCTGGGGTGCGACGGCCAGGGTGCTGCACCAGTTGCTGCGGGTGGCACTGGGCATCGAAGGCCCAGAGCCACCCGCAATCTGAACGACGCCCTAGAGGCCGCCGGCCACGCGGACGCCGGCGTAGAAGCTCTGTGCCCATGCCAGGCACGTCGGCTCGTCGTACCACGGTCGTGAGAAGCAGTGCCGTCTCATGTCGAGCAGGAACTGCTGGTCGACCCGCCTGCGTGTGGCGGCGTTCCACCGACCCGGGCCGTAGCGCCTGTCGAGCAACTGCAGGTTGCGGTACCCGAAGTCGTGGCGACGACACGCGTTGGTGAAGTTGAACGTACGGCCGGTGTTGCCGACGAGTGGCGCCGAACAGAAGTCGGTGCTCCAATCGAACCACGCGTCGCTGCCGACGGCGGCAACGAATCCGTTGATCGACGTGGAATACATCATTCGTTCCACGAAAGCCTGATCGGAAGACGCGGAATGTACTGGCCCGGCATAAGCCGGCGATGCGACGGTCAGCATGATCGTGACCGCGACGAACACTCGGAGAAGATGTCTCATCGGTGCTCCTCGGTTGTCTCGTCCCCAGTTGGGACCCGGCGGAGTCAACCAACGACTTTCGTCGCAGCCAACCCTGAGCGACATTTTTCTGTCGCTACACCAGCTGCTGCAACAACGCCCACGCAGCACGGACGTGACGCTCGTGCGTGGCCCGTGCGCCGATGGAGAAACGAAGCACAGAACGACCGTCGAGGACGGTGCGCGTGAACAGCACGCTGCCTGTCTCGTTGGCGGATTCGATGAGCCGATCCGTGGCTGCGTCGCCTTCGCGTAGGGCGATGCACAGCAGGTTGAGAGGGTGCGGTGCGACGATCTCGAACCGTTCGTCGGCAGCAACGAGGTCGGCTGCCAATCCGGTCAGGCGGACGTGCTCGCGGATCATCTCCTGCACGTCGTCGACACCATCGATGCGCAGATGGAACCACAGCTTCAGCGAGCGGAACCGACGTCCGAGGGGCAACTGCCAATCGCGGTAGTCGATCACCGCACCGCTCTCGGCTGCCTGGGATCGAAGGTACTCGGGCAGGATGCTGAGGGCGCCGAGCAGGGCGACGCGGTCGCTGGTCCAGAACAGGTCGCAGTCGAAGTTGATACCCATCCACTTGTGCGGGTTGGTGCAGTAGCTGTCGGCCAGCTCGAGCCCGTCGTTGACCCAGCGGTACTCGGGTGCCAGCGCGGCGATGCCACACATCGCCCCGTCGATGTGCAGCCACAGGCCTTCGCGGCGCGTGATCCTGCCGATCTCGGCGGTCGGATCGAATGCCATCGAGCTGGTCGTCCCGTGGGCCGAGCAGACCCAGAACGGAACGAGTCCGGCGGCACGATCGGCGGCGATCATCTCGGCGAGCGCCTCTGGCCGCATGGCGAACTTCTCGTCGTGCGGTACGACCCGCAAACGATCCGTCCCGATGCCGGCGATGCGCAACCCCTTCTCGATGCTCGAGTGCGCCTGTGATGTTGCATATGCAACAAGACGCGAAGTGTCGCCATCGGTGTTGACGGCGCCGTTGGTGATCCGCCAACGCGCCGCGAGGATCGATGCCAACGTGGCCTCGCTCGCTGATCCGTGGATGACACCGCCACCGGACGCACTGGTCGATCGGAAGCCCTCCGGCAGCCCCAGCAGCTCGTGCATCCAGTCGACCATCAAGGTCTCGACCTCGGTGCATGCCGGACTGGTGACCCAACTCATTCCCTGCACGCCGAGCCCGGCGGTCAACAGGTCGCCGAGGATCGCCGGGTACGACGAGTTGGCCGGGAAGTACGCGAAGAAGTTGGGGTGCTGCCAATGGGTGAGACCCGGGATGATCACGCGTTCGGTGTCGGCCATCACCACCTTGAAGTCGTCCGGCAACGCTGGCGGGTGCTCGTCGAGCTGCGCACGGATGTCGCCCGGGGCGACCGTCGAGGTGACTCGATGCTGTTCGATGTTCTCGATGTAGTCGGCGATCCAGTCGATCAGGTCGTGCCCGTGCCGCTTGAAGTCCTCAGGATTCACCGCACAACCGTATCGCCCACCGGTTCGCGGTTCTACGGCTTCGGGTCGAGCGCCGCGTCGCGGGCCTTCACACCGCGGGCGATCCGCCAGCCGATGAACGTCAGGCCGGCAGCCAGGGCGAGGAATACCAGGTACGTGTGGCCGTCAGCGCGAGCCTTGCTGCCGCAGTTGGCCCGCTCGACCGTGCCGACGCAGTTGGTGACGTCGTTGTTCTCCGGCAGCAGGTCGTTGGTGACCGGTGGCGCGTTGGGTGGGGTGGAGGCGACGGCGTGCAGCGACGGGGACGCGGCCATCAACAGCAATGCCACTACAAGGATCCGCCACAGTCTCGTCACCCGGTCATCGTCGCACCCCGCACCACTTCTTCACACATCACCCCGATGAGCGATCGCGTCGCGCCCCGCACCGCGTACGATCGTCAGGGATGGTGAAGCGCAACGAAACGGTGTTGGTGGTCGACTTCGGGGCACAGTACGCGCAACTGATCGCCCGGCGGGTACGTGAGCTCAACGTGTACAGCGAGATCGTGCCGCACCGCATCACGGCGGCCGAGATCGCCGCCGATCCGCCCGCGGCGCTGATCCTGTCGGGCGGGCCAAAGAGCGTCAACGTCGATGGCGCACCCCTGCTCGATCCGGAGATCTACGACCTCGGCATCCCCATGCTCGGCATCTGTTACGGCGCGCAGCTGGTGGCCTTGCAACTCGGCGGCGAGGTCGGTCGCGGCATGCGCGGCGAGTACGGCCGGGCCAAGTTGGAGATCACCGACGGACCGACCGATCTGCTGTACGACCTGCCGTCGACCCACGACGTGTGGATGAGCCACTTCGATGCGGTCGTCAAGGCGCCGGCCGGGTTCCTCACGACGGCCTCGACCGCGGATGCGCCGGTCGCTGCACTCGAGAACGCGGCGCGCAGGATCTGGGCAGTGCAGTTCCACCCCGAGGTCGTCCACTCGCCTCACGGGATGGTCGTGCTGCAACGGTTCCTCCACGACCTCGCCCACTGCCCTCCGACCTGGACGATGGGTTCCATCGTCGACACCCAGGTCGACGCGGTGCGCGAACAGGTGGGCGCCGCCCGGGTGATCTGCGCACTCAGTGGCGGCGTCGACTCTGCGGTCGCCGCCGCCCTCGTGTACAAGGCCATCGGCCATCAGCTGACCTGCATCTACGTCGACACCGGGCTGATGCGCCGTGGTGAGAGCGACCAGATCGTCGAGACGTTCCGACGCAATCAGGGCATCGAGCTGATGCACGTCGACGCCGGCGAGCGGTTCTTCGAACGCCTTGCCGGAGTCACGGATCCGGAGACGAAGCGAAAGACCATCGGCGAGTTGTTCGTGCGTGTCTTCGAGGAGAACACAGGCGGCATCACCGACGCCGAATACCTCGTTCAAGGCACGCTCTATCCCGATGTCGTCGAGAGCGGCGGCAGCGATGGCACGGCTGCGGTGATCAAGAGCCACCACAACGTCGGCGGGCTGCCGGAAGACATGACGCTCAAGCTGATCGAGCCGCTTCGGGCATTGTTCAAGGACGAGGTGCGCAAGCTCGGCAAAGAGCTGGGCCTGCCCGACGAGATCCTGTGGCGGCAACCGTTCCCCGGGCCCGGTCTCGGCGTGCGGATCATCGGCGAGGTCACGCCCGACCGCGTCGCGATCCTGCAACATGCCGATGCGATCGTGCGCGAGGAGGTTCACAACGCTGGTCTCGATCGCGAACTGTGGCAGGCCTTCGCGGTGCTGGCCGACATCCGCTCCGTGGGCGTCATGGGCGACGAGCGCACCTACGGATACCCGATCATCATCAGGGCTGTGACCAGCGACGATGCCATGACTGCGGACTGGGCGAGGCTGCCCTACGACCTGCTGGAGACGATGTCGAGCCGGATCATCAACGAGGTTGCCGGGGTCAACCGGGTGGCCTACGACATCACGTCGAAGCCGCCGGGCACCATCGAATGGGAGTAGCCGAACGGCCTCTGTCACATGGCTGCGCGACGGCGGCTTCGACATCCGTTCGTAATAATTGGTAGGCTCCTTTCCGCATGCGGTCCAGGGGCATCCTTCTTCGTCGATCTCTCGCGGCCGCCATTGCGGTCGGGTTCGCGTTGACCTCGGCCACCGTCGTCAATGCCGACAGTGTCGGTAGCCAGAAGCAGAAGGTCGACCAGCTCGCCAGCCAGCTCGACGACCTTCAGAACCGGCTCGGTCAGCTGGACGAGGACTACGGCGCAGCGCAGGATCAGAAGGCCGCGCTCGATCAGGAGATCGCAGATTCGCAGGCTCACATCGCCGGACAACAGGCGCGGCTCGACCAGATGTCGGGCGTGCTCGGCGACATCGCCGTCGACAAGTACGTCTCGGGCAGTGCCCTCGACATGAGCCCGCTGTTCTCGAATGCCGCGGCCTATTCCGAGGCGCAGCAGAAGGACGCGCTCAGCCACCTGGCCCTCGACAGCGGCGCCGGCAGCACCGACGAGATGTTGGCCCTGGCCGACGACCTCGCCAAGGAACAGGCGTCGCTCAGCCGCAAACAGGCCAAAGCCGCCGAGTTGGTCACCGCCCTCGACTCGAAGATGGCTGAGGCGCAACAGCTGCAGACCGAGTACACGCAGAAGTTGGCGTCGGCACAGTCCGATCTGGTCGGCCTGATCGAGCAGGAGCGCGAACGTCGCGCCGAAGCCGCTGCCGCGGCCGAGATCGCCAAGCAGCAACAGGCCGCGGCAACGGCGTCAGCGCAGGCCGCCGCGGCAACCAGCACGAAGAGCGTCAAGACAGCGGTGCCGCGTGGTGGCGGAACAGCCGGCAACGACTCCGGTAGCAGCGGACCGACGAACAACGGCGCGCCGCCTCCTGCGGATCCAACCACCGGCGGCGCAGGTGGCGACACCGGTGGCGGCGCAGCTCCAGCACCCCCGCCCGTTTCGTCGATGGCCGGTATCGCTGTCAACGCGGCGATGGGCCAACTCGGTGTGCCGTACCGCTTCGCGGCGGAATCGCCGGGCGTGGCGTTCGATTGCTCGGGGCTCACCAAGTTCGCGTGGGGTCAGGCGGGCGTCTACCTGCCACACCAATCAGGCGCCCAATACGGATCGATCCCGCATGTCTCGCAGGCCGAGATCCAGCCCGGCGACCTCATCTTCTACAAGGCGCCCATCGGCCACGTCGCGATCTACATCGGCGGTGGCTCGATGATCCACGCACCAGCGACCGGACAGGTCGTGAAGGTGTCCGCGGTCAATTGGGCCAAGGTCGTAGGAATCGGTCGACCCGGATAACCACCGTTACGGTGTCGCTCGTGCAGGGCATCGACATCGATCGCGTCAGCTCGTGGCTCGACTCGAACATCGCCGGCGCCCGCTCGCCGTTCCAGTTCTCGCTCATCGCCGGCGGTCGGTCCAACCTGACGTTCACCGTCACCGATGCCGACGGTAAGCGTTTCGTCCTGCGCCGCCCGCCGCTCGCTCAGGTCTTGGCGACGGCACACGACATGGCCCGCGAACATCGCATCATTTCGTCCGTGGGCCGCACGGGCGTGCCGGTGCCTCCGGCCCTCGGACTGTGCACCGACACCGAGGTCAACGGCGCGCCGTTCTACGTGATGGGTTTCGTCGAAGGTGTCGTGCTCGACAGTCCCGAACGTGCCGACCTGCTGCCCGCCGTGTTGCGGCCTCGGGTCAGTGAAGACCTCGTCGACGTGCTCGCCGACCTGCACGCGGTCGACGTCGATGAGGTCGGCCTCGGCGACCTCGCCAAGCGCGAGGGCTACGTGGCCCGTCAGGTGAAGCGGTGGTCGACGCAGTGGGAGCAATCGAAGACGCGGGAGCTACCCGCCATCGACGCGGTGGCCCGCAGTCTGCGCGACAACCTGCCGCAACAGCAGGGCGTGGCGATCGCCCACGGTGACTTCCGTTTCGGAAACTGCCTCACCGATGTCGAGCACGGCAGGATCAATGCTGTACTCGACTGGGAGCTGTGCACCCTCGGTGATCCCTTGGCCGACCTCGGCTACCTCGGCGTGTACTGGTTCGACGGCGATCCGACGACGGTTCGCGCCAACGACCCGACGCCTGCCGGAGGGTTCCTGTCGTACGGCGATCTCGTCGAGCGCTATGCCCTGCGCACCGGTCGCGACGTCAGCGGTATCGGCTACTACATCGCGTTCGGGTGCTGGCGACTCGCCGTGATCAGCGAGGGGGTCTACTCCCGGTATGTCCATGGTGCGATGGGTGATGCCGCTGACGTCGAGTTCACGACGTTCAAGGAGGCGACCGAGTCGCTCGCGGAGCGCGCTGCGGAGGCGATCCGGTCATGGGCATGACCACGCCACCCGACAGATGGAGTGGCCCGAGCGCGGCGTTTGTGGTTTGCGGCCCCGATGCGGGGCCGGCGCCGTCAAACGCTGCGGACCCAAGTCGGCGTTTGTGGTTTGCGGCCCCGATGCGGGGCCGGCGCCGTCAAACGCTGCGGGAGGTCGGGCGGGGGCGCGGGTGGGTCAGGCGAGGCCGAGAGTGATGAGCGCGTACCGCTTGGCGGTGTCGTAGTCCGCTTTGCCGTTGGGCGCCCGAGGTACTTCGGCGATGAAGACGACATGCTTCGGCGCCTTGTAGCGGGCCAACTGCGTCTTGACGTGGGCGATGACGGCGGCTTCGTCGACGAGGCTGCCGTCGGTCGCCGCGATCGCCGTGACCGCCTGGCCGAAGCGTTCGTCGGTGACGCCGACGACGAGGCAGTCGCGGATGCCGGGGACGCGCTTGACCGCCTCCTCTACCTCCTCGGGAAAGATCTTCTCGCCGCCGGAGTTGATGACTTGACTGCCGCGGCCGAGCAGGATCAGCGTTCCGTCCGAAGCCACCTGAGCGAGGTCGCCGGGAAACGCGTAGCGCACTCCATCGATCGTCCGGAACGTGCTCGACGACTTGTCGGGATCCTTGAAGTAGCCGAGGGGCACGAAGCCTCCGGCGGCGACGAGGCCGATCTCGTCGGAACCCGGCATGACCTCGCGGCCGTCTTCGGTGAACACCTTGGTGGTCGGGTTCCGGGTGAACTTCGCCGTCTCGGTGGACCCGCCGCGGGTGCTCATCTGGTTGCCCATCGAGCCCTCGGTCGAACCGATTGCATCGAACAGCACCACTTCCGGTAACCGCTCGAGCAGTTGTTGCTTGACCTCCGTCGTCCACATCACGCCGGACGAGAGGATCACGGCGACGGTCGACAGGTCGTACGGTTCGCCGCGATCCAATGCCTCGTCGATGGCCGCGACCAACGGCTTGGCGAACGCGTCGCCGACGATGACCAGCGAGGTCGCCCGCCGCGATTCGGCAGTGCGCAGTACCTCATGAGCGTCGAGCGTTCGGCTGATCAGCGTGACCACCTCACCGCCGGTGAGGTGCGCGGCGAAGGCGCCGAGCCACAGGCCGGTGCCGTGCATCAGCGGCGCGCATGGGATCGCGATCATCCGCCTACCGGCATCGCTGATGGTCCGTACCAGTGGCGCCACCTCGGCCGCACTGCGCGGCACACGCTGGCCGAGGAACGGGAAGCCGGAGCGGAGGAAGAGGCCGACGTGGGAGGCCATGTCGTACATGACGCCCTTCGGCATGCCCGTGGTGCCGCCGGTGTAGAGCATGTAGATGTCGTCTTCGCTGCGGACGATGCGTTCCATCGGCTCGTTGCCGGCGATCACGTCGTCGTAGCTGACCGATCCCTCCACCCGTGCGCCGCCACCACCGTCGCCGACCTCGATCAGCAGCTTGATCTGTGGCAGGCGGGCGGCGACCTGGGCGACGCGATCGCCGAGCGACGAGTGGAACACCAAGGCCTCGGCATCGGAGTTGTCGAGCAGGTACCACAGCTCGTCGTCGAGGTATCGATAGTTGACATTGACAGCCACGCCGCGCATCTTGAACGCGCCGTATTGCGCCTCGAGGTACTCGTTGCAGTTGTACATGTACAACCCGATCTTGCTGTCGTGACCGAGCCCGGCAGCGACGTACGCGGCCGCCACCCGTGCCGCTCGATCGTCGAACTGGGCCCACGTCGCAACCGAGTCGCCATGCGCCACGGCGGTCGCCGTCGGGATCGTGTCGGCGATCGACTCCCAGATCGTGGCGTAGTGCAACTCCATGGGCGGAGGCTACGTGGTCAGGTGGCGGAGCAGAGGGTGCCGAACGATGAGGTCGGCGCGCCGCTGCGGATCGGGGTGCAGTCGTCGGGAAAGTCGTGCGACCACGACGCATCGAGCGATCGGGCTGCGGTCAAGAACTCGTCGAGGCGGGGGAGCGCGGCGTCGGCGATGTCGTGCAACACGAGCACCGACGACTGTCGTTGCTCGACCGCTGTCATGGCATGTGCGACCCATCCGTCGGCATCACGCCAGTCGCCCGGCAACACGTTCCACAACACGCAGGTGTAGCCCTGCGAGCACAACGTCGTCACGCCGAATGGGCTCATCAGGCGATCGTCGATCACGCCGCCCGCACCGTAGGGCCGAAACAGCAACGCTTCGCCACCTGCCCCTTCGACGGCATCACGCGTGCTGGCCAGCTCGTCGACGATCCTCGCCTCGTCGGCGACACCGAACTGAACCGCATGGCTCCACGTGTGTCCGCCGAGGAGGTGCCCCTCGTTGACGATTCGCTTCCCCAACGCCTGCCCTGCTGGAGTGGCCAACTTCTGGCCGATCGCAAAGAACGTCGCGACGGCTCCGTGTTGTGCGAGCACGTCGAGAACCGACTCGGTGATGCCCGGCGTCGGACCGTTGTCGAATGTCAGCGTGATGACCGGTGAGGTCATTCGGGACGCTCGACCGTCCCGCCGGGGCGACGGGCGAAGCGGCCCGGGTCCTCTCCATGAACGGGGCCGTCGGCGTCCCAGGGCCATCCGCCGAACCCGGTGCTCTGGTAGTCGGCGAAAGCCTGCTCGATCTCGGCGCGGGTGTTCATGACGAAGGGGCCGTACTGCGCCACCGGCTCACCGATTGGCCGGCCCTGCAGGATGAGGCATTCGACGCCCGTGTCGCCGGCGAGCACCCGGACCGGTTCGTCACTGCGAACCACCGCACCGGTCGAAGCACTCAACTGATGATCGCCGATGGACAGGCTGTCGCCGTCGAAGAAATACAGAGTGCGCGCCACGTCGGCGTGGCGTGTGACCGGCATCGTCCATGTCGCGCCGGCGTCGAGGCGCAACACCCAGATCGCCACCTCGGCATCGTCACGCGACGCCCACGAGTTGGGCGGCGGCGAGGCCGGCTTGGCATCGCCGAGTGAGCCGGCGACGACGGTGACGCTGCCGCCCTGCAACTCGACCAGCGGAATGTCGGGCGCCCACAACATCGTGAAGTACGGCTCGACCATCTTGTCGGTCGAGGGAAGGTTGAGCCAGATCTGGAACAGTTCGGTGTGGTTGGGCTCGGCGGTGTCCACGAGCGGGAACATCTCGCTGTGCACGATGCCCGCCCCCGCGGTGAGCCACTGCGTGTCGCCGCGGCCGAAGCGTGCCGCCGCACCCAGCGAGTCGCTGTGATCGATGAGTCCCTTGCGGACGAGGGTGACGGTCTCGAATCCGCGGTGAGGGTGTTGCGGGAACCCCGGGACCTCGGAGCCGTGGTACATCCGCCAGCCGTCGATCGGAGCAAAGTCGTTGCCGATCTCGCGGCTTTCGAACGTGGCGGGATCGGGCCCGAACTTGCCATTGCCGACGGGGTAGAGGTCGAGGTGGTGAACGCAGAACAGGAACGGGTCGGCCGTCGGCCACTGGAACCCGAGGGGGAACTCCTGCAGGACGGGATCGGTCATGCCCCGAGTTTACGAGCTGGCCATGTGCCGGGAAACGTTCGTCCTTTCTATAGTTCACTCGGCAACGGACGAGATGAGGAGGGGAACCGTGACTGTTGGTGGTTTCTCGCCGCGGCGGCTGGTTCGGGTGCGCGAGCTGCTCGAGCGTCACGTCGGGTCCGGCTTCGTCCCGGGCATGATGGCCGTCCTCGCCCGCCACGGAGAGGTGCACGTCGAGGCAACGGGCAGCCTTGCGTTCGAGGGCGCCGGTTCGAGCACGGCGATGGCAGGCGACACCATCTGCCGGATGGCCTCGATGACAAAGCCGATCGTCGCCGCCTGTGCGATGACGCTCGTCGAGGATTGCACCCTGCGCCTCGACGACCCGGTCGACGACTTCCTCCCGGAACTGGCCGACATGGCCGTTCTCGCTGATCCCGACGGGCCGCTGGACGACATCATTGCGGCGAAGCGTCCGATCACGCTCCGAGATCTCCTGACCTTCACCCTCGGTACCGGCATGGTCCTCACCGAGGCCCCGATCGCTCACGCACTGGCGGCGGTCGGCGAGCCACGTCTGGACGAGTGGGTGCGCCGGGTCGGACTGCTACCGCTCGTTCACCAGCCTGGGGAGCGCTGGATGTACGAGACCGCCGCCGACGTGACGGGCGCGCTCATCGGCCGGGCCACCGGCATGTCTTTCGGTGATGCATTGCGCGAGCGAATCTTCGAACCACTCGGTATGAAGGACACCGCCTTCAGCGTGAGCGCGGAAAGCATCGACCGATTGGCGACGGCGTACGCACGCCTTGATTCCGCCACCGGCGAGCCGGTCGTCGACGACGGCCCCGACGGGCTGTGGAGCCGGCCGCCGGCATTCGAAGGGGGTGGCGGCGGGCTCGTCTCGACAGCCGACGACTACCTCGCCTTCGCCTCGGCGCTGCTCGCCGGCGGTTCCCACAACGGCGAGCGGATCCTCTCGCGGCCATCGGTGACGCTGATGACGAGTGACCAGTTGACCGCGGCGCAGAAGGCGATCTCCGGGTTCGGGCCCGGGTACTTCGACAACATCGGTTGGGGCTTCGGGATGTCGATCCAGACCCGCCGCACGCGCCTCGGCCCCTCGATCGGGACCTACGGATGGCCCGGCCTGTACGGCACCGCCTGGTACAACGATCCCGCCGAGGACATGACGACCATCGTCATGATGCAGCGCGCACACGCGGGGGATCAGACGCTGCCGATGTGGAACGACCTCTGGACCACCGTCTACCAGGCAATCGACGACTGACAGCGCCGAAGATCGACTGAAGGCTACGGTCGCTGCACGTGAGGCCTCGGCAGCGGATACCGGTTTGTGCTGGCTCGACGGTCGCCTTCGGCGCAGCCTTTGCCTTCGTCATCCCGCCGCGGACCGCCCTGTACTGGTACGTGTTCCCGCTGTTCGGCATCGCCGTGCCATACCTGGTCGAAGTGCGCCGAGACCTCACGCCTCGCTGGTGGCTGACGTTCGGCGGCGTGCTGTCAGCGGTACTTGCCGGTGGCGTACTGGCCGTGAACGCGAC
>JBDTYA010000123.1:0-4571 GCA_040005915.1 Ilumatobacteraceae bacterium
GATTCGAGAGCCTGTCGCAACAGCTGCATGTTGCGGGCCTCCTCGCGTCTCATCATGATCAAGAAGAAGGGGAAGATGAGCCGGAAGGTACCGCGCGGGTGAGCTTCGAAGCGACTGCTCAGCACGGTCTCCAGGTCGCCTGTCGCTGACAACTCGATATTCAGCTCGACAACTACTGGGCCGTCGTTGACGTAACACCACGCGTGTGGCCGATCGTATTTCGTGCACTCCATCGTGACGAGTTTGCTCTTCGTCCACTTCGCGCGGAACTTGCTACCGACGCCGATTGGTCCGTCCGAGATCTTGTCCATCGTTTCGACGTTGGGGTTCCACTCCAGTTCGTTGCGAGGGTCTGAGAGATAGTCGAAGACCTCCACCGGCGTGCGGCGTATCTTCGTCGAGTTTTGGATGACGACCATCCCTGCAGAATGCCCTGATGGAGGATGCGATGCAAGAGAGCGTCGAGCACACGGCGGTCTAGCGTTGCGTGGGTGGAAGCATCCGGTCTGGCTCGCCAGGTGTGGGCACAGGCATGCGCCGGGACCGCTGTTCGTGTACCGGGAGACGTTCTGGTTCACCTTCGCGCTGCGCGGGACGAGATCGATCGACACTTCGCCGAGTCCATCGACCTCGATCGGGTTGCGGCGATTGCTGGGTTTTCGAAGTTCCACTTCCATCGGTTGTTCACCGTCACCTATGGCGTGACACCGGCGCGCTATCTGACCCGACGCCGGATCGAGCGGGCACAGGATTTGCTGCGATCAACCAATCTGACCGTCACCGAAGTGTGCTTCGCGGTCGGCTACGCGAGTCTGGGTTCCTTCAGCACACGATTCAAGGAACTGGTGGGCGAGACCCCGAGCAGCGTTCAGGCCCGTTACTCCGTGTCGGGAGCCCCAAGAGTTCCCGGATGCTTCGTCTTCATGTGGGGCCTCGCCGAACGTCGCCCACCATCCGCCGGCTGAGCACTGTCCACGACGCTGTCGTCGAGTTCGCAAGCGGCGAGAAGCGGGATCACGAAATCGTCTCTAGGGTCGACTCCATGATCTCCAACATCTTCCTCACTGCGGTATGGGTCAAAGACATCGAGGAATCCAAGCGCTTTTACATCGACAAGCTCGGATTCGAAGAACGCGACGACGTGACCGTTGGCGCCGACTTCCGTTGGTGCACGATCGGACACCCATCGCAACCCGAGATCCAGGTGCACCTGACGACACCCGGACCGCCCATGTCGCCAGAGTTCGTCGGGTCGATCCACCGAGCGCTCGACGAGGGCGGCACCTTTGCGATGGGGCTGAGCGTTACCGACTGCGCAGCAACCGTGGCCGACCTCGAAGCCAACGGGGTCGTGGTGCTGAACCCGCCCGGGGAACGGCCGTACGGTGTGGAGGCCCTGATCCGGGACAACACCGGCAACTACATCGTGCTCGTCGAACATCGTGACTGGACCCCTGCACAGATCGCCGAGTTCGCCAGCTCCACCATCTCGCCGCTATCGACCAACAACGTCGAACCGACCGGTCTGGATGGTGTGTGACGGCTGACCGGCGTGCCCATGCTGTGGATGTTCCGGTGACCGAGAAGAGCATGTGTCGACAGCGGTTGTTCACGCTGCTGGGTCACGCCGCCGCTGTTCGGCGACGACCAGGAACTTGTCGACATCGGGGTTCTGGAGCAGGGCCGCGTGAGCTCGAACCACGGCGTCGTCCCAGTTCCACCATTGCGATTTGATCAGTCGTGCGATCTGGTCGTCGGTGAAGCGGCGGCGAAGTTCGTGGGCGGGGATGCCGGCGACGACCGCGTACGCGCGGACGTCCTTGGTCACGAGTGACCTCGCGCCGATGACCGCGCCATCGCCGATCGTGACTCCTGAGGTGATCATCGCCCCACGCCCTATCCAGACGTCGTTTCCGATCACGATCGGGCCTTTGCTGAAGTATTGGTCGTCGTTGTCACCGCCCAAGGGGTAGGTCGTGACGAATTCGAGGTGGTGTTGTCCGCCGATCAAGAACTCGACATCGTCGGCTATCGAGCAATACCGTCCGATCGTGACCGGCCCATCCGATGGGCGGTAGCGGTGAACTCGTGGCGGCCCCTTGAAGTAAGTGAACTCCCCGAATTCGATCGACTTCGAGGGCCCGTACAGATCGAGATACGGGGAGAGGAGCCGCCGCAGTTCGGGATTGACGACCAGACGGGCCGCCGACTGTCCCGTTCTCCGCAACACGCCCCGAAACGCGCTCTTGCTTCGGGTGACCATCACAGCCCTGGCACTCATGTCCTTCGCCCGCTCTCCACCGATACTCCCGTCCGATCTACGTCGACCGGCGCGGGCGCTGTGCAGAACGACCGTTCTCGACGCAGGTCGATTCAGTCTGATATTGCACCCGGAACGGGATGTGTTCAAGTAAGAGTTGGTAAAGAAGTGAGCGGATGGGTGAGTAGTCATCTGGTGTGCTCATGGCTGTGCTCGGCGCCGAGCCGAGCGAGGAAATGGCACCGCATGTTCGCTGACCTGTCTCAGCGAGTAGACGGGAATCGCTTGGGAGATCAGGTCTTGATCCTGTCGAGCATCGAGAAGAAGGCGGTGGCGGCGAGCACAGGCACGGCTGCGGGGACGATGACGGGCAGCGCGATGGCGGCAAAGACCGCTGCACCCCACTGGCGGCCCCACAGTGCAGCTGCGGCCAGAAGCCAGACCGCCCCGAATGCGAGAGCGCCCAGCCAGCGGCCCGAGGCCGCCAACCAAATGCTCCCGACGATCCCGATCACGCTCGAGAGGCCCCACAGAATCATCTTGGCGCGCGTGTAGGTGCCTGCGGCCCACCGGGTACGCATTGCCACAGCGGTCCAGACGATCCACCGCAGGAAGAACGGCATGCCACACATCCCGAGCATCTCGCGGAAGAATCGATCCGACACGACGTCACTTCGCAACTGACCGCTGTTTGCCTTCTCGGTGATGAGCTTGTCGTGGATGATCGCGGCCAGCGTGTGGACGCCGTAGGTGTTGACAAGCCAGCGCATGAGTCTGGGGATGGAGGCGAGGTCAGTGGGCCCGTCGGCGGGTCGATACCCGGCAGCGGCGTGGAAGGCCTGGCGACGTTGCTTCTCGTCGTCGAACGCACCGACCTTGCCAAGATGATGCACGACGCGGTCCTCGACCGTCTGGTCGCGGAAACGGAAGCGGGCCCCAACCTGGAAGTTGGTCGCGTCGATCTGGCGCAGCGGCACCAAGCCTGCTGCATGGTCACCGAACACCTCGAAGCCGGCGGTGCCGGGCACCACCCACGAATGCCACCGTTCGTGCTCCGTCTCCGAGGCCGCAACAACAGATGTGTCCACACCCACCGATCTACCTCCTGACTCCCCTGGAGATAGGACGTCGGTGAGCGCCGAGCTGATACCAACTTCTCGTCACCCGAGCCGAAACCTTGAGATAAACAGCCGCTGTGCAGTTCGGCGTCACTCCCCTGAAATGGCTCCGGGCGTCAGCGAGCCGGCCAGTGCAAAGACCCGCTCGCCGACTGTGTCCAGATCGAGAACGCGTTGGCGCCAGGCGTTCTCGCCGCCGATGCCACTTGCTTGCAGCCGGCGGTCGAACAGCACGTCGAGAGTTGCCCCGTCGGCACGGGTGCGGCGGTCGCCGACCACGAGCCCGCTCACGACCACACTCGTCGCAATCGGAAGCATCGCCTCGGGCCGCACTTCGGTTCCATCGTCTACCGAGTTCCACGCTGATCCACCGCCTGGTTTCAGGATCTTGGTCGAGCGCAAGGGGTCAGCCTTCGGCCACCTGCGCTCTCAGAGCGGCGACGTCGGCGATCTCCCATGCCTCGATCACCTTGCCGTCGCGGAGGTGAGTGATCACCGCCTGATCCATCCGAAAGCTGCGTCCTGTGCCCTCGATCCCACCGAAGCTCGCCGTGAATGTGCCGGTGACGACGACACGAGCCATCTCCACGTCGCCGTCCACCACTACCTCCTTGACATCGTGGCGGATGTCGGGCATCGCCGCCAGCGCGTCCCTCCACACCGCCTTCTCCTCCTCGGCACTCGTCGTAGAGAGTCCCGCTGGGGCGTGGATGACCACGCCGGGATGGAGCAAGTCATCGAAGGCGTCAAGGTCGCCCTCATCGCCGGCGGCCAGCCAGCGGACCACGACCGGGGATGAGATGTCGGCCATGGCTCTCAGTCTCGCGCCGATGCGCGTCGCCCTTTGGGCTACGGCCTTGGATTCCCCGCGCGAGGCACAGGACTACTTTCGAAACGGGCCTCGGCCTGCCTCACGATCGGTGTCCGACAACCTGGGGGGAACCCGACGAGCCACAGCCGACGGTCGTCCCCAAAGCGGTGGAAGGCGATCGGGTCAAGCACGTTGCGCCAGCGATCACCGGTTCATCTGCAGGTTTCATTGTTGCCTGTGATGGTCGCCAGAGTGACCGAGACCTTTGCGACAATCGTGCCAGGTGTATGGACGCGCAATTGCAGCCACCCATCGGGCGACCGCGTCACACACGCATCACCTGAGTCGACGCGGTACCACTTGGTGTACCTGAACCGGACGA
>JBDTYA010000124.1:0-2092 GCA_040005915.1 Ilumatobacteraceae bacterium
CGTGAAGGTCGACCGTGCGCGCTCCCAACTCGGCCAACGTTGCGGCGGTCGCAAGTCGACCATTGACATAAGCGCGCGACCGACCGTCGGCCGGGATCACCCGCGCCACGATGTACTCGTCGTCGCCCACCACGAACCGCCCCTCGACCCGCGCTTCGGCAGCACCCGTGCGAACGACGTTGGGGTCCACGCGCCCGCCGACCAACAGGTTGATCGCCTCGACCAACATCGTTTTGCCCGCACCCGTCTCGCCCGTGAAGGCAGTGAGGCCCGGCTCCAACACGAGGTCGAGCGACTCGATGACCCCCATCGATTCGATGTGCAGTTCGTGCAGCATCTCAGCGGTCGGCCAAACCGAACTTCGTCTTCAGGATCTGGTGGAAGCGGCGCTCGCCGAAACGCACGAATCGGGCCACCGAGGCCGAGGCGCGAACTGCGACGATGTCACCCTCGGCGAGGCTTGCCGCAGTCTGACCGTCGATCGACAGTGTTGCCGGGCGGTGGCCGATGACCTCGATCTCGACCTGCTCGTCGGGGTCGAGCACCAGTGAACGATCGAAGAGCATGTGCGGAGACACCGGTGTCAGCAGAAGGGCTCGGTGCTTCGGTGACACGACCGGACCGCGCGCCGACAAGGAGTACGCCGTCGAACCAGTGGGCGTCGAGATGATCAGTCCGTCGGCGGCGTACGACGTGAACGTCGCCCCATCGATCCGCACCAGGAGGCGAACGGTGTGCCCGGCCTCCTGCTTCTCGACGACACCCTCGTTGAGTGCCGTCCACATCTCGGTCTGCTCGGCCCCGCAGCGGTGCAGTGTCGCGTCGAGCATCATTCGTTCTTCTATCCGCCACTCGCCCGTTTCCGACCCTGCGGCCCATCGCTCGAGCGCCGCGGTGAGCGCTGCCGGCTCGACCTCGGTGAGGTAGCCGAGGAGACCGATGTTGATGCCGATGATGGGGACGGGCGCGCCGGCCAGCATCTTCACGGCTCGCAACATCGTGCCATCGCCGCCGAGGCTCAACGCCAGGCCCGCGGATTCAGGCTTTCGTTCGCTCACCAGATCGAGCAGCTCCAGCGGTTCGGCGTCCTCAGGTGTCATCCACGCGCTGTGACCGTGCCCGGCCAACCACGTCGCCGCCGACCGTGCCAATGCTGCGGCTTCGATCCGGTCGTGGTGGGCTACCAGCAACACCTCGGTCATGGTGCAGATCCTGCACGACCGACACGGGCATGCACAAGGAACTCGTGGTTTCCCTGCGCGCCGGTGATGGGCGAATCGATCCAGCCCAGCACATCGCAACCGTGACCGGTCAGCGCGGCCGACACCTCGTCGCAGACGCGGTGGTGCACCGCCGGGTCGCGAATCACGCCGCTGCCCCGGTCGACCTCCGCCTTGCCTGCCTCGAACTGCGGCTTCACCAGCAGAACCAGATCGGCCTCGGGCCGGCAGACGGCAATGATCGGCGGCAGTGCACGGATGACCGAGATGAACGACAGGTCGGCTACTGCGAGGTCGACTCGGCCACCGATCATCGCTGACGTGAGATCGCGGACGTGAAGCCGCTCGAAGACCGAGACCCGCACGTCCTCCCGGATTCTCGGGTGCATCTGCCCGTGGCCGACATCGATCGACACCACGTGCGCAGCGCCTCGCTGCAGCAAGCAGTCGGTGAACCCACCGGTCGATGCACCGGCGTCGAGAATGCGCAGGCCGGTGGCATCGATCTCGAAGGACTCGAGAGCTGCATCGAGCTTGTCGCCGCCCCGGCTGACGAACCGCGACCGGGGTCCCTGCAGCAGGACCGCATCGGCGGGATCGATGAGCCGCGACGACTTGTCGGCGACCGCGCCGTTGACGAGGACGAGGTTGTCGTCGATCGCCCGTGCGGCTTCGGCCCTACTGAGCACCAGCCCGCGGCGCACCATGTCTGCATCCAACCGCAGCCGCCGCGACACGGGCTACTTCTTTGCGGGAGCCTTCTTGGCCGGCGCCTTGCGAGCCACAACCTTGGCGACACCGGAAGGGCCGGCGGCCTTCCTGGCTGCGGCCTTCTTCGCCGGCGCCTTCTTGGCCGGCGTCTTCCTGGCTGC
>JBDTYA010000125.1:0-8174 GCA_040005915.1 Ilumatobacteraceae bacterium
GCGTAGATGGCGAAGGTCCCCCAGCGCGGTCGGCTGAGCAGCCACAAACCTCCGCCGACCGTGATGGCGAGGCTGGCGTACAGCATGACCACCTTGGCGCGAGCGCCCAGGAACACCTCGAGGCCTGCCTGGACGATGTTGCCCCCGTCGAACGGCAGGATCGGCAGCAGGTTGAACAACCCGATCACCGGACCGGCCCAGAACAGGGCCTGCGCCGGGTACGACGCGTACCGGATGTCGTGCAGTGAGTGGACCCCCATCAGCCACAGACCGGTCGCCCCGATCAGGATCTGGATGGCGGGGCCGGCGAAGCTGATGCCGGCGCGCTCCCAGCGCTTCAGATGACGCGTCGGAACGAACGATGCATACCCCGCGAGCAGGTCGAGCGAGATCTCGGCCTGCGCGCCAGTGGCCCGGGCTGCGAATGCGTGCCCGAGTTCGTGGAGCAGCGTGAGCGCACCGATGAACGCGGCGAGCCACAACCCGAAGTCGGGCCCGTTGATGACCACGACGAGCACCATCAACATGTAGAAACCGGGACGGACGTGCACGGGAAACCCGAACAGCCGGAACGCCGGTTGTGAAGTCATCACCAGAGCCTACGCATGTCGAAACGCCCTCCCACCGGCGGCGACCGCGTACACTCGTCGCTCGTGCCCTACGTCTATTCCTTCGATCACAAACACCGTCGTTCGCCCATGGAGTACAAAGATCTCCTGGGTGGAAAGGGTGCCAACCTGGCCGAAATGACCAGCGTCCTCAAGTTGCCGGTCCCGCCGGGTTTCACGATCTCGACCGACGCATGCAGGGCATACATGAAGGGCGGCTGGCCCGACGGGCTCTCCGGCGAGATCGCCGAACAGGTGTCAAAGCTCGAGCAGGCGATGGGTCGCACATTGGGCGACCCCACCGATCCGCTCCTCGTCAGCGTGCGTTCCGGCGCCAAGTTCTCGATGCCGGGGATGATGGATACGGTCCTCAACCTCGGCCTCAACGATGACAGCGTGAAGGGCCTCGCCGCGGTCACCTCCAACGAGCGTTTCGCCTACGACAGCTATCGCCGCTTCATCGCGATGTACGGCCGCATCGTGTTGGGCGTCGAGGGTGCGCACTTCGAACACCCCCTCGAAGCAGCCAAGGCCGCTGCCAGGGTCAAGACCGACGCAGAGCTCAGCGCGAAGGCGTTGAAGGACCTGTGCACGCTGTACAAGAAGGTCGTCCGCACCGAGACCGGTAAAGCCTTCCCGCAGGATCCCGCCAAGCAACTCCGCGGCGCTGTCGAGGCGGTCTTCGCCAGTTGGAACGGTGCCCGCGCCATCGCCTACCGCGTACGCGAGCGCATCAGCCACGATCTCGGCACCGCTGTCAACGTGCAGGCGATGGTGTTCGGCAACCGCGATCAGCTCAGCGGCACCGGCGTCGGCTTCACCCGCAATGCGGCCACCGGCGACGACAAGCCGTACGGCGACTTCCTCATCAATGCCCAGGGCGAAGATGTCGTCGCCGGCATCCGCAACACCGAGACGCTCGAGGACCTGCGCGGCCACTTCCCGAAGATCCATGCCGAACTGCTCGACATATTCGCCCGCCTCGAGCGCCACTACACCGACATGTGCGACACCGAGTTCACCATCGAGCAGGGCAAGCTGTGGATGCTGCAGACGCGCGTCGGCAAGCGCACCGGTGCGGCCGCGTTGCGGATGGCCGTCGACATGACGCATGGCACCGGCAAGGGCAAGGCACGCTGGAAGATCAGCAAGCGCGAGGCCATCATGCGCGTCGCCGCCGACCACCTCGATCAAGTGCTGCATCCTCAGTTCGCAGGCAAGGGCACGGTCATCGCCAAGGGCCTCGCCGCGTCACCGGGTGCCGCTGTCGGTCGGGTGTACTTCACCGCCGACGATGCTGCCGATGCCGACGAGCGCGGCGAGCAGGTCATCCTGGTTCGCAGCGAGACCAGCCCAGAAGACGTGCACGGCATGATGGTCAGCCAAGGCATCCTCACCGCACGCGGCGGCCTGGTCAGTCACGCCGCCGTTGTCGCCCGCGGCTGGGGTACGCCGGCCATCGTCGGCGCCGACATGGTGAAGATCGAGGGCAAGCAGTTCACCGTCGGCGACATCGTCGTGAAGGAAGGCGACACGATCTCGCTCGACGGAACGACCGGAGAAGTAGTGCTGGGCGAGATGAAGCTCGAGGCCGCCGAGCCGCCCAAGGAGTTCAACACCATCCTCGAGTGGGCCGATCACGTCCGCAAGGGCAAGCTGGCCGTGCGCGCCAATGCCGACACCGGCGAGGATGCCAAGAACGCCCGCGACCTCGGCGCAGAGGGCATCGGGCTGTGTCGCACCGAGCACATGTTCCTCGCGCCCGATCGACTTCCTGTCGTTCGCGAGATGATCCTCGCCGACACCCCGGCAGAGGAAGCTGCCGCGCTGGCCGAGCTCGGCCGTGTGCAGCAGATCGACTTCGAAGAGATCCTCGAAGCGATGGATGGTCTCCCGGTCACCATTCGCCTCCTCGATCCGCCGTTGCACGAGTTTCTGCCCTCCGTCGAGGAGCTCAAGATCAAGCAGGCCACTGCTGGGCTCTCGGCGCGCGAAGGCAAGGAGTTGAAAGCTGCCGAGGATTGGGCGGAGCACAACCCGATGATCGGTACGCGCGGCGTGCGTCTCGGCGTCGTCAAGCCCGGCCTCTACGCAATGCAGGTGAAGGCGTTGCTCGCCGCGGCCGCGGTGTTGCGCAAGAAGGGCAAGAACCCGATCGTCGAAGTGATGATCCCGCTCACCGTCTCGCGCGAAGAGCTCGCTCTGGCACGAAGCTGGGTGCAGGTCGAGATCGACGCAGCGCTGAAGGGGATGAAGAACAAGCCCGACATCACCATTGGCACGATGATCGAAACACCGCGGGCTGCGCTGTGTGCCGACGAGATCGCCGAAGAGGCCGACTTCTTCAGCTTCGGCACCAACGACCTGACTCAGATGACGTTCGGCTTCAGTCGCGACGACGTCGAGAGCCGCATGATGCCGGCCTACCTCGAACAGGGCTTGTTGAAGCGCAACCCGTTCGAGACGATCGACCAAAGCGGGGTCGGTGAGCTCGTTCGCATCGCCGCCAAGCTCGGCCGCAGCGTCAAGAAGAAGCTCAAGCTCGGCGTGTGTGGCGAGCACGGCGGCGATCCCGAGAGCATCCAGTTGTTCTACGACGCCGGCCTCGACTACGTCAGCTGCAGCCCGTTCCGCGTGCCCATCGCCCGCCTCGCGTCGGCGCAGGCCATCATCACCGGATCTGGCGGCGGCAAGTCCGAAACGAAGTAGTCGAGGAGGGTTCGCCATGGAAGTACAGACTCGTCAAGGCCCCGCCTATGGGGTCGCTCGTCTGACGTTGGCTCCCAACGAACCTGTGCGTGTGGAGAGTGGCGCAATGATGGCGATGTCGACCGGCGTCGTCCTGCAGTCGAAGGCAGAGGGCGGCATCATGAAGTCGTTGAAGCGCGCTGCGTTGGGCGGCGAGAGCTTCTTCGTCAGCACGTACACGGCGCCGGCTTCGGGCGGTTTCGTCGACATCGCGGCGCGACTCCCGGGTGACATCACGACGCACGCGGTCACGCCAGGGCACGCGTTGTTCGTGCAGAAGGGCTCGTGGCTGGGTAACGAGGTCAACGTCAACATCGACGCGCAATGGGGTGGCTTCAAGAACCTGTTCGGCGGCGAGGGCGGCTTCATCATCCGCACCGAGGGTCAGGGCATCGTGGTCTTCGCCTGCTATGGCGCGTTGGAGGTGTGGAACCTGCAGGCCGGGCAGTCGATCACCATCGACACCGGCCACATGGTCGCCTACGAGGACACCGTGCAGATGCAGATCCGCAAGGCCAGTGGCGGGGGATTGGTGCAGAGTTGGAAGAGCGGCGAGGGGCTGGTCTTCGACTTCACCGGTCCGGGCCGGGTATGGACACAGACGCGCAACCCGACGGAGTTGATGGGTTGGATCCAGAGTTTCGTGGGCACTGGTAACTCCAGTGGAACATCTTTCGGTGGGGCGTTGGGCGGTCTTCTCGGTCGTGACTGAATGTCGCTGGGCGTGATCGCCGGCGGCACCGGCCGCAACGAGTTCGTCGATATCCACGTCGCCGAGTGGGCATGGCCGGCGACGATCGCCGTCATCGTCGCGCTGCTGCTCTTCGACATCCTCGTACTCAACCGCCATGCGCATGCACCGACACTGCGCCGCGCTGCGATCGAGACGATCGCGTGGGTGATCATCGGCATCACGTTCGGTGTTGTCGTGGTCGCATCCTTCGGCAGTGCCGCCGGAGGCGAGTGGTTCAGCGGGTACGTCATCGAGTACAGCCTGTCGATCGACAACGTGTTCGTGTGGGCACTGATACTCGCCTACTTCAAGGTGCCACCCGAGTACCAACGGCGGGTGTTGTTCTGGGGGGTGTTCGGCGCGCTCGTTCTGCGCGCCGGCTTCATCTTCGCGGGCGTCGCCTTGATCACAAGGTTCGAGTGGATGTTGTTCATCTTCGGCGGGTTCCTGCTGTACACCTCCGGCAAGTTGCTGTTCTCCGACGACGACGGAGTCGATCCGTCGCAGAGCCGCTTCTTGAAGGTTGTCCATCGCTTCGTGCCGACGACGCAAGAGCTGCAGGGCCAGAAGATGTTCGTGCGGCGCGGTGGCAAGCGATTCGCGACGCCGTTGTTCGCGGTGCTGCTGCTCGTCGAGGCCACCGATGTGCTGTTCGCAGTCGACTCGGTTCCAGCGGTGTTGGCCGTCAGCAAGGAGCAGTTCATCGTGTTCACGTCGAACGCGTTCGCGATCATGGGCCTGCGGTCGCTGTACTTCATGCTGGCCGACATGCATGCCCGCTTCAGTTACCTGCAGCAGGGTCTCGCCATCATCCTCGCCTTCGTCGGCGTGAAGATGATCATCAGTCGCTGGTACCACATCGACACGGCGGTGTCGTTGCTTGTGATCGTGCTCGTGCTGATGATTTCGGTGTCGTTCTCGCTGCAGCACACGCGGGGGCTCGCCAAGGCGACGTCCGCAGTCGCCGAGGACCCTCCACCTCCTGACGAGCGATAACACCCCGCGGGTAGCCTCGCGGCTGTGGCGATTGTCGAAGAGGATCTCGAGCGGATACGGGCCACCGTCTCGATCTCCGACGTCGTTCAGCAGTACGTCGCGTTACGTCGCGTCGGGCGCAACTGGGTGGGCCTGTGCCCGTTTCACGCCGAACGAAGCCCGTCGTTCAACGTGCGCGACGAGACGGGTCGCTACAAGTGCTTCGGGTGCGCTGCGGCGGGTGACGTGTTCACGTTCGTTCAGGAGATCGAGCATGTCGACTTCGTCAACGCCGCCGAACAGCTCGCCGCCAAGGCCGGCATTCAACTGCAGTACACCACGGGTGGTGAGAGCAAGGATCGCCTGCGTCGCAAGAAGTTGATCGAGGCGATGGCCACGGCCGTCGATTGGTACCACCAACGATTGTTGACCAGTGACGATGCCCGCGGGGCGCGCGACTACTTGCGCAAGCGCGGTCTTGCCGGCGACATAGCGCGCCAGTTCAAGCTGGGGTGGGCGCCGGACGATTGGGATGCGATGAGCCGCGATGTCGGTCTGCCGGCCGATGCATTGCGCGATACCGGGCTGGCGTTCACCAACAAGAGGGGCCGTCTGCAGGATTCGTTCCGAGGGCGCGTGATGTTCCCGATCTCGTCGGAGAACGGGGATCCCGTTGCGTTCGGCGGGCGCATCCTGCCGGGCTCGAGCGACCCGGCGAAGTACAAGAACTCGGCCGAGACGTACATCTACGCGAAGTCGAAGACGCTGTACGGGTTGCATGGAGCTAAAGGCGACATCGTTGCGGCCGATCAAGTCATCGTGTGCGAGGGCTACACCGATGTCATCGGCTTTCATCGCGCCGGCGTGAAGCGCGCCGTCGCCACCTGTGGCACCGCACTGACCGAGGAGCACGTGCGCATGCTCAAGCGGTTCGCCAACCGCGTCGTGCTGGCCTTCGACGCCGATGCTGCCGGGCAGGGTGCTGCTGAGAAGTTCTACGAGTGGGAGCAGAAGTATCAGGTGCAGGTCAGTGTCGCCGCGTTCCCCAAGGGCCAGGACCCGGGCGAGCTCAGCCTGTCGAACCCGGCCGCGCTGGCCGCGTCGGTCGATTCGGCGTTGCCGTTCCTCGGCTTCCGCCTGCAGCGCGTCATGACAGGGCGGGTGTTGAACACGCCGGAGGACCGCGTGCGGTTGGCCGAGCAGGCGATGGCCGTGGTCAACGAGCATCCCGACAACAACGTGCGCAAGCTGTACGCCGGTCGGGTGGCCAGCCACACGGGTTTGCCCATCAACGATCTGGTCGCGATCGCCTCGCGACGCTCCGCACGGCCCGTCGTTCGCGTCGCGGCCAGTCGTCGTGTCGGCGTGTCGGAGAACGCCGAGTTCGTGGCCATCGCGTTGCTGCTGCAGCGGTGGCACGACATGGCCGGGTGGCTCGACGAATTGCTGTTCGTCGACGATGTCGCACGACGTGCGTTCCTGGCCGTCGCCGAGGGCGATGGCTCGGTGGGTCGTTCGCTGGAGTTGGCCGATCCCGAGGCTCGCGAGATGATCGAACGTGCCGCGGTCGCCGACATCGATGCTGATCCGGCCATCGAGGGGCGCAACCTCATCGCCGCCGCCGTCCGCCGAGAGTTGGCACGACGCGTCAATGAAACAGACCCCGTCGAGATCCTTGCAAACAGGGATGCACGCTTGGCGCTCGAGCGCTTCGACGAGCCCAACGCAGGGAATGATGCAGCCGAGCTGTTGCTAGGGTGGCTCCAACGGCGCAACGAGGAGCGTGATTGAGTTTCGGGCAGTCTGACGCACCAACGGACGCGGCACCTTTCCCTGGTGTCGACCCCGGCGAGTGGAACAGTCTGCTCGCGCGCGGGGCGATTTCCGGCGTTCTGGACGCCGAGGAGATCACCCACGTCCTGCGCACGGTCGAACTCACCGGAGACGTGCTCGAAGAGGTGCAAAAGGCCGCCGCCGAGCGAAACATCCGCATCGACGAGGCCCTCGACGATGTAGTAGACGACACGCCCCCGGTCGGCATCGTGCTACCCGAGTTGCCACCCGCCGAGGATGCCGACGGGCTGATGGCGCGGCGTCGTCGCCGTCGTAGCGAGCGGATGAATGCCAGCGGCGTCGACACGGGCAGTACCGCCGACACCGTGCGCATGTATTTGCGCGAGATCGGGCGTGTCGACCTGTTGACTCCCGACGACGAGCGGCGGCTGGCTCAGGCTATCGAGGAGGGCAACCAGGCTGCGCTGCAACTGGACGAGCCCAACGATCCAATCGAGCACCGGCGCCTCTTGCGCACGGTCCAGACCGGCCAACGCGCCAAGAGTGAGCTGATCCAAGCCAACCTGCGACTGGTCGTCAGCATCGCCAAGCGTTACAGCGGCAGGGGGATGCTCTTCCTCGATCTCATCCAGGAAGGCAATCTCGGTCTGATGCGCGCCGTCGACAAGTTCGACCACACCAAGGGTTTCAAGTTCTCGACGTATGCGACCTGGTGGATCCGCCAGGCCATCACCCGCTCGATCGCCGACCAGGCTCGAACCATCCGCATTCCGGTGCACATGGTCGAGAGCATGAACCGGGTGTTGCGAATGCAGCGACAGATGCATCAGGAGCTCGAGCGCGAGCCCACCCTCGACGAGCTGGCCGATCGCTGCGGGCTGCACCCTGATCGCATCCGCGAGATCCTGCGAATCTCGCTCGATCCGTTGTCGCTCGACTCGCCGGTCGGCGAGGAAGACGATTCCAACTTGACCGATTTCATCGAGGATCTCACGGTCGATGCCCCCGCCGACATGGCAACGAAGCGGATGCTGGCGCAAGCCGTCGAGGAAGCGCTCGGCGAGCTGACCGATCGCGAGCAGGAGATCGTGCGGATGCGTTTCGGCCTCGACGACGGCCAGGCACGCACGCTGGAGGATGTTGGCAAGGAGTTCGGAGTGACCCGCGAACGCATCCGCCAGATCGAGGCCAAGACCCTCGCCAAGCTCCGCCACCCGATGCGTAGCCAGCGGTTGAAGGAGTTTTTGGAGGAGGAGTGATCAACCGGCTTTGCTATCCTCGTCAACGCCTTCCGAGATAGCTCAGTTGGCAGAGCA
>JBDTYA010000126.1:0-7333 GCA_040005915.1 Ilumatobacteraceae bacterium
CGCCGAAGGGCGGACCGCCAGGGTTCGTCGTCGTGCTCGACGACAACCGCATCGCGATCCCCGACCTGTCGGGCAACAACCTGCTCGACTCGCTCACCAACGTCGCCAACGGATCGGGCATCGGCCTGATCTTCCTCGTCCCCGGCATCGACGAGACGCTGCGCGTCAACGGCTACGCCTGCATCACGACCGACCCCGTGGTGCTCGATGCCTGCGCCGTGAAGGACCGGCGCCCGAAGGCTGTGATCGGCGTGACCGTGACACAGCAGTACATGCACTGCGCCAAGGCCTTCCGTCGCAGCGAGTTGTGGAGGTCCGAGTCTTGGCCCGATCGTTCGGCTGTCCCGACGCTCGGCTGCATCCTGGTCGATCAGATCCCGACGCTTGCCGGTGCCACGGCCGAGGCGATCGACGCCGACCTCGAGATCGGCTACGCCGCCACGCTGTGGGAGCCAGGCGGCAAGCAGTAGCTCGCCGGTCAATCCGCCATCTGGCGGGCGATGAACTCGGCCATGCCGGGCACAGTGAACGCGATCGATCCGTGCTCGGGGGCGAAGACCAGGCCTTTGGCGATCAGCCTGGCGCGGACCGGGCCCAATTGGGTCGGCTGCTTGCGGAGCCTCCGGGCGATCTCGCCGGATTGGCTCGGCCCATCGCCGTCGGCTGCCATCGCCGAGAGGTACTCGCGTTCGCCTGGCGTCGCCCTCTCCCACCGCGACCTGAAGAAGCCACTATCGAGACGGGCCTTGCCGACGCGTATGCCTTCAACCGCATCGCTACGAGTGATGGGCGACCTGGACGCCACGTCCCATGCCGCGCTGCCGTACTCCTGCAGGAAGTACGGGTACCCGTTGGCAGCGGCGACGACTGCGGCCAACGCCTGCTCGGCCCACTTGACCTTCTCGCTCTGAGCCGGTCGCGACAACGCGGCCGCGGCCTCGGCCGGCGGCAGTGGACCGAGGATCGCGTAGTGGAACAGTCGTTCGGCATACGACCGCGCCTCGGCGAGGATGCCGGGAAGGTTGGGCAGACCGGCGCCGACGACGAAGAACGGCTTGTTCTGCTGACCGGCCTCGTGACACGCCTGGCAGACGGCCGAGAGCTCGTCGGCCTTCAGGTCCTGCATCTCGTCGATGAACAGGGCGACACCGCAATCGAGTTCGATCGCCGCGTCGCCGAGGTCCAGTGCGAGATCGGTGAGATCGGCCTGCAACGAGCCCGTGTCGGCGCGCCCGCGATCGGCTTCCAGTTCGATACCGACCGACAGCGTTCCATCCGGCGCTGCCTGCAACGAGAACGATTTGAACGTGCGCAGGGCGGCCTTCATCCGGCTGCCGCGCGCGCTCTTGCCCTGCACACGCCGCAACGCAACGTTCATCGACTGGGCGATCTGGCTACGGAACGGAGATCGAGAGCCGCTGGCGTCGGCCTCGACCTTGGCAACGATCCAACCGTCGGCGCGTGCCGTCTCGGCAAGCTCGTTCAGCAGCACGGTCTTGCCCACGCCGCGCAGGCCGTAGAACACGATGCTCTGATCGTTGCGTCGCTGGCGAGCCCGTGCCCGCAGGACATCGAACCTGGCCATCTCGGCATCGCGGCCGGCAAGCTCGAACGGGCGAAGCCCGGCGCCAGGCGAGTACGGGTTTCGAACCGGATCCACGGGAGGATTCTAACAACATCTAGCTATGTATATGTACTGGCCCTATATACGGCTAGATATCACTAGATTCCAAATCCCCGCTCATTCGAGCACTGCGCCGGCACCTGGTGGACGCGGACAACCGGGACGGGGTGTTAGGGCGTGGTGCCGAGCGTGCTCGACGCCGGAACCGGAGTGGCGGCCACGACCACGGTGCCTCCGCTGCTGGATGTCGACGATGAGCTGAATGCCCCATCGCTGCAGGCGCGTACTGCATCGACAGGCGGGTCGCCCACGACGCCGGTCACTTTGCCGTCGGCGACTGTCAATGCCGGCAGGCACGCCGCACCGATTGTGGCGACATCGGTACCGGTAACGGCTGATACCAGCATTGACCGACTGAGCCCGCCATACAAGAACGGTGCCAGGGGTGAATCGAACAAACTGGCATCGCCCTTGACATCATGCACGCTGCCCGTCACCGAGGACAGCAGGGTTCCCAACGGCGAGACGTACCACTTGCCGGCCGTTTGCACGACCGCGATCGACGGAAGCTGCGTCAACAAATGAAAGGGGGTGATGAGACCGACTCCGCCGAACGGGTCGCCCGGGCCACAGAGCTTGCGGCTGCCGTCGGCCGACGGCACGGCGGAGACTGAACCCACGAACATCGATCGAGCGACCTGACCAATGAAGGTGGTACAGCCGGCGGACCGCTCGATCGTGAACGGTTGTGGGCCACTGGTCGGTTCGCTCGCGAACGCCAACGGCGTGATCTTGCCGTCGGGGCCAGCCGAGGTGAAGTTGTAGTTGCTGCCGACCGCCGGAAACGTATCCGTGAAGTGCAGACCGTCGATGGTGGCCGGTACCTGGCCCGGAGGTAAGAGGGTGTATCCGGATCCATCGAATGCCGAGACGACAGTCGACCACGACGGGTTGGCACTGTTCGAAGTGTCTTGGTTGAACGTCGCCGGCACGGTCCCCTCGAGCTTGAAGGTGGCCGGCTCCAGCGTCAACCGGTCGCCGCTGCCGCTGGTGTCGTACGTCAGGTTCGACAGCGCCACCGTCCAACCGTCGTGACGACCGCTGTCGATCGCCGACTCGGCATCCGTCATCCACGCCTGCGCCAGCCAGGCCATGGCGTCCTCACCGGGCGCAAAGGTGTCGAACGCACCGCGAAGATCGAGTGCGCCGAGCCGATCGTAGAAACCCGTGGCGGCCTGCTCGGGTGAATCGAAGCCGACCGGGGTGCGGCTGACTGCGCCGGGCATTTCCCAACCCGAGGCGCGGCGAATGTACTCGGCGACGGTGTACTCCAAGCTGACGTACCAACGGCCGTCGCGCTGCACGGTCACCAGCAAAGCGCGGGTGCCTGTGTTGCCGAGCGACGTCGAGGCGGTGCCGCCTACGGCAGAGTCGCCGATCAAGGCACGGACTTTGTCGCCGAATGGAAAGGCCCGAGGATCGAACGAGACGTTGACCGTGCCGCTCGTCGCCGTGACGACGGCCAGGCCACCCTCGAGAAACTCAGTGTCGAGCGCCAGATCGTCGACAGAGACGTCGACGCCCTTCACCCCGTTTGCGTTGAAGTCGTCGGAGAGCAGGTCGACCCGCTTGGCATCGGCAGTGGTCGAGTCGAGGGCCGAGCGGAGTGCACCGACCTCCTCCGGCATGGTGACGTCGATCACGCCCAGCACATCTTCGTGCTCGACCGCCGACACGAAGGTCGACACCGCCTCTTCCGGAGTCGATGCACCACCGTCGTTGCCGGCGCCGAGAAACGCGTATGTCGTGAATCCTCCGGCACCGATCAACGCGGTGACGGCGGCGATCACACCAGCGCGGCGACCGCGCCGAGCCGGCCTGCTCGACGCCACGACCGAGATCTCGTCGCGCGCCGGGACGTAGGTCGGTGAGTGGTCGGCCAGTTGGCCGAGCCGTTGTCGCAACAGCGTCTCGGCCTGTGCGAATTCATGGTCTGACTTCGACATCATCGGATCACCTCTCGAAGTTCGGCAAGCCCACGTCGCACGAGGGTGCGCACGGTGGACCGGCGGCATTTCAGGTTTGCGGCGATCTCTTCTTCGGGGAGGTCGCACAGGTAGCGCAGGACGATCGCCGAACGCTGACGAATCGGCAACGCAATCAGCGCATCGCGCAACTCGACGAGACCGACGTCCATCAGCGAGCTCATTGCCCGATCGGGTTGCGGCGCCGCAAGGTTGCGGCGATGCAACGAGCGGCATCGGTTGACCACTGCGACACGCAGGTACGCAGCGGGCTCGGCCAACGTGTCGACGTGCGGGCCGACCTTGGCGAACACGTCGTGCACGACATCCTCGGCGGCCGGGCCCGAACCGGTCAGCAGGAATGCCACACGCAGCAGGTCGCGATACACCGCCACATACACGGCCTCGGACCCTGCCCAGCCCTTGCATTCCACGATGGGTATACGAGAGGACTCGGGGAAGGCGTCGCTCATGGCGAGATTCATACTCTGTCTCACGCACGAGGGTGTCGATCCGTTTCAACAAAGTTCGAACGAGCTTCTTCATCCCACACGGTGGGCGCAACACTGACGGCGGGCCGACGCGCGGACGCGACCCATCATCCCGGTCGTATCGAGGATCGTGCCGAGGCCGAGGTGCCGTGCCGCGCCGGCCATCAGCACACTCACGCCGCAGCGGGAGTCGCTAGAGCGGAGAGCCGCCGACGATCGTCGAGGCGATCATTGCGACACCGGGCCGATATACGAAGTCGATCGGATTGGCAGTCTCGAGAATGACCAGGTCGGCGCGCGCCCCGATGGCGACGATCCCGATGTCGACTCGTTTCAGGGCCGCGGCACCGCCCGCAGTAGCTGCCCAGATCGCCTCCTCGATGGTCAGGTTCATGTCGCGAACCGCAAGGGCGATGCAGAACGGCATCGAGGTGGTGTAGCTCGAACCCGGGTTGCAGTTCGACGCGAGCGCCGCGGTACCACCGGCATCGAGCAGGCGCCGCGCATCCGGATACGGCTGCCGTGTAGAGAAATCCGTCGCCGGAAGAAATGTGGCCACGGTGTCACTGCCGGCAAGCGCGGCGATGTCGTCGTCGCTGAGATAGGTGCAGTGATCCGCCGAGGCGCAACCGAGCTCGACTGCCAGTTGTACGCCGGGACCATGGCCGAGTTGATTGGCATGCAATCGCAGCCCCAGACCGGCAGCGCGACCGGCTTGCAGCACCGCGCGGCATTGGTCGACATCGAACGCTCCGCGCTCGCAGAAGGCGTCGATCCAGCGCGAGTGCGGTGCGCATTCGGCCAACATCTCGCCGCACACAATCGCGACGTAGTCGTCGACGCGGCCTTCGAACTCCGGCGGTACGACATGGGCGCCGAGAAAGGTGGTCTCGTCGGTCAGTTGGTGAGCGACGCGGAGCGTCCGCGCCTCGTGCGCCGCGGTCAACCCATACCCAGACTTGATCTCGATGGTGGTCGTTCCGCTGCGCCGCGCTTCGGCGAGCAACGACAATGCGCCTGCGAGCAACTCGTCGTCCGTGGCCGCGCGTGTCGCGGCGACCGTCGTGCGAATCCCGCCGGCTTCGTATGCCCGGCCCGCCATGCGCGCCGCGAACTCGTCGGACCGATCGCCGGCGAACACGAGGTGGCTGTGACTGTCGACGAAGCCCGGCAGCACGCAACGGCCGGCGGCATCGATCCGATGGTCCGCCAACGGCGCCCGGCCCGTACCCACCGCCTCGATGAGACCGTCGATCGTCACGATCCACGCATCACGCAACTCGCCTGTCGCGCCGACCTCGAACTGCGAGTCGTTGGTGACCAGCCGACCGATGTTCTCGATCACCGTGGAGCGACCGCTCACGCCCACACCTGCATGATCGAACGGGCGAGTTCGGGCGCTACCTCGACCGACCGGTGCTCGCCACCAGCCACGACGACCTTGCCGCCGACGATCACGTGGTGAACGTCACCGGCAGTCGCCGCGAAGACGACCGACGCTGCCGCATCACGGGGATCCGTGCCGGCAAGCCTCGGCGATGTCAACGCCACCGTGGTCAGGTCGGCAAGCGCACCGGGTGCGATCCGACCGCCGTCGTTCCAGCCGAGGCTGCGGTATCCGTTGGCCGTCGCCGCGGTCAACAGCTCACCGGGGCGGTGCGTGCCGCGTTGCAGCGAGGCCAGCCGCTCGTCGAGCTCGATCGCCCGCGTCTCCTCGAACGGGTCGATGACCGCGTGGGAATCGCTGCCGATCGCCATCGCGATCCCGGCGGCACGAAACGTCGCGGTCGGCCCGATCCCATCGGCCAGCTCCCGCTCGGTCGTCGGGCACAAGCAGCACGTGCTGTGGCTCGACTGAAGCAGAGCAAAGTCGCGATCGTCGAGGTGTGTCGCGTGCACTGCGGTGAATCGACCGCCCAGCACACCGCGACTGCCGAGCAGCTCGATGGGTGTACTGCCGTGCACCGCACGGCACTGCTCATTCTCGGCGGGCTGCTCGCTGACGTGGGCATGCAGCGACGCGTCGCGACCTGATGCCCACTGGGCGACGACCGACATCGACGCCGGGTCGACGCTGCGCACCGAGTGGATCGCCGCGCCGACCTTTGCCATCGCCGTGTCACCGAGACCGTCGACGCGGCCGGCCCACGCCTCGGCGGAGCCATCACTGAATCGGTGCTGGGTCTCGTTGAGCTCGGCGTCGGGTGTCATCCCGGCGCGGAGGTAACACGTGTCGAGCAGTGTGATGCGAATGCCGGCAGCGGCAGCGGCTTCGAGAAGCACTTCGCCCATCTCGTTCGGCTCGTCGTAACGCACACCGCGGCGGTCGTGGTGAAGGTAGTGGAACTCGCCGACGCATGTGAACCCGGCCAGCACCATCTCGGCGAACGTAGCCGTGGCCAGGGCGCGATAGGTGTCGGGCGTCAGCCTGTCGGCGAGCGAATACATGCGATCGCGCCACGTCCAGAACGAACCGGTCTCGCTGTGAGTACGACCCCGCAGCGCTCGGTGAAACGCATGGCTGTGAGCGTTGGCCATCCCCGGCAACGTCAGGCCGGCGAGGCGTCGCGTATCGGCCCTCGGCGCGGCGCCGAGCGACACGTCGGTGATGCGGTCGCCCGTCACTGTGATCGCAACACCGTGCTGCACCTCGCCGCCGAGATCACCGAGCCAGGCGTGCTCACACCAGAACGTCGTCACTGCGGCACTGTCACGAGCCGACGCGGGCGACGAACTCGGTGATCCGTTCGACGAACGCAGCACGATGGAACCGTTCGAACTGCTCCCACGTGGTGAAGGTACGCGGGTCGGTGACGCGGTCGAGGAACAGGAACCCGTCGAGGTGATCGCATTCGTGTTGAAACGTCCCGGCGGTCAGGCCGCGCCTGATCTCGTCGTGGGCGACGCCCTCGCGGTCGAGGTACTGCACATGCACGTTGACATGACGCATCACCGAGCCACGCAGGTTCGGAACCGAGAGGCAGCCTTCGTTGATCTCGACCAACTCGTCGTCGATCGGCTCGATGACCGGGTTGACGACGACCGTCAACGGTATGCGCGGCTTGTACGGATAGCGCGGGTTGTCGTTGACCTCGATGGTGGCGATCCGCAACGGCACACCGATCTGGTTGGCGGCGATGCCGGCGCCGTTGGCGTGACGCATCGTGTCGATGAGATCGTCGATCAACCGCTGC
>JBDTYA010000127.1:0-9666 GCA_040005915.1 Ilumatobacteraceae bacterium
TGGCGATGCCCTTGGCCATGCAGATGATGTCGGGCTCGATGCCGTAGTGCTCGACCGCGAACATCTTGCCGGTGCGACCGAAACCACTCTGCACCTCGTCGGCGATGAACATGATCCCGTGGTGACGGCAACGCTCGACGAGACCTGTCATGAATGCTTGTGGCGCGGGGATGTAGCCGCCCTCGCCGAGCACAGGCTCGAGGATGACGGCCGCCGTCTCGTCGGGCGCGGTCATCGACTTGAGCAGATGGTCGAAGCCCAACAACGCATCGGTGACTGCAGCGTCCTGATCCGGCGCGAGCGGGTCGGGATACGGCGCTACGTACACGCCGGAGGGTAGGGCGAAATGCCCGGCGCGATACCCGGTCTTCGATGTCGTCATCGCCATGGCCATGTGGGTACGGCCGTGGAAGCTGCCGCTGAACACGATGGTGTTGGGACGCTTGGTGACCTGCTTGGCCAGCTTGATGGCCGCCTCGGTGATCTCGGCGCCGGAGTTGGCGTAGAAGAACGTGTCGATGGATGGCGGCGACAACTCGTCGAGCTTGGCTGCCAACGGCTCGAGCAGGTCGTGCTTGTACACGTTGACCTGCGCGTGGATGAACCGCTGCGCCTGCTCGCCGATGGCCTTGGACACATGTGGATGAGCGTGACCGGTGGAGTTGACCGCGATACCGGCGGCGAAGTCGAGGTATTCCTCACCATCGGTGGTGGTGACCCAACACCCATTGCCGGAGGCGACTTCGAGGGGGGTCACCGCGAACCACACGTTGGAGAGATGAGATGTCATGCGCGCAATGCTACGCCTCGCACTACAACGGGTCGAGAGGCTCAGTCGGCGAACGCAGCAGCAAGCACGTCGGCGTAGGTGTCAGCGAGGTGGAACGTCATGACCGCACGCACCTTCTCGGGGACATCCTCGAGATCGGGCCCGTTGCGCTTCGGCAGGATCACCTCGGTGAGACCGGCACGGTGTGCGGCGAGCACCTTCTGCTTGAGCCCACCGATCGGCAGCACCTTGCCCTGCAGCGTGATCTCGCCGGTCATACCCACCGTCGGCTTGACCGGCCGGTCGGTGAGCAGCGAGACCAGTGCAGTGGTCATCGTGATTCCGGCCGAAGGACCGTCCTTCGGGACAGCGCCCGCCGGCACGTGCACGTGCACACGCTTGTTCATGCTGGCCGGGTCGACGCCCAGTTGGTGAGCGTGCGAACGCACGTAGCTGAGCGCGATCTGGGCGCTCTCCTTCATGACGTCTCCGAGCTGCCCGGTGAGGGTCAATGACGGCTCGCCATCGACAGCGATCGGGAAGGCGGTGGTCTCGATGAACAACACGTCACCGCCCATTCCCGTGACAGCCAAGCCGGTGGCGACACCGGGCACGTTGGTGCGCTCCGGGATCTCGTCGTCGACCTTGACCCGGCCGAGCCATGTGCGCACATCGTCGGTGTCGACCTCGATCGGCGTCGAGCCGTCGACCGTCGCCACCTTGGCGGCGATCTTGCGCGTCAGCTTGCCGAGCTCCCGCTCGAGCGAACGGACCCCGGCCTCGCGTGTGTAGCCGGTGATGGTGGCCCGTAGCGCGGCCTCGGTCAGCGTGACCTCGTCGGTGCGCAGACCGGCCTGCTCGATCTGGCGCGGCAGGAGGTAGCGCTCGGCGATGAAGACCTTCTCGTCCTCCGTGTAGCCATCGAGCCGGATGAACTCCATGCGGTCGAGCAGCGGGGCGGGGATGGTGTCGGCGACGTTCGCAGTGGCGATGAACACGACATTGCTGAGGTCGAGCTCGACCTCGAGGTAATGATCGCGGAACGTGTGGTTCTGCGCAGGATCTAGGACTTCGAGCAGGGCCGCAGTGGGGTCGCCACTCCAACCACCGGCGCTGAGCTTGTCGACCTCGTCGAGCAGAACGACAGGGTTCATCGAACCCGACTCGATGATGGCCCGGGCGATACGACCCGGCTGGCTGCCGACGTAGGTCCGACGGTGACCACGGATCTCGGCCTCGTCACGGACACCGCCGAGAGACACACGCACGAACTTGCGGCCCATCGCCTTGGCGATGGACTCGCCGAGGCTCGTCTTGCCGACGCCTGGCGGACCGACGAGCGTGAGGACCGCACCCGACTGCCGCACGAGGGCATCGCTGGGCTGGATGTCGCGGGCGACACGGAGCTTGCGTACGGCGAGGAACTCGACGATGCGATCCTTCACCTCGTCGAGGCCGTAGTGATCGCTGTCGAGTTGGGCCCGGGCGTGATCGAGATCGAGCTGGTCATCGGTGCGAATGTTCCACGGCAGTTCGAAGATGCGGTCGAGCCACGTACGGATCCAGGAGTGCTCGGGCGACTGCTGGCCCATGTGCTCGAGACGGCCGATCTCCTTGTCGACCGCGTTCGAGACCTTCTCGGGCAGGTCCAGCTCGCCGAGCTTGGTGCGGTACTGACCGACGACGTCGTCGTCTCCCTCGCCCAGCTCTTTGCGGATGGCCGCCAACTGCTGACGCAGGAGGTATTCGCGCTGCTGCTTGTCGACGCCCTCCGTGACCTCGGCGCGGATCTGCGCAGTCACCTGCAGCTCGGCCAGGTGGTTCTTGGCCCACGCACCGACCAGGTCGACGCGGTCGCCGATATCGGTCGCCGAGAGCACGGCGACGTGGTGATCGAGGTCGACCTCGCTCCACGTCGTGACGGCGTCGGCGAGCTCGCCGGGCTCGGCGACGGTGCGCAGGATGTCGGGAAGGCGGCGGCTGCCACGCAACTTGGCGATCTCTTCGAGCACGACGCGCAGCTCGCGAACCGCCGCCTCGACCCGCAGGTTGGGGCGGCCGTCGGGGAGCAGCACGACGTCGACGTGGTCACTGCCACGATCGCCGGGATGACGTGCGACGATGCGGGCCCGGGTCTCGGCCTGCACGATGGCAGCCATCTCGCCGTTGGGCATCGCCCCCGTGTTGGGGACCCGGGCGACGACGCCGATGTCGCCGGCGGCGTCGTTGTGGAGGACGAGGCGGCCATCGCCGGCGGAGGCCGCCTGCACGGCTGCACGCGACGCATCGGACGACAGCGCGAAGGTGAAGACCGTGCCCGGGAGCACCACCGTTGGCACGGCGAGCAACGGCAGGGTCAGCTGGCGTGTTTCAAGATCGGTCATGGGTTGTGAGGGTAACAACACAAAACTTGAGTTGCTACTGCTCAGCTTTATTGCGCGAGGCCTGTTGCGCGGTCGACGGCTTCCTCCCACGATGCTCGCTCGTTGATCATCTTCCTGCAGCGCATGACCGGTTTCGGCATGTTGACGCCGAGCACGCCGCGCAGCCGGCCGGCGTGCCCGTACAGGGCCATGAAGCTGCCGTCGACATCACCGGCGACGACGCGAACCTCGTCGTCCCCGTGGGCCCGTCCGACGAACTGGATCCGGCTGTCGAACTGGTCGCTCCAGAAGAACGGCACCGGGGCGTACGGCTGCGGCGACTCGCCGGCCAACTCGGCCAGCAGGTTCCTGCCGGCGGCGGCACCCTGTTCGGCGGCGTTGGACCAGTGCTCGACGCGCATCTCCTCGCCGCTCTCGCCGAACAGGTTGTTGATCCATCGTGCGCAGTCGCCGGCGGCGTAGATCCCCGGCGCAGCGCGGAGGGAATCGGCGCAGACGATCCCGTCGCGGACCTCCAACCCACTCCCGGCGAGCCATTCGGTCGCCGGCGTGACGCCGATCCCAACGACCACGACCTCGGCAGCAACGAGTTCGCCACCACCCAGCCGGACACCGGTCGTACGACCGTCGGCTCCCTCGATCCCCGCCACTCGAACTCCGCAGCGCACCTCGACGCCGTTGCGGCCGTGCACGCGCGCAACGACCTCGCCCATCGCCGCGCCCAAGCCGCGCATCAACGGGGCCGGCGCGCCCTCGAGCACGGTGACCCGGCAGCCGGTCTGCGCTGCGGTCGCCGCCACCTCGAGGCCGATGAAACCGGCTCCGATCACGACGACGCGGGGCCGATTCGTCAATCGGGCGCGCAATGCCAACGAGTCGTCGAGCGTGCGCAACATGGTGACGCCATCGAAGTCGGGCTGGTCGGGTAACGGTCGCGGCGCACTTCCCGTGGCGATGATCACGCCGTCGGCCGCGATCGCCTCACCGGTCTGCAGCGTCACCGTTCGAGTCGCCGCGTCGAGCCCGGTCGCGGCGATTCCGAGTCGCAGATCCAATCCCAGGCTGTCGAGCTCGTCGGGCTTTCGCAACTGGATGCGCTCCGGCTCCCATTCACCCTTCAGCAACGCCTTGCTCAACGGCGGGCGGTCGTACGGCTGATGCAGTTCGGCCCCGACGAGTGTGATGGCGCCCTGGTACCCGCTGCCGCGCAGCGACTCGCAGGCCCACAAACCGGCCAACGAGGCTCCGACCACGACGATGCGATCCATGCCCCGCGAGCTTCGCGCATGGCCGTACGATCGCCGCGATGAGCGAGACGATCACCCTCGAAGGTTGGCGCGGGCCGTGGCCCGACGACGACAAGGACGCGAACTTGAAGGCAGACATCGCCTTGTATTCGCGGGTCGATCCGTTGTTGACGGTGCGCGGCCTGTCGGATTCGATCCGGGTGCCGGTCGGCGCCATCGTCCACTACGTGCTGGCGCGTTGGGCCAGCGAGGGTGCGTCGGGGCTGCTGGAGCTCGGTCCCACGATGTCGCGCCGCCTGCTGGCGGTATGCGACGAGGCCGAAGCGACAGGCACCGACGAAGCTCGATTGGCCGCGTTCGACAAGCTGCGCCAGATGATCTCGTGGTTGAACCACCCACTCGAGCATCCCGAGGTCTACGACATCTGAGACCGGCTAGTGGCATTCGGTGCAGTGCACATCGGCGTCGGGTTGCCGCCGGACGAGGTCACTGACCCAATCCACCAAGGACACGCCCTCGACGGTCTCGGTGTAGAACTCGGGTTTCTCGAGCACGGTGTGGGAATCGCCCGGCGAGATGTAGCTGCGCAGGTCGACGCCGCCCTGCTCGATCTCGACCTCGTTCTTGTCGATGAGGCTGACGAGGTCGTCGGCGGCGATGCCCGCGAGGCCGGCGAAGAACGTCTGCACCTTGTCGAACGCGTAGTCGTGACGTCCGAAGATGATGCCGGGATCATGCTTGTGGGCCTGGACGAACAGGCCCGGGAAGCTCCACGTCGCCGCCGTGAGACCGGCGTTCTCCGGCCACGGTGGGATCGCGCTCTCGGTGCCCCACACCGCGCCGATGACGCCGTTGATCGCGGGCACATCGGGGTACGCGCCCGAGCCATCGGCGAGGACGGTGATGGCTGCATTCGGCAACAGGTCGTGGGCCAGGCCCGCGTACAGCGGCGTCGGTACGGAGCCGGCACTCTCGCCGGTGACGACCAACTGGGTGGCGGCGGGGAACTGCGCGGCCAGATCGTCGAGGGCGGTCGTCGCATCCACCGAACCTTTGTGCTGCACGGTGAGCTGCGGGCCGTAGACGTGGGTCGAGTTGCCCAGGTGAACGTCGCCGGTGCAGTACGGGGCGAACACGAACGAGTAGTCCTTCAGCGGGTTGCGCTGATCGGTGAAGTCGAAGATTCCGGAGGACAGCTTGTCGGGATCGTCGCCGGGCCCGATCTTCGTCTTGTAGGCGCCGCTGTCGAACGCGCATGTGGTCGCATCGAAGCACGCACCACCGCCCTGTAGGAAGAAGACCACCTTGTTGGGATCGGCACGGTGGATGAAGTATTTGTACGGGCTGCCGTCGGCGCAGACGCATTCGCTGGGCGCCGAGACAGTTTCCCAACCCGCAATCGGCACCACGGCCGGCGTCGTGGGGGACGCCGTCTCCACTGCGCTCACCGGTGCGGCGGCCTGGGTCGACTCAGTTGGCGCGGCGGTGACCTCGACGCTCGTCACAGGTGGTGACGTCGACGTGGTCGCCTCGTCGCTGCACGCCGCAAACAGTCCAAGCAACACGGCGCTGATCGCGACGACTCGTCTCACCGCGCCATCACAGCGTCGAGCGAAGCCTCGAGCGTCGACACGACCAGATCGATCTCGTCGTCGGTGACGACGAACGGCGGCGCCACCATCACCGCGCTGGGCACCGGACCCGAGCCTGCTGGGTAGATCCACACGTCGCGCGACAGGGCCTCGGCGACGACCTGCGGGTGGGGGACGTTGATCTCGACGCCCCAGAACAGGCCGCGGCCACGCACTTCGATGACTGCGGGATGGTTGTCGAGCGCGGCGTGAAGGCGATCACCCAGCGCGACGCCCATCTTGGCAACGCGCTCGACCAGGCCTTCGCGTTCCACGATGTCGAGCACGGCAACGCTGGCTGCGCACGCGCTGTCGTTGCCGGTGAACGTGAAGTACATGAACCCGGCATCGCCCAACGCCTCGGCTACTTCGGTGCGCGCCGCGACCGCACCCATCGGCACGTAGCCGCCGCCGAGACCCTTGCCGCCGACGAGTACGTCGGGCTCGAAGGGGAAGTGCTGGAAGCCGAAGTTGAGCCCGGTGCGACCGTAGCCACACATCACCTCGTCGCTGATCATGAGGATGTCGTGTCGATGGCAGATCTCCGTGACGGTCCGCCAGTAGTCGTCGCCGGCCGTCAGGCAGGCACCTGCGGCGCCGACGATCGGCTCGGCGATGAATGCCGCGATCGTGTCGGGGCCTTCGGTCTCGATGATCTCGACCAGTGCGTCGGCGTCGTCCCACGGCACGTGCGGAAAGTCGAGGAACAGCGGCTCGAAGCCCGCCTTGCGGGTGTTGTGGCTCCCCACGGCGAGCGTGGCCAGCGTCAGGCCGTGATAGCTGGGATGGCGACCGATCACCTTCCAGCGTCCGGGTCGCCCCTTGGCGAGTTGATAGCCACGTGCCAACCGCAGTGCCGAGTCGGTGCTCTCGCTACCGCCACTGGTGAAGAAGACCTGGGTGAAACCGTGCGGCAACCAGCGCTCGACGAGGCGATCGCGCAGCAGCAGACGCTGCTCGCTGGGCCACGTCGGCACCGAGTAGGCGCCCTTCGACATCGCCGCGTGCGTAGCGTCGGCGACCTCGGCACGACCCCAGCCGATGTTGCCGACGATCGCTCCCCCGGCCCCGTCGAGGATCCGGCGGCCGTCGGCGCAGATCAGCCAGCAGCCTTCCCCGCCGACGATCGTCGGCTGCTCGGCGGAGTTGGGCACGAATTGATATCGGGAGTCGCTCACCCCGTCAGTCTCTCACTCCACATCCGTCAGGTTGTGACGGAACATGATCGACAGCCGTGGGCCGGCGGCGACGACCTTGGGGACGCAGTGCTCCCAATCGTGCTGACAGGAGCCGCCCATCACAAAGAGGTCGCCGTGCCCGAGCTGCCACGAACGCGAGCGCCCGCCGCCGCGCGGGCGCATGTGGAACGAGCGCGGTCGACCGGTGCTGACGATGACGACCGTCGGGTCCTCGAGCTCGTAGCGCTCGCGATCCGAGTGCCAGGCGACCGAGTCGTGACCGTCGCGATACAGGTTGTAGCCGATCGAGTCGAATGGACGGGCGTACTGACGGGTCAGCGCGGAGCGGGCCTCGGCCAGGACCGACACCGCCTCGGCGGACGACGATGACGTGTCCCACCATGCGGTCAGGCGCGGCTCGGGCAAGCGACGGTCGTACATGGTGACCTCGCGTTGCTGCCACGGGAGCACAGCGATGAGCTCGCCGAAGATGCGATCGGCGCCGTGCAACCAGTGCGGCGCATGATCGACCCACGAATCGTCGTCGAGCCAGGTGCGGGTGACCTCGGAGAACGAGTGGTCGATGGACGGCTCCTCGAAGGCGAAGAGGCATTGCTGCCAGATGAGGTCGGCGTCGGCGAGTTCGTGCATCGCTTCATCATCGCAAAGCGAACGCATGTTCGCAAGCCGGTCGCCCTACAGTTCGGGGATGGCGACCGAGATCGACGACCCGCTCGACGCCCGCCTGGTCGACTATCGAGGGCTACGTGAGCGCGGCAGGGAGAGCGACGACTACTTCATCGTCGAAGGCTTGACGGCGATCGAACGGCTGCTGACGTCGGGCTATCCGGTTCGCTCCGTTCTGTTGACGCCGGCCACGCACGCACGGATCGCCGAACGGCTCGGAACCGCTACCACGTACATCATCTCGCCGGAGGCCATGTCGAGCGTGGCCGGCGTCAATCTGCATCGCGGCGCCGTTGCATCGGCCCGCCGGCTGCCGTCGCCGGCGCTTGCGTCGGTGCTTCCGTCTGCAGGGCGAATCGTGATGCTCGAGGGGATCAACGACCACGAGAACCTCGGTGCGATCGCGCGCACCGCTCGCGGCCTGGGGGCCGACGCCTTGCTGCTCGACCCGACGTGCGCCGATCCGTTCTACCGACGAAGCGTGCGAGTCTCGATGGGAGAGCTGTTGCACCTCCCCATAGTTCGATGTGCGGAATGGACGCGGACGTTCGACGAAGTTGCCGGAGCCGGCTTCGGCATCTGGGCACTGACACCCTCCGTCGAAGCCGATGACATCTTCACGATGAAACCACCCCAGCGGTGGGCGCTGGTCGTCGGCGCAGAAGGTCCCGGCCTACGCGCCGAGACGTTGGCGCGATGCACACGCGTGCGGATCCCGATGTGCAACGGAGTCGACTCCTTGAACGTCGGTCACGCGGTCGCTGCGGCACTCGCTCGCTGACGCGATATTCGGCCGATCGCGTGCGCGGTCAACCTGAAGGTGGTCAGCGCGCCGATTCCGTTGACATCGCGTTCGGGAACGAACTCGACGACATCGAACCCGACGATGCGCGCCCGGTCGGCGACACCGTCGATGATGTCGATCGCCTGGAAGTAGGAGAGTCCACCGGGCTCGGGCCCGATGACTCCCGGGACCAACGACGGATCGAGCCCGTCGACGTCGACCGTGATGAACACGTTGCTTCCTACCGGAACGCGATCGATGGCGTCGCCGACGCCCCGACGATGCACATCGTGTGCCGAGAAGAAGTGCACGCCGCGGGCCTCGGCTGCAGCCAGGTCGGCCGGCCGTGCGGACCCGACCCCGCGCCGACCGACCTGGATCATCTCGCCGATGTGAGGCATCTCCGACGATCTCCGCATGGTCGACGACAAGCCCCACCTCTCGCCCTGAACTTCGTCGCGCCAATCGATGTGGGCGTCGATCTGCACGACGGTGACGGGACCCTGATCGGCATATCCCTGAAGTAGAGGTATAGGTATCGAGTCGTCGCCGCCGAGCACAACAGGAACACCACCAGCCGACAGGACCCGCTCGCACGTGCGCCTGATCGCGGCGCGATTGGCCTCGAAGACGTCGTCGTCCCACGGCAGATCCCCGATGTCGACAGCGGTCGTCCCGTCGACCAGCATCGGCCCACCGAGGTCGAAGTTGTGGTGATGTCGGATCCCGGAGTACACCGCCGATGCGGCACGGATCGCGGCCGGCGCACCCTTGCAGTACGGACCGACGGACGCATACGGGGTCGCGCACGGCACACCGAACACGACGATGTCGGCGCCATCGAAATCGTCATTGCCGGTCGCCGGTAGACCGAGAAACGTTTCCGAGTCACCGGCTTCGAACATCGAGCCAAGGCTTGCCATCGCCACATCCTGGCCGATCGGGAGGCGGGAGCAAACGTCTGCAAATGGTCATGATTCCCCACG
>JBDTYA010000128.1:0-12276 GCA_040005915.1 Ilumatobacteraceae bacterium
TGGGACGAGCACTGGTTCGGTTCGACCAAGACCCTCGACTTCCACGTCGCCGCGCTTCGCCGCCGGATCGTGGAGCACGGATCTTCCGCCCGGATCACGACGCTGCGCGGCGTGGGGTTCCGGTTCGAGGCGTCGTGAGACGACGAATGCTCGCTGCCATCCTGTCGATCACGGTGCTCGGCGTGCTCCTGTTCGGTGTTCCCTTGACCCTCCTCGTCGATCGGCTCGTCGAGGACGACGCCACCTTGCGCGTCGAGCGCCAGGCGGTGCTCACCGCTCGCAATGTCCCTGGCGACTTTCACACGTCCGGGGACCCCGTCGAACTGCCGGCAGCAGTCGACGGTGTGACCATGGCGTTGTACGACGCGACCGGCACGCTGGTGTCCGGCGATGGACCCCAACGAGCCGACGCGCCGGTCCAACGCGCCCTTGCAAACGAGATCGCCACGACCGAATCTCACGGCGCGATCGTCGTGGCGATACCGGTCACCGCCGACGAGACCGTCGTCGGGGCGATCCGCGCCGGTCGGTCGACATCGCACAGCGATGGCCGGACACTGCGGATCGATTTCGTCATCGGCGCGCTCGGATGTGCAGTGATCGGCATCGGCGCCATCGTCGCCTACGTGGTCGCCGGCCGACTCGCCCGCCCGGTCCGCCAGCTTCGCGACGCAGCGGTGAAGCTCGGCGACGGCGACTTCACGATCACGATCTCGCCCAGCCGCATTCCCGAGCTCGACGATGCCGCTGCAGCGCTCGAAGTGACAGCGCGAAGGCTCGATGCCATCCTGAGTCGCGAACGATCGTTCGGCGCCGACGCATCGCATCAGTTGCGCACGCCGCTGGCCGGATTGCGCGCAGGTATCGAAACCGAGCTCGCCTTCCCACGCGAGGATCGCGATCAGATCCTGCATGAGTCGCTCGACGACATCGGCCGCTTGGAGACGACGATCGACGAGCTCCTCACGATCTCCCGCACACCCGCCGAGCAGACGTCGAGTTGTTCATTGAGCTCCGTGCAAGGCGAGCTCATCGACTCGTGGCACGGCCGCTTTGCGTCGGAGGGACGCCGCTTGGCGATCGCGGACGCGACCGGCGTACCTCGGCTGCGGGCGAACGGACCCTTGTTGCGTCACGCGCTCGACATCTTGCTCGACAACGCTCTGGTCCACGGTCGTGGCGAGGCGCGGCTCTGGCACACGGTCAATGCCGAGTCGGTCACGATCTCGATCAGCGACGAGGGTCCCGGACCCGCAGCCATCCCTGCCCACGGCCAGACCGATCCGGGCACCGGAGCAGGCATCGATCCCCTCCATGGTCACGGACTGCCATTGGCCCGACGGCTGGCCCAGTCGATGCCGGGCCGTCTCTCGATCGTGCGAACCGGGCCCGTTGCACGGATCGACATCGTCGTCGGAGTCGTGCCCGAGGTTGACAGATCCACCGCGAATACCTAGACTTCCGAGGTATGAGGACCGACACGACCAATGGCCATCTCGAACTGCTGTTGCTCGGGGTGCTCGCGGATGGCCCGGCGCACGGCTATGCGATCGTCGCCGCGTTGAAGGACCGCAGCAGCGGCGTGGTCGACGTCCCGGAAGGATCGCTGTATCCCGCGCTGCATCGTCTCGAAGACGACGGCCGGATCTCCAGCGAATGGAGGCCGGTCGGTGGCCGCCGCCGCCGCGAGTATCAGCTCACCGAGACCGGCCGAGATGTGCTCCAGGTCCAGCGCCGCGACTGGCGACGGCTCGCCGATGCGATCGACCAGGTTCTCGCCCGAACGACGGGGCGCACGGCGACCCTCGCTGTCGGGGGGACGGCGTGACCGACAGCCCGATCGACCGCTACCTCGACCATCTGTTCGCACGGCTACGTCACAGCCCGCCGGCCGATGCTCGATCGATGCTCGATGAGGCCGACGCCCACTTACACGACACAGCGGCGCGCCTTCTCGCCGAAGGCATGAACCCTCTCGAGGCCGAACACGCCGCTGTCGAGCGGTTCGGTGCCGCCGACCTGATCGCAGGCGACGAGCTGCGCCGTTCGACCGGACTTGCGAGGCAGGTCACCCTCACGGTGTGGGCCCTCGGGGCCATCGGTGCGATCGCCGTGGGCGTCAGCGGAGTGTTGGCCGGGGCGATGCGCATCGTCGGTGCGAGTCAGCAGTTCCTCGCTCCCGGCGCGACGGACAATCTCTCGGCCACCGACTGTCTCCGATGGCTGGCGCTCGATCCGAGGGCCGGTTCGTGTGCCCAGGCCGCCGTTGCGGATTGGGCGACCGAGACCGTCGTGTACCGCATGGCGATAGGGATCCTCGGAGTCGCCGCGTATGCGTGCCTCCGCGTCGCCCGCCGCCGCTCGACGATGCGCGACATGTTGCCCCGAATCGTCCCCGACACGGTCGCGCTCGTGGCGTTCGGCGCCGGCGGCTGCTGGTGCGCAGCGATGACTGTCGACGCGCTCGCGGCCGGTGCACATGGGGCAGGTGCGTGGCTCAGCGCGGCGATCGTCGCCCTACCGATCGCCGCCGCCGCAGCGGTCCGCCTCTCACACGATCTGCGGCTGACCACTCTCGGGTAGCCCACGACCGAAGAGTGCCGGGACTCCGTTCCACGGCTTCATTACAGTCCTGGGCAAGATGGACGGTCAGCGGCAGCACACTCCTCGGCCGCGAATTGCAGGGCCGGCGTTCGTCGTGCTGGTCGCCTCGTTCGTGGCCATCGCTGCGATCCTGGCCCTGTCGAACGACGACAAGCCGGCGGCCATCCGACCCTCGTCGAGTGTCGCTGTCGCCGACACGTCGATCGCCCTCGCGCCGGCACCGGGCCCGACGACATCGTCACAGCCGGTGTCTACCACGACGATTGCGGCACCGTCATCGACGTCGGCGATCACGACGACCATCGCGACCACCGTGGCGCCGACGCTTGCGGTCGACACCGCCAACACGACGACGCCGCAACCGACTATCAACGCCAAGGCGTACGCAGTCTTCGATGTCACGAGCCGGCAATGGCTCGCCGAGAGCAACGCCGACGCTCCGTTGCCGGTCGGCAGCATCATGAAGTTGCTCACTGCGTACCTCGCTCTGCAGACCGGCGATCTGGCCAAGGTCGTCACCGTTCCCGAGCTCCACCTCGACATCGCCGAGTCGTCGATCGGCCTCTACGAGGGCGAGCAACTGCCACGTGATGTACTGATGCGGGCGATGTTGATCGTGAGTGCCAACGATGCGGCTCAGACCCTCGCCCTCGACATCGGCGGTACCACGGCGAACTTCGTGCAACAGATGAACGACGCCGCGCAGCAACTGGGGCTGAGCAACACCGTGGCCACCAATCCGAGTGGCCTCGATCAGGGCGGTGCACATTCGTCGGCCCGCGATGTGATCACCCTCGCCTCGACGATGATGCAGAACGACACGTTCCGCCTGGCCGTCGCCAAGACCAGTGCCAAGCTGCACGGCAAGACGTACGTCTCGACCGACAAGCTCCTGACGACGTACCCGGGCGCCAACGGCGTGAAGACCGGCCACACCACCGGCGCCGGATATTGCGTCGTCAGTTCGGCGACGCGCGACGGTCGGACGATGATGGTGGTCGTGCTCGGCGCACAGTCCGAGGACCAGCGGTTCGCCGGGGCCAGCACCCTGTTGGATTGGGCCTTCGCCCAGCGGTGAGCGGCAGCGTCAGCAGGGGCCCTTCTCCGTCCAACCCTTGATCAGGTCGGCGTACGTCTGCTTGGCCTCGTCGGTCTTGAGATGGATTCCATCGCTCGACATCCCCTTGATGTTCGGCACGAAGTCTCCCCAGAAGCCGACGTGCACGTTTGGATACTTCGACTGCAGCCCGAGGATGCGCCCGTTGTTGCCGTCGATCCAAGCCCGGTTCGCGCGAACCGTCAGGAAGCAGACCGAGTGCACCTCGGCCGCGGGAAGGCTGTCCATGATCGCCGTGAACGTCGCGTCCGACACATCCCCGTTCGTGCCGATGTGGATCACGACGGTGTTGCCGATCCGGCCCGCAGCGCGAAGCGCGGCGACGAGAGGAATGACGTCGGTGCCCTGGCGGCTCTCGGCGGCATCGACCACGAAGCCGTATGCCTCCAATTGAGACTTCGCTCCGAGCATGACCGACTCGCCGATCGCGATCGGCGGCCGTTGGTCGACGGGGAGGGTGGTGCTGGTCGTCGACGAGGACGACGTCGTCGACACCGTGCTCTGCGGCGCGACGGTGCTCGCACTCCCCGTCGATGCGACGGTGCCTGTGTCGGGCGTCGTCTCGACGGGCGGTGCGACCGAATCGGTGTCTGCAGTGGCACTCGCCAGATCGCACTCGACCTGTCCCACGCACTTGTTCGGAGCGAGCGCGATACTGACTCCGGCGAACCCGATGGCTGCGAGGGCCACCAGCACGACGCCGACGACTCGACGACGATGGCGGTACACGTCTGCCGTGCGGCGGGCGTGGTCACGGAGCACCTCACCGATGCGGCCCTGACGGATCGGCGCCTCGATGTAGCGGTAGCTCGCCTCGGTGATCGGCAAGGTCAGCACGATCGCGAAGACGAACTGCGCCGGCGAAAGGGCCAACCCGGCCTCGCCGCGGATGATCTGGTAGATGGGCCAGTGAAACAGGTAGAGGCCGTAGCTGCGCGTGCCGATCCAGTTCAGCACCGGGTTGCCCAGCACGAGGCTCAATGCGCTGCGTTGGTGGGTGACGCCGGCGATCACGGCGACGGTTGCGATCCCGGTCAACAGGAAGCCGCCCTGGAACAGAACGGGGTCGAAGCGGATGCCGAACTCCCGGCCGCCTTCGGAGAGCCACAGGTTCCACATCAAGAAACCGAGGGCGACGACACCGAGAAGGCCGAGTGCGTCGAGTGGGCGCGCCCGATCGCGCAACTTCCCGGTGGCCAGGGCCAGCGGTTGCCACACGAGCGCGAACGCGGCGCCCAACAGCAACCCGCCTGCTCGACTGATCGTGCCGAGGTACAAGGATTCGTTGATGCTGAGGCACCGGCCGAACAGCGAGAAGTAGCCCTGTCGCTGACTGGTCGTGCACGTCGCGGCGACGTCACCGCTGTAGAACAGCACACCCATGGCGACGGTGATCGCCACGCTGATGCCGGCGAACCACTGCGCCAACTTGCGCAGGTCACGCCCCGACCATCGGAGCAACAACACCGCCATCACCAACGGCCACACCAGATAGAACTGCTCCTCGACTCCCAACGACCAGAGATGGCGCAGCGGCACGAACGCCTCGTTGGCGGTGTACCCCTGACCGACCACGATCTGATACCAGTTGCTGATGTAGAAGATCCCGCCGGCGAAGTCACCGCGCGTCCGGCCCATCGGCCTTCGCCTGAACAACGTCATGTACACCGCGAGCCCCGACAGCAGAACCAGCAACGCCGGCACCAGGCGGCGGAAGCGACGCTTCCAGAACTGACCGAGCCGGATACGGCCGGCGCGGTCGAACTCGTTGACCAGCAATTGCGTGATGAGGTAGCCGCTGATCACGAAGAACACCTCGACGCCGAGGAATCCCCCCGGCAGCCAATCGTGATCGGCGTGGTACACCATGACCGCGGCGACGGCCAGGGCGCGCAGACCGTCGAGGCCCGGTAGATACGGTAAACGACCGGCTTCCTGCTGCGGCGTGCGCGTGACCGAGGTAGACATCCCGCGCCCAGTATCGCCCATCCGCCAGGGCGCGAACCCCTTGTGTTGCGCGCTACACCGTGGGTGTTCCTCTGTACTCGATCAGCAGCAGCGTCGCATCGTCCTTCAGGTCGGCGCTGACGTACTCGATGAGGCTCCGAGAAAGTCGGCGTGCCGTCTCCGAGACGGAGACCTGCTCGAGCGACGCCCTGACGAGAAAATCGGCCAATCGATCCTCGCCGAAGAACTCGTTGGAGGGCGATCTCGATTCGGTGATGCCGTCGCTGTAGAACAACACGCGATCACCGCGTTGCAGGGACTCGGTGGCCACTTGCACCACGGGACCACCGAGGCCGAGCGGCATCGACGGGCTGCACAGCAGGCGGCCGGCATACGAGTTGTTACGCACCAGGATCGGCGGCACGTGCCCGGCGTTCACCCACGTCAGGTGACCGGTCTGCAAGTCGATCGAGCCCATCTGTCCCGTGACGTAGTTGAAGTCACCGAACTGGGTCGCGACCACCCGATCCGCATTTCGGTAGGCCCCGTCGAGGTCGGTACCGGCGCGCCGGCTGTTACGCAGGCTGTTGATGACCGCCGACGACATCAGCACGGCCCCCATACCGCGACCGATCGCATCGACGATCGCGAATTCCAGCCGACCGCCGTTGAGGGCATAGTCGAACGAGTCTCCGCCGATCGAGTAGGCCGGCTCGAGAATCCCGCCGACGCTGACCTGGTCGGTGGAACATGACAGCGGCGGCAACAGTGCCCATTGCACCTCGGCAGGCAACGACATCGCTTCGGATCGGCGCGCGCATGCCCAGACGTCGCTGTACCTGACTTTGACGACGAGGGCCATCACGAACGCATTCAAGATCGAATCCAAGTGGACAGGCAGTCGGCCGTCCCACACGCCGTACGTCAACTCCAGCACACCGATGCGGTCAGATCCGTCGAGGAGGGGAACCGTCACGACGGTGGGCGACGATTCGGACACCACGATCTGTCCACTCGCGAAGACGCGCCCGGGCACGGTGCCTGCCATCTGGTGCGGCCCTCCCACGGCTCCGCCGGCATCGACATGTTGCAGGCAGCGCAGCGCGTAGTCCGCGACCAACAGACGGCCGGAGTCTGCCCCGAGTGCCTCGCAAACATGGTCGACCAGCGTGAACACGTTTGCGGGAGAGACCCGGTCGGCGGCTTCCAACAACCGCCGGATCACCCCGTCGCTGGGCACACTGGGCGCGGCGTTCAAATCGTTGATTGCGTTCTCCGATGGCTCGAGGTTCCAGGGACGCTAGTGCCGCAGGTCGTTCGGCGTCTCGGTCGTCCTCGTCAGGGATTCGTGATTGAAGCGGGGGCATCGGCCGCAGTGCCGATCTGCACGTGCGCGCGAGCATGAGCGGCGGCGTCGGGCAGGTTGTCGAACAGATGATGCTCATGGGCCAGACGATCGATGGTGCCGACTGCGCGCAGTATGCGCAGGTGCTCGACGCGAGCGCCCTTGAGCAACACGGTGATGCCACGGCGCTCGAGCTCGCTGACGATCTCGCCGATCGCCTGCGCGCCGGTTGCGTCGAGTACCTGCACGAGCGGCAGGCGCAAGATCACGACCTTCACATCGGTCACCGCGGTCAACTCTGCGAGGAAACGCTGCGCTGCTCCGAAGAACAACGCGCCGTCGAGACGGTAGGTCACGATGTGCTCAGCCAATCGCGGCGCGTCCGATTCGTCGTCGGCGTCGCTGGAGATGAGCTCGGCTTGCATCGTGGCCGAGCGAGCGACGTGCCGCAGCGCAAGCGCACCGGCGACGACGATGCCCACCTCGACCGCGAGGATGAGATCGAATGCAACCGTGACGATCGCGGTGACCACGAGCACGATGGCATCGCTGCGTGTGGCCCGCAGGACAGCCCTCACGTTGTACGGATCGACCATCCGGATGGCAGTGACCATCAACACGCCGGCCAGTGCGGCGAGCGGGATCTTCGAGACCAACGACCCACCGAGATACACCACCGCGAGCAGCACCACGGCATGCACCGCAGCCGCGACCCTCGTGCGAGCACCGGCACGCACATTGACGGCGGTGCGAGCGATCGCCCCGGTCGCCGGCATACCACCGAACAGTGGCGACACGAGGTTGGCCAACCCTTGACCGAAGAGCTCCCGGTCGGGGTCATGACGTGCTCCTCCGGCCATGCCGTCGGCAACCTTGGCCGACAGGAGGCTCTCGATCGCGCCGAGTGCCGCAATGGCGAATGCCGCGCCGAGCAGATCACCGACCCGACTCATCGAGACCGACGGAAGGCTCGGAGCGCGAAGCGACGAGGGCAGCGAACCGATTCGGGCGACGTCGGCGCTCGTGAACTGGGCGATCGCAGTGGCGATGATCACGGCGAGCAACGACGCCGGAAGTGCACGATGCAAACGAGGGGCCAGCACCATCACCACCGCCACCACTGCGACGAGCGCGATCGCCGCCAGCATGCCGTTTCCCGCCATCGCGTGCCAGACGGCGCGCGCCGCGACCGCCGCCGTCTTCTCCCCCTTCGGTTTGGCGACGCCGAGTGCCGCCGGAACCTGCTGCAGGAAGATGATGCAGGCGATGCCCACGGTGAACCCCTCGATCACCGGCCACGGGATGTACGCCAAGAATCGACCGATGCGCAGGAACGCGGCCAGCACGATCAGCACGCCGGCCATGATCCCCACGAGGTAGACAGCGTCGATGCCGAACTTGGCGACGACCGGCACCAGAACGACGGTCATCGCACCAGTCGGGCCTGACACCTGCACGTTGGATCCGCCGAAGATCGCGGCAACGAACCCGGCGATGATCGCGGTGATCAGACCCGCCTGTGCCCCGAGCCCGGTCGTGATCCCGAAGGCGAGCGCGAGCGGCAGCGCAACGACGCCAACGGTGATGCCGGCAACGACATCGCTGCGCCACGAGGAGGCGAGACCGTCGTAGTCGGCTCGTCGAGGCATCAGCCGGCTGAGATCTACCACCGATGCTCTGAGCCAACCCATGTCCTGTCGAACCTATCGGCGACCGTCCGTCAATAAGCGTGGAGTTCACTGCGGAGACGAGCCCGCCGGCACGTGTGCTTGTCGCTACTCCTCGCGCAGGATCTCGGCAATGCGGTGGTGCGCCGCGCCGCGGGCCGGGATGATCGCCAGGATCAGGCAGCCGATCAGGCAGGCCGGTACTGCGAGCACCACGAGCAGTGAGGCGACCGGGCCGACGTACACGAATGACAGTTCATCGGTGATGCTCCGCCAGACGCGCTGACCGAGGAGCACACCCAGCGGGATGCCGGCCAGTGCGGCCACGAGTCCAGTGGCGAGGGCCTGCCACGACACCGATGCAGCCGCTTGCCGGGCGCTCAACCCGAGGGCGCGGAGCACGGCGAGCTCGCGGGCTCGTTGGCGAGCGATCGTGAACAGCGCGTGGCCGACCGCGCCGATCGCCAGAAAGGCGAGGAAGACGGCGAGGTAGATCGGGAGGCTGCGGACCTGGAGAAGATTGGCCAGATCCGGCGATGATGCCGGCGTTTGGACATCCCAGCTCTGTGGGAGATTTGCGATCGCGGTGTCCGAGCCGACACCGTCAGCGAGCCCGAGGAACCCCTCCTCGAAGAACTGATTCGCCGGCAAGGGGCCGACGAGTGCGTGGTAGGCCGGCTCGGTGATCCAGCCGCCTTCGTCGAAGGAGCTGTGCGGCTGCTGCGACAGCAGCGCAACGCCGACCACTTTCAGCGACGTGTTCTTCGTACCCAGCTTGACGGTGTCGCCGATCTTGGCGCCCAGCAACCGCATCGTCGCCGGGCCGAGCGCGATCTCGTCGTCGGCGGACGGGGCGCTGCCTCGCACGACGGTGAAGGCCATCGAGCCCTTGCGCACGTCGAGCGCGTACACGGGCACGTCGGTGCCGTCGACAATCGTTGCAGCGCGGTCGACGAGGGCGAAGTCGGCGATGTCGGAATCGTTCTTCAGGACGTCGAACGCCTGCACGTCGGTCATCTGGCCGACGCCCTCGACGAGAAGATCCCAGCCCGCGCCGGTGCGCTCGGGGTGCCCGACGATGTCGTCGATGCCGCGCACGAGTGTCAGCGCACCGACCACCGCGACAACACCGACAATCGCGGCGACGAGCGCGACACGGGACCGCCCGCCCCGTTCGCGACCTGAGTCGAAGGCCAGACTGGCCCCGATAGACGGAGCTACCGGGATACCCGCGCGCGTCGCTGCGCTCATCAACCGCGTGCGCCTGGATCGCTTCAGCAGGTTGCGCCGCTGCATCACGATTGCGGTTCCAATGACGAGCAACGTGATCAGAGCCGCCGTGACCACCAACCCGACGAACTCTCTGCCGGCGCTCACGTGGATCCCGAGGTCCGGATCCACCTTGCGTGCCAAGCCGACGGGGAACCACTTCGACGCCACGATCGACACGATCGACGCCACCGCAATCGCGGTGACGATCGTCGGCAGCATCGGGACGACCAGTCCCACGACCAACGCTCCGCTGGTGGCTCCCATGGATCGAAGCACGGGCATCGATGCGACACCCGACGACGTGGCGCGTGTGACGGCCTGACCGACGAGCACCAATGCCGTGACCGCGATCGCGGCGGCGAACATCAACAGCGCGGTGTGTTCGACGTCGAGAGATCGCTGAACGCGCTTGATGTCGGTCGACAGGTCCTTCACGGGGATGTCGTCCCGGCCGGTCAGTCGCTTGATGTCGGCTTGCAGCGCGGGGATGTCGGCGGCACCGTGCCGCAGGCGGACGATCGCGTTGGTGAAGTAGACCGGAGTCTGGGCGAGGTTTGCGGCGGCCCATCCCGGGCTCGGGAGCAACAGCCCGTCGCTGGCGAACGAGACGACCGACTCCATCGGAAGGCGCACGACGCCGACGATGGTGAGGTGGGTGACCACGCCCTTCGCGTCGGTCTTCCAGTCGAAGTTGTCGGGTAGTGCATCGCCGAATTTATCCGCCTGCTCCTTCGTGAGGTTGCGCCACGTCAGCGTCGATCCGATCTTCAAGTCCGGGACGTACTTGTGCACCGGCTCGGTGATGACCGCCTCGTCGTCGCGGTTCGGATCGGGCATTCGTCCCTCGAGCACGTGCGCACTTTCGAGTGTCGACATCCAGTCGGCACCGCTGACGATGAACGGCAGCGCGAACGGCGGGAGCTCGTCGATGCTGCTGGAGTTGAGCGAGAACCCTGCCCACGATTCGACCTCGGGCAGATCACCGAGGACCTTCGGATCGAAGTCGTCGATGCGCACCTGGCTCGGGAAGACGATCGCGTCGGCCGCGTGCAACTGATCGCGCATCCGTTCGTACGAGCTCGAGCTTCGCTGCGCCCCGTCGTAGGCAGCCATGGTCAAGCCCGCGGCAAGCCCGCCGAGCAGGCCGAGCACCACCAGCGAGAGCCACCGCCGACGCAACTCGGTGCGCGCCCACAGACGCATGTCCGCACCGAAGACCCCAGACCTCACCCACTGATCGTACGACACACCGTGTTCCCCGACGAGGGCGTTGCCCTTCCGCGAAGTGTCGTGCTAGCACTACCGGGAGCGATTCTCCACGGCCCTCACCGGTACAGGGTTACGCTCGGCCAATGCGGCTGTTCGTTTGTGCGGTGCTGCTCGGCGCGATCGTCGCGTCGTGCGGGTCCTCGACCGACACGACGTCACCGACGACCTACGCCGCCGCTGCGAGCACCACGATCGAGCTCGTCGACGCCACGACCGCGATCACACCGGCCGGCACAACCAGCCCGACCGGATCGTCGACGTCCAACCAGACAGTGCAGTTGCCCGACCCGGTCGAGGCGTGCGGGCGGCTGGAGAGCGCAGTAGCCGCGTTCAGTCCCGTCGCGCTCGGCCAGGATCCGCCGGTGCTGGTCCCTGCCGCGGATGGCATCGGCTTCGGGTGTTCGATGACCTGGCAGGAGCAGCCCCCCAACTCGACGCTGCTGCGGGCGAACCTGCTGATCTACCCGAAAGAGAAGATGACCTCCGAGATGGCGCGGGTCGGCTACAGCTGCGACCCGACACCCAACATCGTGCCCGGCTGGGAAGACGCCTCCACGTGCAACCAAGGCTCCGGCGACGCGCCAGTGGTGCTCGTCTGGCTCGACAAGGACGGCCAGTCGATCAGCTTGTCGTTCCGGGGTGAGTTCGCCGTTGGGGCGACCCCCCACGATGTCGCCGACGCGCTCGTGCTGGTCCTCGGCCCTCGCGGCACGGTCGATGTGACGAACACCCCGGTCACCACCATCTCACCGCCCTCGATCGCGCCGCCGCCGAGCACGGTCGCCCCGGCGCTCGCGGTGCTTCCGTCCGCCACCTGGGACGGCAAATACGTCGCCGAACCCACAACGGGCCCGTTGCGCATCGGCCAACACGGATCGCGTGTCAAGGGCCTGCAGAACGATCTCGGATCCGCCGGGCTCCTCGATCCGCCGTACGACGGATACTTCGGACCCGACACGGAACAAGCGGTGGTGACGTTCCAGCAGGGGGGCGGCTTCAAGGTCGACGGCATCGCCGGAACCGACGTGCAACAAGCGCTCCGAGGCGAATGACCC
>JBDTYA010000129.1:0-2164 GCA_040005915.1 Ilumatobacteraceae bacterium
TCGCGAGGCGCTCGTGGAGGGCATCGCGCTCGGCAAGGGCGCGACCGAGAACCAGATCTTCCCGAAGGGCTACTGGGCGCACGTGGACGAGCTCGACGACCCGAGCTTCCTCCCGTACGACCCCGCGAAGGCGAAGGCGATGCTGAAGGCAGCCGGTGTGCCGGAGGGCCAGAAGTATGAGGTGATCGTGCCGACGACGAACGTCTACCCGGCATTGGCCGAGGCCGTGAAGGACATGTGGAAGGAAGTCGGCATCGAGCTCGACCTGCGACCGGTCGACTCCGTGCAGACCGCTCCGATCTTCTACGTCCAATCCGACGGCGACATGCTCGTGTCGGTCTTCGGCGGCCGCGCCGACCCGGCGCAGACGCTCGGGCTGCTGTTCACCAAGGGCCCGATCCAGAACCCCGGCGGGCACACCACGCCGGAGATCTCCGAGGCGATCGCGGACGCAACCAAGCCCGGCACCATCGAGGAGCGCACCCCGGCGGTGCGCAAGGCGGTCAAGCTCGTCGCCGAGAACGCGATGGATGTGTTGCTGTACTTCCCCGAGGGCCAGGTGGCGATCACCAAGAAGGTCCTCGGCTACACGAGCTGGTTGTCGAGCAAGCCGGAGTTCCGTGGCGTCGGCCTGGCCAAGAGCTAGCCACGGCGCAGGACGTCCGCAGTTCGAGCCGGGAGATTCGTCATGGTCAAGCTGATCATCCGTCGCATCCTGATGACGATCCCGCTGCTGTTCCTGGTCACGGTGATCGTCTTCTCGCTCTCGCAGCTGGTGCCGGGTGACCCTGCGGTCACCCTCGCCGGTGAGAGCGCGACCAAGGAGCAGATCATCGAGATCAGGGACAAGCTCGGTTTCGACGACCCGCTCGTGGTGCAGTACGGCCACATGGTCAAGGGCCTCGCCACCGGTGACCTGGGGACGTCGCTCTACTCGACGCAGACGGTGACGGCGGCGCTCGGCCAGGCGCTGCCCGTCACCCTCTCGTTGGCGGCGCTGGCCCTGGTGCTGGTGATCATCGTCGGGGTGTCGTTCGGCATCCTCGCCGGCATGCGACCGGGCAGCATCCTCGACCGGATGCTGACGTTGGTGGCCTCGCTCGGCGTCGCCGCGCCCGCGTACTGGGTGGGGATGATCCTGGTGATCATCTTCACGTTCCAGTTCGACCTCCTGCCGGGGGCGCTGTACGTGTCGTGGAGCGACAGCAAGTCCGAGTGGCTGCGTCACCTGATCCTGCCGGCGTTCGCATTGGCCCTCGCCGGCATCGTCGAGGTCACTCGGCAGTTGCGAGGTTCGCTGCGCGACACGATGCAGCTCGACTACATCCGCACGGCACGAGCCAAGGGCATGCGCCAGCGGACGGTGGTGATGAAGCACGGTCTCAAGAACGCTGCGATCCCGGTGGTGACCGTGATCGGCCTCCAGGTGAACGCGCTGCTCGGCGGCGCGATTGCTGTGGAGCAGGTGTTCGGCTTCAACGGCATCGGTCAGCTGGCGGTGAAGGCAGTGCGCGACCGGGACCTGCCGGTGATGCAGGGCATCGTGCTGGTGTCCGTCGTCGTCGTCACGGTGTCGAACCTGTTGGTCGACCTCGCCTACGGCTACCTCAACCCGCGGGTGCGTGCGTCGTGACCGAGTTGGACGAGTCCCCCACATCGCCCGCCGAGCGCGGCACGCAGGTCTGGCGGCGCTTCGCCGAGGAGCGCCCAGCAGAGCAGGTCGTCGACGAGAGCACGCCGCCCGAGTCGGCACGCCGGCGGTTCTTCCGGCGGTTCAGCCGCCAGCGGCTGGCAGTCATCGCGCTGGTGTTCCTCGTGCTCGTGATCCTCGTCGCCGTCTTCGCCAACCACCTAGCGCCGTTCGATCCGGACAAGAACCAGCTGCGCGACGTGCTCGCCGCACCGTCGAGGAAGCATTGGCTGGGCACCGACCAGAACGGCCGGGACACGTTCTCACGCCTGCTGTTCGGGGCCCGGGTATCGATCCTCGCCGCCGGTCAAGCCGTCGGGGTGGCCCTGCTGATCGGCCTCGTTCCCGGGCTGATCGCCGGGTACTTCGGCGGCAAGATCGATTCCCTGATCATGCGTCTCGCCGAATCGATCATGACCTTCCCCCCACTGCTGCTGGCGATGGCGATCGTCGGCGTGCTCGGACCGGGGCTGG
>JBDTYA010000130.1:0-1740 GCA_040005915.1 Ilumatobacteraceae bacterium
TTGCTCGCACTGTGCCCAGCATGTTGGTGCAACTCGTCGATGTTCTGCGTGACGACCGCCAGCAGATGACCCTGTCGCTCGAGCTCGTACACGGCCCGGTGACCGCTGTTCGGCTTGGCTTCCCAGGCAGGAGAGTGCAATCGGTTCTGCCACGCAAACCTTCGCACCTCGGGCTCGGCAAGGTAGTTCTGCAGCGTCGACGCCTTTTCCGCTGCGGGGTTCTTCGTCCACAGCCCGTTCGGCCCGCGGAAGTCCGGGATGCCCGAGTCGGTCGAGATCCCGGCGCCGGTGAACACGGCAATCTTCGTTGCCTCGCGGATCCATTCGCGGGCCTGGTCGAGGTCGTCGGACTTCACGACGACATCTTGTCGCAGTGGTGCCGCTCGCATCGTTTCGCCGCGCATCGTTGTGGACGGCTTCCCCCTCATCGCTCCACCACCCGCGAAGGGGATCTGATGGCTATCGCGCCGATGGACATTCCGGTGACCGAACAGCAACTGATGGTCGTGCCGTGGCTCGATCCCGTTGTCGATTCGGTCGGCTACGACGTCCGCTCGCAGTACGTCGAACTGTTCTGGCTCAACGTGCTGGGGCCCACTGCGACGTGGATACTTCGCCGGCTCGTGCTCGGGTTCGATCGCTATCCACTGGGTTACGAACTCGACCTCGAGGAGACCGCCAGTGCACTCGGGCTGTCGTACACCACCGGCACCGCGAACTCGTTCATGCGATCGCTCAATCGATGTGTGCTGTTCGGAGTGTCACAGCCCACGGAAGGCGGCCTCGCGGTGCGGCGCCGCGTGCCTCGCGTCGCGACGCGGCACCTGATGCGCATGCCCTCACATCTACGGCAGGCACACGAGCAGTGGAGCCTGCCCGTGACTCGCATCTCGATCGCGGATCTCGAACGCGCCAAAGTGTTGGCCGAGGCAATGGTCGAGAGCGGCGACGATCCCGACGCGGTCGAGCGCCAACTGCTGGCGCTCGGCGTCGCGCCGGCTGCAGCGATCGAGGCGACCTCGATGGCGATCAGTCGTGGCTACTCGCCCGACGCCGCCTGAGGTCAGGCGCCGAAGTCGAGGGCGAGTTGGATCATCAGGCGAGTACCGAACCCGCTCGCGCCGCGCGACAACCACCCTTCGTCGCCCTCGGAGCTCATCGGGCCGGCGATGTCGAGGTGGGCCCACGGCGTGTCGCCGACGAACTCGTCGAGGAACAGGGCAGCGATGATCGCGCCGCCGTACGCGCCGCCGACGTTCTTCATGTCGGCAACGTTGCTGTCGATCAGTTTGCGATAGCTGCGTTCGAGCGGCAGTTGCCAGACCGGCTCGTCGACGTCGGCGGCGGCGGCCCTGACCTGATCGACGAACGACTGATCGTTGCCGAACACCCCGGCCATCTTGAGACCGAGTGCGCCCATGACCGCGCCGGTGAGCGTGGCGATGTCGACGATCGCATCGGGCTTGTCCTCGACGCCGAGCGCCAAGCCGTCTGCCAGCACCAGGCGGCCCTCGGCATCGGTGTTGTGGATCTCGGCTGTCTTTCCGTTGCGGAACGTCAGCACATCGCCGATGGCCAACGCACTGCCCGACGGCAGATTGTCGGTGCACATCATGTAGCCGGTCACCCTCGACTTGCACTTCAACGCCTTCAACGTGGTCATGGCGGCCAGCACTGCGGCTGCCCCGCTCATGTCCATCTTCATCGTCTTCATGCCGTCGTTGGTCTTCAGGCTGAGGC
>JBDTYA010000131.1:0-4344 GCA_040005915.1 Ilumatobacteraceae bacterium
GGGCGTCGCCAACGACTTCGAAGAACAGCCCGACAGCCCACGAGCGGAATCGTGTGCGCAATGCTTGCGCATCGCCCGGTACCGAGGATCGAAACGTGGTCGAGCGCCAGGCAGAGCAGCGACATCGCGCATGGAGCTCACTCGGGGTCCATCATGGCGTGCACATCCCGGTCTGCCTGCAACCACACATCGTCCAACCATTCGGTGAAGGCCGGCTCGGTCGTCGGCACGTCGGCGCGGGCGACGCGCCGGGCACGGAATCGAACTGGTGTGGGCTTGTGGGCGAGGTGGCGCAATATGCCCCCGAAGGTGTCGAGCCCGTCAAAGCCGACGTGCCAACCGATGACGATGTCGGCGTTTCCCGAACCGGCGATCAGCGCGGCCGACCCCGCCGGTCGCGGAGGCAGGAGGTGTTGTAGCGGAGCCAGTCGCTGCGCACGAAGTGGGTCGCGTTCGGCCAACTTCTGCATCGCTCGCACGCGCTTCGTCGGTGAGGCGCGCGTACCCTCGGGAAAGATCACGGTGATGTCACGGTCGCCCATCGCGCCCGACAAGCTGGTGAGCGCGTCGAGCTCGACCTGCGAGTCGGTCGCCTGGCGATCGAGGAAGTGGTTCGGCAGCCGGTTGCCAACGATGTCGAGGCATGGGTCGGCCAGCAGCTCGCGCTTCAGCACGTACCGCGGATGCATGCCCGCGAGCGACGTGATTACCCAGGCGCTGACGAGCGAATCGGCCAGGCTGGCATGCCGGCACAGCAGCACCGCCGGCCCGGGGCGGAGTTGGTCGACGTTTTCGGCCGTCACGCTGATCCCGGTCGTGGCACGTAGCAATCCCAGTACGTTCGCAGCCCACCAGGCCTGCAGCCGGTAGTGCAGCGTGACGTCGTGACCACGTCGGACCAGCCACAACCCGAACGCGATCAACACGCTGGCAGACTCGAGCCACGCCCAGCCGAGAGCGAACATCAGCAAGCGGGCGGTCGGCAGGCGTAGGCGCCCGCGAACGAGGTCTGACACGATGCTGACCGGGATCCAGATGGGAATTCCCAAGAGCAACACGATCGCGGCCAGGTACAACCCGGTGATGCTGACGAAGCGGCGGCGCACGGTCGTCACCCGAGCGACCATAGCGCCGGCGTTGGCGGGCGTTTGTCGGACCCGGGCGGTCTACCTACTGGTCGGTAGGGAGGTATACTCACCGGGATGAACGACACGGCCCTGCTCAACGAACTCACTGAGGTCGCTGAGCGATTGACCGCTCGGCACTACGAAACCTGCAAGCCCTGGTACCCGCACGAGTTCGTGCCGTGGAGCATGGGCCGCGACTTCGACGCCGACGTGGCCTGGGACAAGGCGGAGTTGCCGGTCCCCGATGCGCTGCGCAGCGCGTTGTTCGTCAACCTGCTCACCGAGGACAACCTGCCGTATTACTTCCAGACCATCGACCGGATGTTCGGCCGCGAAGGCATCTGGCGCGAGTGGTCACACCGGTGGACTGCCGAGGAGGCCCGACACTCGATCGCCCTGCGCGACTTCATGACGGTCACCCGAATGCTCGACCCTCGAACTCTCGAGGACGGCCGCATGTCACAGATGTCGGGCGGTCAGGTACCAGAGCCGACGTCGCCCGTCGACGGCTTCGTCTACGTCGCACTGCAAGAGCTCGCCACGCGAATCGCCCACCGCAACACCGGCCGGGCACTCCGCGACTGCCTGCCCGATCACCCCGCCGGCGAGGCCGGTTACGAGCTGATCAGCCGTGTCGCCGCGGACGAGAACTTTCACTTCCTCTTCTACCGTGACCTCACCTCGGCTGCGCTCGAGATCGCACCGTCGCTCGTCGTGCCGGCCATAGAGCGCCAGGTGCGCGAGTTCGAGATGCCCGGAACCGGCATCCCCGGCTTCAAGCGGCACGCCCAGGCCATCGCCAACGCCGGTCTGTACAACCTGCAGCAGCATCACGAGCAGATCCTCGAGCCCGTCGTGATGAAGTGGTGGAAGATCGAGTCCCTCCAGGGCCTGACCAGCGAGGCCGAGCAGGCACGTGAGGCGCTGATCCGTCAGATCTCACGCATCGGCAACGCAGCGCGCCGCCTCGCCGAACGCGCCCGCGAAACGGCAGAGCGTGCTCGCACGACACTGGTCGATCGCAAGCCCGATGTCGCCGTCGGGCACTCGGTTCGTTCGTAGTAGTTCGTCGTACCCGCTACGGCTACTGCTCGCTAATCGCCGACAGCTCCATCAAGGCATTCGCGGATCAGGTCGGCATGGCCGCCGTGGCGCGCATACTCCTCGATCATGTGGATGAGGATCCAGCGCATGCTGGGATTGAAGCCGGCCCAGTGCACCGACTCGCCGACGTGCGCGGCAGGCGCGTCGGGCGCCGCTGCTGCGGCGATGTCGCGGGAGATCTGGATCTCACGCTGATACACGGCGATGGCATCGGCCAACGTGTCGTGCGGCCCAGGATGCATGTCGCGGTCCTCGTCGGGGTCGTCGTCGTCGCCGTAGATGCCGGGAGCATCGGCCTTGACGAACCACCGCTGGAACCAGTTGCGCTCCACCTCGCTCATGTGCCGGATGAGGCCCATGATGTTGAGGTCGCTCGGTGGAACGCTGGCCGTCCTGGCCTGCTCGTCGGAGAGCCCCTCGGCCTTGAGCATCAGCGTCGCTCGGTAGTAGTCGAGGAAGGCGCAGAGCATCTCCGGTTCGCCGGCCTGCGCAGGTGGATCGACACGCGTGTCGCTCATGCGAACGGAGCCCCGTCGAATCGGTCGACAGTCGCAAACGTTGCCACCGCGGCACGCCGAAGCTTGGTGTTGAGATGCACAGGGTGCCCGAGGAAGATGGTCGCCACGAGTGCGTTCTCGGTCGGTAGGCCCAGGCAGGGTGCAGCGTGGGGTTCGGCGCGCGACAGGAAAGTCGTCATCACGCCGCCGAGTCCGCGGGCGCGTGCAGCCAGGAGGACGCTCCAGCAGAACGGGTAGATCGATGCTCCGCCGGTGATGGGCGGCCGGCCGAGCTGGGCGTCCATCAATGCAATCTTGTTGAAGTCGGCTGCCACTGCCAGCACCACCGGCACGCGCTCGATGTCATCCAGCAAACCATTCGGCTCGACGACGGGATTGGATCCGGTGGAGCGACCGAACGCAAATGGGGCCTTCGACTCGTCTGTGCTCTCACCGAGGTACTCCTGCCACACGACGGTCATGAGGTCGGCCATCTTGCGCCGCACGTCGCGGTCCTTGACGACCGCGACGCGCCAGGGTTGGCGGTTGCCCCCGCTCGGTGCGAACCGAGCATCGTCGAGGATCGCTGCCACCGTCTCGTCGTCGACGGGTTCGTCGGTGAACTCGCGACTCGACCCTGTTGTGCGAAGTGCCTCGCCGATGTCCACTCAGGCCGTGCCTTCACTCGAGCCGCTGTCGGCACTATTACGTGCTTCGGCAACCTTGCGGCGCACGACGTTGAGCGCCGACCCGGCCTTGAACCACTCGACCTGTTCATCGCTGAACGTGTGCACGCCCTCGAACGGGAGGACCGTGCCATCGGCCTTGACGATCTCGCAGCGCACGTTGTGCCCCGGTACGGGCGGCAGGCCGAGCACGTTGATGCGGTCATTCTCCTCGATGAGGTTGTACGTGTCGGGGTCGGCGAACGTCAGCGGCACGAGGCCTTGCTTCTTGAGGTTGGTCTCGTGGATGCGGGCGAAGCCACGCGCCAGGATGACCACACCCCCGCGGAATCGGGGCTCCATGGCGGCGTGTTCGCGCGACGATCCCTCGCCGTAGTTGCGGTCGCCGATCGCCACCCAGCGCACGCCGGCTTCGCCGTACTTCTTGGCAAGGTTGGGCAACGTGTCGGAACTGCCGTCACGGAAGTCGACGCCCTCGCCGACGGGACGGTCGAAGGCGCTGACGACCCCGATGAACAGGTTGCCGCTGATGTTCTCGAGATGCCCTCGATAGGCCAGCCACTTGCCGGCAGCCGAGATGTGGTCGGTGGTGCACTTGCCCTGCGCCTTCATCAGGATGGGGAGGTCGTAGTAATCGTTGCCGTCCCATGCCGGGAACGGCTGCAGCAGTTGCAGGCGGTCGCTGGTCGGCGAGACCTCGACCTGCACGTCGGATCCATCGGCCGGCGGTGCCGTGAACGTGTTCTCGCCCGGGTCATAGCCCTTGTCGGGCAACACCTCGCCGACCGGTGCATCGAGCAGCACCTCGGATCCGTCGGGTGCGGTGATGGTGTCGATGGTCGGGTCGAAGTCGAGCCTGCCGGCGAGTGCGAGCGCGATCACCGTGTCGGGCGAGGTGACGAAGCTGAGCGTGTTGGCCGAGCCGTCGTT
>JBDTYA010000132.1:0-23478 GCA_040005915.1 Ilumatobacteraceae bacterium
TGGACGAGCCGTTGAACGGCGCCGACCCAGTGCAGCGGCTGCACCTGATCGAGCTGTTCAAGCGACTGGGTGCGGATGGCCGAACGGTGATCGTCAGCTCCCACGTGTTGAACGAGGTGGAGCGGATGGCCGAGCGGGTGATCGTGTTGATGCACGGTCGCCTGGCGGCTGCCGGCGGCCGGCACGCCATCCGCGACGCGATGGACGATCGTCCGCGTCATGTGCTGGTGCGCTCCGACGACGGGCGGCGCCTCGCAGCCTCGTTGATCTCGCTCGAATCGGTCGCCGGCCTCACGTTCGACACCGTGCGCGACGGCCTGGTGATCCAGACGGTGCAGGCGCGCGACCTGGCCACCGAGCTGCCACGGCTGGCGCGCGAGTCGTCCGTCCGCCTCCTCGAGGTCCGGGCCCTCGACGACTCGCTGGAGAGCCTGTTCAGGGAGCTCGTGCGATGACCGGATCCGTCGAGACCTCGATGCGACGCCCTCGGTCGCGGTTCGTCGCGATCCTCCGCTACACACTGCAGTCGTGCCTGCCGCCGCGGCGATGGTTCGCCCTGCTGTTGCCATGTGCCGGCGCTCTGCTGTTCGGCCTGTTGGCGCATGCCGTCGACAACTTCCCCACCGCCGAGCGCGCCTTCGCCAACGTCGCTGCTGAGGGGATCTTCTCGTTGGTCATGCCCATTGCCGCGCTCGTGATCGGCGACGCGGTGCTCGGTGCCGAAGTCCGCGCCGGCACGTTCCACTTCACATGGTTGTCGCCGACACCCACATGGCAGATCGTGCTGGGCCGGTGGCTCGGCGGCTCGGCCGTTGCCCTGGTCACGATCGCCCCGGCCACCGCGCTCGCCGCAGTCGTGGCAGGCGTTCCCGAGACCGCCGCCGCGGCCTACCTCGCAGCTGCCGTCGGCAGCATCACATACGTAGCGTTGTTCATCGCGATCGGCTGCATCACACGCCGCACTGCGGTGTGGTCGCTGGCAGTCGTGTTCCTGATCGAACGCCTACTCGGTGCAGCCCTCACCGGTATCGCCCAACTGTCGCCGACATGGGAGTCACGGGCGATCTTCGTCGGCTATCTCGACGACCCGCCGAGCCGGTTGATCCGGGCCGGGATACCCGAAGGCGGATCGGCTGTCGTGCGGCTGGCGATCGTCGCGGTGGTCTCCCTGGCGTTGGCCAATTGGTGGATGGGCCGAATGCGCCTGTCGGGCGCCTCCGACTGATTGCGCCCCTCGACCACCGGGCAATGGCGATCCGGAGCTCTGTTAATCTGCGGTCCGCTTCGGACCTTTGGGGAGTCACTGTGAATGAGATCATCGTCGGAGTCGATGGAAGTGCGACCGCTCGAATGGCGGCCATTGCGGCCGCCGAGCTGGCCGTCGCCTACAACCGCCCGCTCCACATCGTCACCTCGATGACACGCAACAGCACCAGAGATGTGCACGGCGGCGGGTCCGAGACGTGGCACTTCGATTCGATCAGCCTCGCCGAAGACACGCTGCGGGCACTCGCCGGCGAGCTGAAGACCACGGCGCCCATCACCTATGCCGTGGTCATGAGCGACCCGGCGTCGGGCCTCGTCGACGAAGCCACACGCCTCGAGGCATCGACGATCGTCGTCGGCAACAAGCGCGTGCAGGGCGCGGCACGGGTGCTGGGTTCGATCGCCGGCGACGTCGCCAAGCGCGCCCCATGCAACGTGATGATCGTCCACACCCACTGACGCGAGCCGGCGACGCGACCGTCAGACCGCGGGTTGTTGTTGGGTGATGCAATGAATCCCCCCACCGCATTCGAAGATCGGCCGCGCCTCGACGAGCACGACCTCGCGACCGGGGTAGAGCTTGGTCAACGTCGCAGCCGCGGCGTCGTCGCGGGCGTCGTCGAACGAGCACAGGATCACGCCGCCGTTGCAGACGTAGTGGTTGATGTACGACCAGTCGACGATGTCGCCGCCGGCCCGGGTGACGGTGGGTGCTTCGATCTCGACGACCTCCAACGTGCGCCCACGCGCATCCGTGCTCGACCGCAGCAGCGCCAGGTTCTCCTTGCACACGTCGAAGTCGGGATGCGCCGGATCGGGTTGCGAGTGGGCGACGACGAGGCCGGGACGAACCCAGGCGGCGACGATGTCGACATGGCCGCGGGTGCCGTACCGCTTGTAGTCCTTGGTGAGGCCACGCGGTAGCCAGATCACCCTCTGCACACCCAGGAAGGCCTTCAGCTGGTCCTCCACCTGTTCGGCGGACCAATCCGGGTTGCGATAGGGGTCGAGCTGGACGGTGCGCGTGATCATCACCGTTCCCTCGCCGTCGACGTGGATGCCACCACCTTCGTTGACCATCGACGAAGCGAACGGCTCGGCCCCGGCGATGTCGGCGGCGAAGGCGCCGGCGTGCTGCTCGTGTTCCCAAACACAGAACTCCTGTTGCCCCCAACCGTTGAAACGCCACAGGGCGGCGCCCAGCCGGCCGTCGGGATGGGTGAGGAATGTCGGGCCGCTGTCGCGGAACCAACACTCGTCGATCCTCGTCGCGTGGATGGTGACCGACTGGTCGACGAGGCCCCGCGCTGCATCGACATCGGCCGTGTTGCAGATCAGAGACACAGGTTCGAACCGGGCGATCGCGTTGACGACCGCGGCCCACACACCGCGGTAGTACCCGAGCTCGCCGTCGGGGTCGTCGCCGAACGTGGTGTTGGCGGGGGGAAACTCCATCCACGTGCGTTCGTGGCGCACCCATTCCGGCGGCATCGAGAACCCGGTCGGCGGGGCAGTCGTCATCGGGCAACTATCACAGGAAGTCGCTCATCAGAGGAAGTACAGCCGGCTGAGCGACACCGAGTCGGCCGGGTCGCTGTAGACCGTCGCACCGTCGAACGAAACCGAACCGGTCCTCGGGTCGACGTCGACATGACCGAGGCGGTTGTTGTGCACGAGATCGGCCGGGCCGATGTTGCGCGTTCCCTTCACCGCCACGCGGCGGCGGCGGGTCGACATGTGGTCGTCGCCGGCATCGAGCGCGGCCTGGCTGACGAAGGCCACGGAAAGGTCTGCGGCGGTCGAACCGTACGAACCGAACTGCGGGCCCAGCACCAGGGGCTCGCTCGAATCGGTCGCCGCGTTGGGATCGCCGGTCACGCCATAGGCAGGAAATCCGCTCTTCAGCACCAGTTGCGGCTTGGCGCCGAAGTGATCGGGCCGCCACAGCACGATGTCGGCCAGCTTGCCGACGTCGAGAGACCCGATCTCGTGGTTCAGCCCATGGGCGATGGCCGGGTTGATCGTCAGCTTGGCGACGTACTGGCGCACCCGATCGTTGTCGTGGTTCGTGGCCTCGCCGTCACCACCGCGGATCTGTTGCCGCTTCATCTGCGCGGCCAGTTGGAAGGTTCGGCGCACTGTCTCGCCGGCGCGGCCCATGCCCTGCGCATCGCTGGACGTGATGCCGATGACACCGAGATCGTGCAGCACGCCCTCGGCTCCCATCGTGCCGCCCCGGATGCGATCGGTGACGAGGGTGTGATCGCTGTGCGAGTGGTGATTCAGCCCGTGAGCGGCAAAGATCATCTCGTAGTGCTCGTCGAGCGCGTCGCGGCCGAACGGCAGGGTCGGGTTGGTGCTGGAACCGAGCACGTTGGGCACGCCGGCCAACTTCAACACGTTGGGCACGTGTCCACCGCCGCAACCTTCGATGTGGAAGGCGTGGATGGTGCGGCCGTCGAGCACCTTCAACGTGTCGTCGACGGACAGGCACTCGTTGAGGCCATCGGTGTGCAGCGCGACCTGCACGTCGAACCGCTCGGCCACGTTCAACGCCGTGTCGAGGGCACGGGTGTGCGCACCCATGTCTTCGTGGACCTTGAAACCGCACGCACCGCCCTCGATCAAGGCTTCGATCAACGGGGATTCGTCGGACGACGAACCGCGACCGAGGAAGCCGATGTTGACCGGCCACTGATCGAAGCTGTTGAAGGCATGACGCAGCGCCCACGGCGAGTTGACGCCGACCCCCCACACCGGACCGAACTCCTGGCCGATGATGGTCGTGACGCCCGACGCCAACGAGGCCTCCATGATCCGTGGCGACAGCAGGTGCACGTGGGTGTCGATCGCCCCGGCCGTCGCGATCATCCCCTCCCCGGAGATGATGGTCGTGCCGGTTCCCACCACCACATCCACACCGTCCATCATGTCGGGGTTGCCGGCGCGGCCGACTCCGCTGATGCGGCCCTCGCGGATGCCGATCGACACCTTTCCGATGTGTCGCGTCGCATCGATCACGACGACGTTGGAGATCACGACATCGCACGTCTCCCTGACCGAGGCGGCCTTCATCAGCAACCCGTCTCGCGCCGTCTTGGCGAACCCGGCCAAGAACTCGTTGCCGCGTTCCTGCGCGTCGTATTCGACCTCGATCACCAGACCGGTGTCGCCGAGCCGGACCCGGTCGCCGACCGTGGGCCCATGGATGGCGGCGTAATCGTCGGGCAGGATCTCGTCGGGATGCAGATGATCGTGCGGTATCTCGCCGTCGCCGTGAGCGTGCCGGAACTCGCCGTGCTGGTGCTGGTGCCGGTGCTGGGGCTGGGGCTGAGGGCCCTGGTCGTCGGTCACGACACGGCCCCGAGGTAGCCCTGCGCGGCGGCCCGGGCCAGGGCGGCCTCTTTGGCGCCGGGGGCGTCCAACGGGCCATCCACGAGACCTGCGAATCCGATCGCCACACGCGCTCCGCCGATCGGCACCAGCGGCGCGCCGGTCGCCACACCGGGCTCGAATCGCAATGCGGACCCGGCAGGGATGGCGAGCCGCATCCCATAGGCGGCAGCGCGGTCGAACGTCAGCCTCGGGTTGACCTCGAAGAAGTGGAAGTGCGAGGTGATGCTGACAGGAACGTCGGAGGTGTTGGTCGCCTCGATGTAGACGAGGCCCGGAGGCGAGATCGATTCGCGCGCTGCCGTCACGACAGCGCCGGGAGCATCGGGTCCCAGGCTTCCACCGGGACCGAACGGATCGCGCACGACCACCATGCGTGTCCCGTCGTCGAACACTGCCTCGACCTTCACCTCGCGCACGATGTCGGCAACACCCGGCAGCACGTCGTCGATACCGAGGACCGCCGCACCGGCCGCCGCGGCCTGCATCAATCTCGCCCCGTCGCGCGCCGACTCGCACACGGTGTCGGCAATCAGCGCCGTCGCCTCGGGCACGTTCAGCCGCAGACCGCGGGCACGGCGCGCCCTGGCCAGTTCGGCGGCGGTGAAGATCAACAAGCGATCGCGATCCGTCGGTGTCAGGCGCATCGCCCCAACCTATTCGGTTCGTGTGCTCTGTTAGCGTGGCTCGCCATCGATCAGTGGGGCGCGCCGTGAGCGGGGTCAACCGGGCGGCGCTGGGCAACAGGTCGCTCGTGCGATTCACCGTTGCCTACTTTCTGGCCGCGATGTCGGAGTGGGCGTTCTTCGTCGGCTCACTCGTGTACGCGTTCGACAAGGCTGGAGCGCGCACGACTGGCTTCGCCGCCCTGGCGTTGCTGATACCCACCGCGATCGCCGGCCCGGCTGCCGGCGCCATGGCTCACCGCCATCGTCCCGACAGTGTGCGGCTGATCGCGTTTGCGGTACAGGCCATGGCCCTGACGGGTGCCGCGGTCGCGGCCTACGCCGACGCACCCGTGGCCCTCGTGGCCGGTTGCAGTGCGGTCGCCGCCGCGGCCTTCACGTTTCTTGCTCCGGCGGGCGCAGTGCTGCTGCCCGCGATCGTCCGTTCGGCGGCAGAACTGACGGTCGGCAACGTGTGGGTCGGCGCGTGTGACAGCGTCGGGATGCTGGCCGGCTCGGCGTTTGCGACACTGCTGTTGGCGGCGCAGGGCCCTGCGCTGGTCCTCGCCGGAAGCGCGGCCTTGGTGTCGGTCAGCGCCCTGATGACCTTGGCGCGTCGCGGCGGTATCGAGTCACCACCGGCCAGTCACACCGACCAGACCGAATCGATCGGTGGGCTCCGGTTGGTGATGCGCAGCATCAGAGTGATCGGTGACCGGGCCGGCACGAGAGGAGTGCTGGCTGTCGCCGGCGGCCGTTACGTGCTGGTCGGTGCGATGGATCTCGTGTTGGTGGTGCTGGCCAACGAGAAGCTGCACCTCGGCGATTCAGGGCCGGGCCTACTGCAGACGTGCGTCGGGTTCGGGGCGTTGATCAGCGCCCTCGGTGCAACGGCCGTGCTGCGCCGAGGGCGCCTTTCGCCGCTGCTCGTCGGCTCGACCGCGGCGATCGCCCTCGTGTCGCTCGCCTTGGGGCTGGCACCCGCTGTCGCCACTGCATTGCTCCTGCTGCCGATCATCGGGTTCGCGGACTCGTTGCTCGATCTCACGAGCCGGATGCTGCTGCAACGAGCAACGCCGCCTGATGCCGCAGCGGGCATCTTCGGAGCGATCGAACTGTTCGGTGGCATCGGCATGGTCCTCGGTTCGATCATGGCGCAGGTGCTGATCGCGACCGGGGGTGTCGACACCGCGTTGATCGGATTGGCAGCATTCTTCGTACTGTTGCTCGTGCTCACGTGGCGTGCATTGCAGAAGGCAGACGACAGCGCCGACATCCCGGTCGTCGCGATCAGCCTGCTGCGACGCATCCCCGCGTTCGGGGCGATGCCGCTGCTCGCACTCGAAGCCGTGGCCCGCACCGCAACAGAGGTGGCGGTACCTGCGGGCCATGTCGTGATGGCAGAAGGTGATGCAGGCGACCGCTTCTACGCGGTGTGCGATGGGTCGTTCGACATCGCACGATCCGGCGTCCACATCAGAACGGTCGGGCGCGGCGATGGGTTCGGCGAGATTGCCCTGTTGGCCAACGTGCCGCGAACGGCGACGGTCACCGCGACCTGTGCGAGCTCGGTGCTGGCCATCGACCGCGTACCCTTCCTCGTCGCGGTCACCGGGTCCGACTCGTCGCGCCAGGCGGCGTGGGGTGCGATCCGCACGTTGGACCTCGACACCCAGGGGTTCGCCGAAGGCATCTTGCGCATCGCGAGCTCGCCTACTGTTCGGGGCGTGACCGCCGCCCAGCCGACCATCCAGATCGACAACGAGCGGGTCAAGGTCACCGAGTGGCGTTTTGCTCCAGGCGCAGAGACCGGTTGGCACGTGCACGCGATGGAGTATGTCGTCGTCCCGTTGTACGACGGGACGTTGCGGATCGAATCGAGCACGGGAACGACGGAGGTGGCCCTGCAGCACGGCGCCTCGTACACGCGCCGCGCCGGCACCGAGCACAACGTGATCAATGCCACCGGAGTCGAGTATGCGTTCGTCGAGATCGAGCTGAAGCCCGACCCGACGGTCGACTGATCCGTGGTGCGCGGCATCATTTTGACAGGTTCGGGCAGGCGGTGATCTGATCGCCGGGATGCGGCGCCCGACGGACTTCCCTGGAGACGCCCCAGTCGTGCTCGTCACGTTTCCGGACTTCGACACCGAACATCCGCATCACGGTGGCGCCCTGACGGCGGCCGGTTACACGATGCGCGTCGCCCCCAAACGCGGTGCGCGATCGGCCGACGAACTGCTGGAGCTGTCGGCAGATGTCTCCGGAGCGATCGTCAGTACCGACCCGTTCACGCGCGAGGTCCTTCGCGGCAGCCCCGGCCTGCAGGTGATCGCCCGTGTGGGGGTCGGCATCGACTCGATCGATGCCGAGGCCGCAACGGAGATGGGCGTGGCCATCACGACCACGCCGGGCGCCAACGAATCGACGGTCGCCGACCACGCGCTGGCGATGATGCTGGGATTGCTACGGCGGATCCCCGAGAACGACGCGGGCGTGCGCAACGGCCTGTGGAACCGAACGGGTCCACACACGCCGAAGCTGCTGTCGGGCTGCACGGTCGGCCTTGTCGGCTACGGGCACATCGGCCGCCTGGTCGCCCAACGGTTGGCGGGCTTCGGCGTGGAGCTGCTCGTCTGCGACCCTGCCTTGGGTGACTCGCAATCCCCGCGTTCGGTCGAGTTTGCCGAACTGCTTGCCCACTCCGACGTCGTGTCGTTGCACTGCCCGCTGATCCCGGCCACTCACCATCTCATCGACCAGAGCGCGCTGCAGATGATGCAGCCCCACGCCGTTCTCGTCAACACCTCGCGAGGAGGCGTCGTCGATGAGGCGGCCTTGGTCCGCGCCTTGAACGAGGGCATCATCGCCGGTGCCGCGCTCGACGTGTTCGAGACCGAGCCGCCGGTCGACTCGCCACTGTTCTCGATGCCGAACGTGGTCGTCAGCCCGCACGTCGGCGGCCTCAGCACCAGATCGGTCGACGTGATGATGACCATGGCGACCGCCTCGGTGATCGACGTGATCGAGGGACGGGTGCCGCCGGGCCTCGCCAACCGGGCGATCCTCGACTAGCCACCGCCGAGCGGGTCGAGCGCTGCGAGCACCCGCGACGCGGCGGCCGTGATCTCCTCGCGGGCGATGGACCACATGCCGACGAGGTCATCGGGAGCACATGCCTCGTGACCACGACCGAGGCCGGCGACGTAGGCACGTCGGATCTCGGCGTTCACGTTGACCTTGGCGACACCTCCCTCGCTGATGGCCCGGCGGAGGTCGTCGGGGTCGAGGCCCGACGCACCGTGCAGCACCAGGGGGACCCACACGACATCACGGATCGCCAGCAGGCGATCGAGGTCGAGGCGAGCCGGCTCGGCCGTGAAGCCGTGCACGTTCCCGACCGCAACAGCCAACGCGTGCACTCCCGTCTCGTCGACGAAGGCCTTCGCCTGTGCCGGGTCGGTCATGCTCGCAGCCCTGGCATCCGTCGATCGATCCTCGTCCCCTCCGATCGCGCCGAGCTCCGCCTCCAGCCAGGTATCGCTGCCCTCGACGCATTGCATCGCCTGCCTGGTCAGGGCGATGTTGGCGGCGAAGGCGAGATGTGAACCGTCGATCATCACCGAGGTGTATCCGGCATCGACCGCGCGACGCAGTTCGTCGAGATCGCGCGAGTGATCGAGGTGCACGCCGACATCGATCATGGCGTAGCCGGCGACGGCCAACGCGAGCGCTCGCAATGGCGCTTCTCCGGCAACCCCGAAACCACTGCTGCCGGCTTGCAGGATCACCGCCGTGCCGGCCTGGCCGGCTGCTGCAACGATTGCCAGCGCGGCGTTGACGTCGTAGATCGTGAAGCCACCGATGGCCCGGTGCTCCGCCGCCGCACGACGAAGCTGTTCGAGCCCGCAACGCAGTGTCATGGTCGCCGCTCGAGCAAGCCGACGACGTTCGCCAGGGAATCCGGCCCACCGACGTTGCCCGGGAACACGACGTACACGAGGCCGGATTCGAACCGCACGATCGGGATGATCCCAGGCTCGGCAGAGCCGAGCACCGTCGCCCGGCGGCCGCCGAGCGCGCCGGCGATGTCGTGCGAGGTGATGCCGCCCTTGGCGAGCACCCAAGCAGGCGGCACGTCGCGCGTGGCGGTTATCGCCACCTCGACGACAGCGGCGGCGACCTCGGAGGCGATGGTCAGGCTGGCGGCAGCCGAGTCGCCGTGCTGCACGTGACGGCTGGTCGCGAGCAGCGCGGTTCCCGACCGAATCGTCGCGGCGACTTCCGTCGCGCACCTCTCGATCTCGGCGGCCCGTAGCGACGGATCCAGCAAGGAGGCGACGTCGAGCTCCGTTGCATCGTTCGGACCGTGCTCGCCGGCCAGCAGGCGCTCCAGTTGTTGCGACGTGACGGTCGTGTGCGAGCCGACGACGATCAACCCGAAGCCGTCCCGGTAAGCAAGCTCGCCGGCCGCGACCAGCGGGGGCGCGGGCAGCCCTGCCCGGGCCCGGACGAACGACGGGCCCGTGCGGTAGACGAAACGCCTGCCGGCGGACTCGGCGATCTCGATGCCCGCGGCGAGCACCGCCAGATCGTCGAACGAGGCCGCGTTGGCGACGACGACCTGCCGATCCTGCAGCCCGGCCAACACGTCGGCAACGCCCTGCGGCCCGCCCTCCCAGATGGTTCGCAAGCCGATCGACCGCACGGTTTCGACGGGCCGTGCCATGCGCGCCGCGGCCCACGAGCGCAGGTCGAGCTCGCTGTATCCGAACGTCGCGTCACGGGCGAACTCGGTGCGCGCTGCGGGCACGATGTCGGTGCCGCGACGTACCAGCTGAACGTCGTCGATGGTGTACCTGCCGGCCTCGATGAAGCACGGCGCCAGGACGATGCCGTCGACGTGCAATCCGCCCTCGCCCAGCGCGTCCGCGACGGCATCCACCTCCGCTGGGAAGTGGCCGCGCAGCGTCGAGTCGCTGCGGCTGATGATCCGCAGGTCGACACCTGCCTCGGCCGCCACCTCGACCAGCAACGCAGTCGTCTCGCCGGCGATCCGCACCGCGTCGGCGGGCGGCAGGCTGCGACTGTTGGTCAGCAGGAATGTCGCCAGCGGGAGTTCGTGCGCCAACGCCAGGAGGTCGGCGCGGTCCCACTTCCAAAGCAGCGGTATCCCGCTGACGCTCTGGCATCCGGTGGGATCGTCGTCGAGCACGACGAGCCACGTGGTCAACCGGCGAACTCGCCGCGGATGTTGATCTCGATGCGGATGCCGTTGGGATCGACGACGTAGATCTGCTTGAGGTCGTACTGCGGAGTCTCGACGACCTCGTACGTGACGGCGAGCTCGTCGAGGTGGGCACACATCGCCTCGAAGCCGGAGCCTTCGAAGGCGACGTGGTCGATCGAGCCGGTCACCCCGGCGCGGTCGCGCTCGACGAAGTTGACGTGCACTGCGGGGTGGTCGCCCACGAGGATCCACGTGCCGGGCACCGGGCCGACAGGTCGCCGCTCGGGTGCGTTGACCAGCCCGAGCACGTCGGTGTAGAAGGTGACCGTCTCGTCTGGGAGGACCGTCTCGATGTTGTAGTGGTCGAGCCGACTCAGTGTCATTGCTGCCCCTCTCGCTGGCGGGCGACTTGCTGTTGCACCCTGTTCTTGATCACAATACACTCGAATCCACTGAAGCGCTTCAGTCCGATCGAGCAGGGGGGAACAGCGATGGGCAGACCGACCCTCGACGACATAGCCGAGCAGGCAGGGGTGTCGCGTGCTCTCGTGTCGATGACCCTGCGCGGCCTGCCCGGCGCAGGCGACGAGACGCGGCGCACGATCCTCGATGTCGCCGACCGACTCGGGTATGTGCCCAACGCTGCGGCCCGCAGCCTGGCCAGCCGGTCGTCGAAGGCCATCGGTGTGCTGCTCGGCGAGCTGCACAACCCGTTCTTCGCCGACGTCGTCGACGGCCTCACCGGCCCGTTCGAGGAGTCGGGCTTCCACGTGCTGATGGGAACCGGCTTGCACCAGCCCCGAGCCGAGCGCTCGATGCTCGAGACGTTCCGCAGCTACGGCATGGAAGGCGTCGTGCTGATCGGTCCACAGCTCGACGAGCACAGCATCGAACGCTTCGCCGCCCACGTCCCCTCCGTCGTCATCGGTCGGGTGCTGCGATCCGAGCACGTCGATGTGATCGTCAACGACGACCGACGGGGCGCGGCGATAGCCGTGCAGCACCTGTTCGACCTCGGTCACCGCGACATCGCCCATCTCGACGGCGGCAGCGGCCCCGGTGCCGCGCTGCGGCGGCGTGGCTACGTCGACGCCATGCGCCGCCTGGATCTGCACGACAACATCCGCATCGCCGGCGGCGACTTCACCGCGGCCCACGCCGCGGCCGGCATCGATGAACTGCTCGCCACCCGCTCGCCGACGGCGATCTTCGCGGCCAACGACGTCGTCGCAATCGGTGCGCTCGAGCGATTGGCAGGTGTCGGCTTGTCGGTGCCCGACGACGTGTCGGTGATCGGCTACGACAACACGTCGATGGCCACCCAGTTGCGCATCGGGCTCAGCAGCATCGACCAACCTCGCGAACGGATGGGTCAACTCGCCGCGGCGCTGTTGCGCGAGCGATTCGACGGGCGCACGTTGGCCGCCAAACACATCCTCCCCCCGACGCTGGTCCACCGTTCGTCGACGGCCGGGGTGCGTTCGACCACCCAGCTCTCCACCCAGCGTCGATCAATCATCGATCAATCATCACCAGCCGTGAACAGGAACCTGCATGACCACCACTGAAACACTCGATCCGGTACTGACCAATCCGCCGATCCTCGACCGCTTCCGGCTCGACGGAAAGGTCGCCCTCGTCACCGGCGCCGGTCAGGGAATCGGGCGGGCGTTCGCCCACGCCCTCGGCGAAGCGGGGGCGGCGGTTGCGATCGCCGACCTCGATGGCGACAAGGCCAGGATCGTTGCCGCTGAACTGACCGACAAGGGAATCACTTCGCTCGCTCTGACCACCGATGTCACCGACCCGGGCGATGTCGCCGCGATGATCACGGCAGTCGTCAGCGGCCTCGGTCGGCTCGACATCGCCGTCAACAACGCTGGCATCAACTTCAACAGCGCGGCAGAGGAGACGACGCTCGCTGTGTGGGATCAGACCTTCAACGTCAACACCCGCGCCGTGTTCATCTGCTGCCAGGCCGAGGCCAAGGTGATGATCCCGCAGGGTTCCGGTTGCATCATCAACACCGCGTCGATGGCCAGCCTGCTGGTACCGCATCCGCAGAAGCAGGCTGCCTACAACGTCTCGAAGGCGGCGGTCGCCCACCTGACGCGCAGCCTGGCGACCGAGTGGGCCGAGTTCGGGATACGGGTCAATGCCATCTCCCCCGGGATCGTTCGCACACCGTTGATCGAGTCCGAGGCGCTCGCACCCCTGAAGGACATCTGGCTGGAGCAGATCCCCACGAAGCGGCTTGCCGAAGTCACCGACCTGCAGGGCGCCATCGTGTTCCTGGCATCCGACGTGTCCGCGTACATGATCGGGCAGAACATGGCGATCGAAGGTGGCCACACGTTGTGGTAACCGACACCGCTACCCCAACCATCAAGTTCGGCGTTGCCGGCTGGTCGCTGCCCATCGACGGCCCGTGGGGATGCCGCATCGCTGCCGACTGCGGTCTCGACGGCGTGCAGCTCGACGTCGGCGATTCCTCCCGTGGCTTCCCGCTCACCCGGGCCTGCACGCAGGACGCCTGGCAGCAGGCGGCCAGCGATGCAGGCGTCGAGCTGATCTCCGTCGCGGTCAACGCTCTGTGCCGCCACGGGATGAACGTGCGTCCCGACAGCGCCGATGGCCGGCTCGCACGCGCCTCGATCGCCGCCGGCATTCACGCCGCCCACGACCTCGGGCTCGATCTCGTGCAGCTCCCGGCATTCGAGGGCGGCTTCGTCCGCACCGCCGAGGAGCGCGAGAACCTGGCCGATGCGCTGCGCTTCGGCTGCCGCTTGGCTAACGACTACGGCGTCACGGTCAGCACCGAGAACGTGCTCGATCCCGACGAGTTCCGCGAGCTCCGCGACCGGGTCGACGCCGACAACTTCCGCCTCTTCTTCGACATGCAGAACTACGTGCTCAATCGCGGGCTCGACCAGATGCATGTGCTCGAGGAGCTGTACGACGACGTGGTGCAGGTGCACGCCAAGGACGGTGTCGACGGACGGCTGTCGAGCGCGATCGTGGGCACCGGCGATGCACGCGTCGCCGAGCAGATCCAACTGCTGCTCGGCAAGGGGTACACCGGTTGGATCACGCTCGAGAACTTCTACGACACCGCGCCGATCGCCGGAGGCAACGGCGACCCCGTCGCCGATCTGGCCACCGATTCCAAGGCCCTGCGCCGGCTGACCGCCATCGCGTCGCGCCCGATCGGGGAGACGAAGTGACCGTCGGGATCGGGATCATCGGCCTCGGCCGGCTCGGCCAGGTGCGGGCCCGCGCCCTGGCCAACCGTGTCGGTGGCGCCCGCCTCGTCGCGGTCACCGACATCGACGGCGATCTCGCCAAGACGACTGCGGCTCGCCTCGGCGGCGTCGCGGTCAGCTCTGCTGCCGAGCTCGTCGCCCGCGACGACATCGACGGCGTCGTGGTGGCCACACCGACGTGGATCCACGTCGAGCCGGTCGAGTTGGTCGCCGCGGCAGGCAAAGCATTGTTCTGCGAGAAGCCTTTGGCCAGCACGCTGGCCGATCACCTCCACTTGGTGCAGGTCGTCGATCAATCGGGGATCGCCTGCATGGTCGGCTTCAACCGTCGATGCGATCCCGACTTCCGCGACGCACAACGGCTCGTCTTCGAAGGTGCCATCGGCACCCCCACGTATTTGCACGGCCGGATGCGCGATCCGTTCCCACCACCGCCGTGGGCCCGAGACCCTGCGGTGGGCGGCGGCCTGTTCATCGACATGTTGATCCACGACTTCGATTCGGCGCGCATGCTCCTGGGTCAAGAGGTCGTTCGTGTCTTCGCCCAATCCGCCAATCTCGTCGTCGACGCCGGCGACATCGTCGGGTTCGCCGACAACGCGACGGTCGCCCTCGAGTTCGACAGTGGAGCGCTGGGTCAGCTGCACTCATCGATGCACGCCGCCTACGGCTACGACGTGCGCACCGAGGTCTTCGGCCAGCGCGGCACGATCGAGATCGGCGGCCTGCGTCGCCACAACATCATGCTCGCCGTGGAGGGCAAGGGCCTGACCTACCCGGACACGTTCCTGCCCGAAGGCGACATCCCTCATGCGATGTTCAGGTTCGGCGCGGCGTACGAAGCCGAGATGGCCGTGTTCGCCGACGTGATCACCGGCAAACGCACCGCGCCCGCCAACCACCACGACGCCCTCGCCGCGTTCCGAATCGCCGCCTCCGCCAAGGAATCCCAGCAACGCCGCCAACCCGTCGAAGTCGCCGAGTTCACCACCCCCATCTGAAGTTCGTCGCTCGCAGGGCGCTGGACGACTCCGCAGCGACAAAGTTTCGGGGGCCGGGGATGCCGGGCAGGTGGAGGGGCGAGCGGCCGGGGACGATCAGCAGGCGACTCGGTTGGGGAGCATGCCGGCGACGCCGGGGTCGAGTTGTAGCAACGCGCCGGCGAGGGGTTCGCGGGTCAGTTGCTCGTCGGTCAGGCGATGGCGGGCGGTGGTGATGTAGAGCGTGCGGAGGTCGGGTCCGCCGAACGCCGGGCAGGTCGGGTTGGTCAGGGGCAGCAGGATCTCCTGCTCCATCGTGCCGTCGGGCAGGTACCGGCGGATGCGGCCGCCACCGAACAGGCACACCCACACGGCGCCCTCGGAATCGACCGTGAGGCCATCGGGCAGACCATCGGCCGGATCGATCGCCGCCAAGAGTCGTTCGTCGCCGAGCGATCCGGAGCCGAGGTCGTACTCGTACACGACCACCCGTTGGGTCGTGCTGTCGATGTAATACATCGACGTGCCGTCGGGGCTCCACCCGATGCCATTCGAGATCGTCCGCTCCGGCAGCACCATGGTCAGTTCTCCACCCGGATCCAACCGGTACAACGCGGCCCTGCCGGGTTCGCGATCACGGTGCAGCGTTCCCGCCCACAGCCGGCCCCGAGGATCGGCGCGGCAATCGTTGAAGCGGACTCCCGGTACCGGCTCGACATCGGCGAGCAAGGTCTTCTGGCCCGTCGGATCGACGCGCCACAGTTCGCATTCGATGGCCAGCACGAGGCCGCCGTCGTCGCACAGCAGCACTGCGCCCACATCACCGTCCGTCGAGAACGACATCGTCTCGTCGGTCGCCGGATTCCAGCGATGGACCAATTGGCCGGAGATATCGACCCGCACGAGTTCGCCGGTGCGGTCGTCCCAGACCGGTCCTTCGCCGAGACGATCGTGGCCGATCGTGGCGATGCTGACCGGGGGTGATGGCTTGTTCGACATCGGCGCATTGTGATCTGATCTGGCGTCGAGCTCAAATCGGGCCGCCGCTGCGGAGGGGTACATGGCTGACTACACGACACTCGACGGTGAGATCGCGATCGTCACCGGCGGGGCCCGCGGCATCGGTCGAGCGATCGTCGAGGTGTTCGTCAAGCACGGCGCATCGGTCGTGTTCTGCGACCTCGATCCGGACCTCGGTCACGCGGTCGAGGAGGAGGTCGGCGATCGGGTCAGGTTCGTTCGAGCCGACGTCGGCCTCGAAGCCGACATCGCCGCAGTGGCCGAGAGCTGCTCGAGCACGTTCGGCCCGGCGACCGTGTTGGTGAACAACGCCGGCGTCAATGCCAATTTCGATGCGACGACGATGACCGGCGACGAGTGGGACCGCTTCATGGGCGTCGACCTGAAGTCGGCATGGCTCGGGGCCAAGTACGTACTGCCGCACATGCGCGACGTCGGTCGGGGGGCGATCGTCAACGTTGCCTCGATGCACGCTCTCGCCACACTGGAGGGCTTCTTCCCATACGCCGCCGCCAAATCGGGTCTCGTCGGCATGACCCGCAGCCTGGCCCTCGACTGGGGCCCGCACGGCATCCGCGTCAACGCCGTGGCACCCGGTTACATCCGCACCCGATTGGTGCAGGACAGCATCGATCGCAATCCCGATCCCGATGCTGCCGAGCAGTCGATGGTCCGCGGCATCGCGCTCCGTCGTATCGGCGAGCCGGTCGAGATCGCCAACGTCATCCGCTTCCTCGCTTCGGACGAGGCCAGCTACGTCAGCGGAACGACCATCCACATCGACGGCGGTGTCACGGCGCGACGCTCCGGCTGACAGGCCGATCGCCCGGGTCGAAAGTTTGTTTCATTCGCCATGAGGGCGGGTAGCGGCCAGTCGGTGGACTGAACGACGCACCACCCAATGGGTCCGCTACCGCACCGGGTCAGTCGATCCCGCGGGCCCGAACGCCACCTCGGGATGAAACGCGACACGCCGTCGTGCCCGCCGCAACGCAGCGAGCACCGAGGTGCCCAGCGTCGCGATCGCGATGACGGTGGTGATGGCCCGACCGGTGTCCCAACCGAGGGTCGACGTCGCGAACGTGAACAGCAAGAACCGATGGAGGTTCGACGCGACTGAGTCACCGGGCACGAACTGCAGACCCGGCTCGGCACCGGCCCCGATGAACGTGCCGAGGCTGAACGGCCAGAACCACATGTTGAGCAGGAACCCGAACACGTAGGCCGAGACTGCACCGTAGGTCGCGAGCAGCGCGATCTCGGCACGTCCACGGCACTGCGGAAGTAGGCCGGCGCCGAGCCCGACCCACGATGCCGCGAGCATCTGGAACGGCAACCACGGGCCGACGCCGCCGGTCAGCAGGGCCGACGCGAACATCGTCGTCGAACCCAGCACGAATCCGAATCCGGGGCCGTACACGCGGCCGGCGAGGATCAGCAGGAAGAACACTGTCTCGATGCCCGCAGTGCCGGTGCCGAGTGGCCGAAGTGCGGCACCGACCCCCGACAACAGGCCCAACATGGCGATGGCCTTCACGTCGAGTCCGCCGCTGCTCATCTCGGCGAGCACCACCGCGATGATCAACGGCAGGATCAACACGAAGATGAATGGCGCTTCGGCGTTGTGCGCCGTGCCGGCCCGTGGGCTCGTCAACAACGGCCACAGGAACATCGCCAGGCCGGCGACCGATCCGATCGTCAACACCAGCCATGTACGGGGACGGACGACGACCGGCGGCAACGACCTCATCGCGCTTGCTCGGTCGCCAGTGCTGCCGCGACCTGGGCGACGGTCAGCCACCGCGCCGGGCGCATGACCTTGGCAACCTGCGGCGCGAAGATCGGTGAAGCGACCACCACGTCTGCTGTGGCGCCGTCGGCGACGATCTCACCCTCCGCCAACACCACCACTCGATCAGCGACGTTGGCGACGAACTCGACATCATGGGTCGCGACCACGACGGCCCGGCCTTGCGCGGCGAGGTCTTTGACGATGCCGCCGAAGCGGACCTTCGCGGCCTCGTCGAGGCCGCGCGTCGGTTCGTCGAGCATGATGATCCCGGGCGTGGCGCACAGTTGCACCGACAAGGCGAGCGCCAGCCTCTGTCCTTCCGAGAGGTCGCGGGGATGGGCCCGGTCGGAGATGCCCGGCACGATCCGGTCGAGGATGGCCCGGCAGGCGCCCGACGGCAGGTCGCTCTCGCCGTCGGCAAGGTCACACTCGCCGGCAACGGTCGAGAGGTAGAGCAGGTCGCCGGGTGACTGCGGAACCAACCCGACGCGCGTCCTGGCTTGCGCCGGCGACAACCCGGCTGGATCGCTTCCATCGGCCAGCCTGACGGTGCCGCCGTGCCGCGGGCCGGAACCCTGGAGCGCCCACAGCAGAGATGTCTTGCCGGATCCGTTGCGACCCATCAAGGCCACGACCTGGCCGGCATGGAGATCGAGGTCGACGTTGGCGACCGCGACCACTTCGCCGTACCGCACGACGAGCTTGCGAGCTCGAAGGGCGACGACCGGTTCGTACTGCGGCGGTGCCGCCTGCGCGTCTCGACCGTCGAGCCGGACCCGGAGATCGTCGCTGCGACGGCGGGCGTCGCGGACCGACAGTGGCAGCGGATCCCAACCGACTGCCTGGCCGAGCCGGACGACCGGTGGTGCGACGTCGCTGACGTCCATCATCTCGACCGGCGTTCCCGAGGTGACGCTGCCCGTCGCATCGACGACGACGACCATGTCGGCGTATTCGATGACCCGTTCGAGACGATGCTCGGCCAGGACGACAGTGACGCCGAGGTCGTGCACCAGCCGGGTCAAGGCCGCGAGCACATCCTCGGCGGCGGCGGGATCGAGTGCGGATGTCGGTTCGTCGAGCACCAGCACGCGTGGGTGGGCGGTCAGCACGGAGCCGATGGCCACCCGCTGCTGCTGGCCGCCCGACAGCGAACGCACCGACCGGCGCCGGAGATCGGCGATGCCCAGCAGGTCGAGTGTCTCCTCGACACGCTTGCGCATGACGGCAGCGGGCACGGCCAACTGCTCCATGCCGTACGCCAGTTCCTCCTCCACGGTGTCGGTCACGAATCCGTTCACCGGGTCCTGCATGACGACCCCGACGACGCCGGCCAGTTCGCGCGGCGGATGCGTGCGCGTGTCGAGGCCGGCGACTGTGACGCGCCCCGCCAACACACCGCCGGTGAAGTGCGGGACGAGGCCGTTGATCGCGCCGAGCAGGGTCGACTTGCCCACGCCTGTGCGACCGACGACGAGGCACAGTTCGCCCTCGGGGATGTGCAGCGACACGTCGCGCAGCGCGGGGATCGAGGCATCGGGGTAGGTGACCGTGACGGCGTCGAAGTCGATCACGGTGCCACCGCCACGTCGCGGGCGATGCTGGCAGCCTCGCGGACGAAGACCGGTGGCGCGAGCACCGCTGGCAACACGCCGATCAACGCCGCGATGGCGGGCAGCACACCGAGCATCGGCCAGCGCAACGGTTGCAACGTCGGGTACAGGTTGTCGGGATCGACGCTGCTGGCCACGAACATGGCTGCAGCGGCCGCGATGCCACAGGCGACGACCATCCACTCGGCCGCGCCCCACCGATCGGGCCGGTAGACGCTGCGGCGTACGCGCCGGCCACCGACGCGGATCCCGACTACGGCGACGAGACAACCTGCAGCGAGCACCGGTGCGCCGAGAGCGCGCGGTGTGGTGCCGTCCAGCACTCCGTACGTGCCGACGCACACCCCCACCACGCCGCCCAACACCAACGCCGCAGTCACCCATCGGGTGCCGCGCGACTGTTCGGAACGACGCCCGTAGCCGCGCGAATCCATCGCCGCGGCGAGCACCAGCGATCGGTCCAGCGCGTCCTCGAGCACCGGGATCAGCACGCCACGCACGACACCTTTGCGACCGCCGACCGAGCCCCTCAACTTGCGGGCCCTGCGGATCCGCTGCCCGCTCTCGATCAGTTGCGGTGCCACCGTCAACGCGACGGTCACCGCTACGCCCATCTCGTGCAACGCAGCGGGCAGCGACTTCAGCAGGCGCTTTGGATCGGCCAGAACGTTGGCTGCGCCGAGGCACAGCAACAGCGTCGCCAGGCGGACGCCGTCGTACAGAGCAGCGAGCATCCCCTGCAGGCTGACCGGCCCGCCGATGCGGATGCCTGCGGCGGCGTGAGGGAGGCGGAGCTCGGGCAGCGTGAAGAGCACGGTGGTGCCGTACTGCCCGTCGAGCAGGACCCTGAACACCACCCGGAACGCCAGGATCAGCAGGCCGAGTTTGAGATACGTGCTGAAGCCGCGCGCCCATGGGGCGTCGGTGCGGCGGAACGACACGACACATCCGACGACCGCGGCGAACACCACGAGGGTGATCGGGTTGGTCGTACGCGATGCCGCTGTGGCCATGCCGAGGGCCCACAGCCACCAGGCGCCCGGGTGCAGCGGTCGCGGCAGCCGATGGGTCACGGCAGCATCCGTCGACGTCGGGCCGCCCATGTACCGGCCCCGATCAACCCTGCGGCGACGGCGATCCCGATCACCGTTGCGGCGCCGAACCCGCTGCCACCGCGTCCATCGTCGCCGAGGTCGACGGTGCCGCGTGCGACCGTTGTCTCGCCGGTCGGATCGGGTGTGCCGACAGGTGTCGTCGACGCAGCGAGCGCACCGATGTCGTCACCGGCCGAGGTCGACGACGCTGCGGCGATGCTGCCACCGATCACCGGTGACGTGGTCGAAGACGCCACCGACACGCCGCGGGCAGTCGAGGTCGACGTGACCGCCGACGGGTTCGCCGGCGCTGGTTCCGTCGTCGGCTGAGGGGCGACCGGAGTCGTCGGCGGTGGCACGGCCGGCGGCTTCGCCGTGGCGGTGGGGGTCGGAGGCGCTGTCGTGGTCGGTGTCGTGGTCGCGGTCGGTGTCGTGGTCGGTGTCGGTGTCGGTGTCGGCGTCGTCGTGGGTGTCGGTGGTGGGTTTGCCGCGGCACGGCAGTCGGAGCGGTTGAGCGGATTCGGGGCTTGCCCGTCGATCGGGGCCGGCGGGGCGAACCGTGGCGGCGGTATGGCCGCAGATGCCTTGTCGAGCGAGAACGACCAACCCTCGACCGTGCCCGGTGGCGGCGTGCGGCTTCCCGCGCCAATATCGCTGTAACACCACTGCCCGCCTCTCGGCGCCAACCAATACCCCCAGAACGCATTGAGGGGCGGCGCGTTGATGCAGCTCTCCGTATCGGTCCCCGGCTTGCCCGCGATGCGGCAGATCAACCCCGGAAAGCGGCGCGCCGATTCCCACGTGACGGCGGCCTGGTCGAGGGCATTCAGCCCGGAGGTGACGGCGCCAGGGACACAACGCACATTCGCCGGGCTATCGGGGACGAGCTCCTGGAAGTCGATCACGACGGTGATGCCGATGTTGTCGGTGCACGGCCCGTCGTACCAGCTCGCCGACTGCGCCGGCGTCATCGCAACAGGCACCGAAATGCCGATCGCGACGAGCGCCAACGCAGCGGCGAGCCGACGAATCACCCGAAGTAGCCGCTGACGTCGGCGACCAGGTTCACGGGATTGGTGCCGACGAACAGGCACACCGTTCCATCCGCCGAGAGCCTCGCGACGACTGCATTGGGCGTGGCCGTGGCGTCGACGAAGTTGAGGTTCGACGCCAACGGACGCGTGCTGTCGCATGGGAAGACGGTGACGAAGCCGGGGCCCGACGCACCGACAGCGGTGACGTTGAGCACCACCGTCGTCGCCCCCAACGCGACACCCCCACGCCCGGCAACCGGTAGCACGATCGTCGACCCCGCAGCGGTCGATCCTGCGCCGGCCTGCAGGCCGTCCATGGTCGATTCTCCGGCACGGTTGTCGAGCAGGCGAGCAGGCGCGACCGCGTGGTAACCCGAACCCGCGGGAAAGTATCCGTTGACATCGGCGACGAGGTTGACGGCATTCGCGCCGACGTACAGGCACACCGTTCCATCCGCCGCCAACCTCGTGACGACGGTGTTCGCCGTGATCGAGCCGGCGACGAAGTTGAGGTTCGACGCCAGCGGGCGACCGCTGTCGCATGCATACACGGTGACCACTCCGGGGCCCGTAGCGCCGACTGCGGTGACGTTCAGGACCACGGCGTCGGCGTTGGCATCGACCCCGCCGCGGCCGGCGACCGGCAACACCAACGTCGAGCCTCCGGCTGTCGAGCCGGCGCCGACCTGTCGAGAGTCGACGGTCGATTCACCGGTACGGGTATCGAGCAAGCGAGCCGGGGTCAGCGCGTGGTAGCCGCTGGCTGCCGGGAAGAAGCTTCCGACGTCGGCGATCAAATTGACCGAATTGGTACCGACGAACAGGCACGCGGTTCCTGTCGACGACAGGCCGGTGACGACGGCGTTGGCCACCGGAGTGTCGGCAACGAAGTTGAGGCTCGACGTGAGTGGCAGGTTCGCATCGCATGGGTAGGCAGTGATGAACCCCGGCCCTGTTGCACCATCGGCGGTGATGTTGAGGACGACGGCGGCAGCGTCGGTCGGCACACCGGCGCGACCGCCGACCTGCAGGATCAGCGTCGAGCCGGCGGGTGTCAAACCGGCGCCGCTCTGCTGACCGTCCACGGTCGAAGCGCCGGCCCGCGTGTCGAGCAGGCGGCTCGGCGTCACCGGCTGAGGGTCGGCACGAGGCAGGGAGATCAGTGCCAGCACTGCTTGCGTGGTGGCCCGCCACCACTGCGGTCGGGAGGGTTCGACGCCACTGGTCAGGCCGTCGTCGTAGGCGCCCTGGTTCAACGCGATCGCCCCTTCATCGCCTGCAGCCGGCGTCCCACTGGTGTGTGCCGCTTCGAGCTGCAGGCTGCCGATGAAGTCACGCCCGAATGCGGCAGGGCCGGCGGCGCCGAGTGTCGTCAAGGCCCGAACGGCGAGCCCCGTGGTGTTCGTGTTCGCCGCGGCTGTCGGGCCGGTTCCATGGAAGCCGCCCGTCACCGGATCCTGCTGACCACGCAGGAACGTGACCGCACCGGTGACTGCAGCCTGCTGCGCCGGGGTGGGTGCGAGCGCGAGCAGAGCCTCGATGGCGAACGATGTCGAGTCCGTATCGGCCTCGGCATCGGAGGCGCACCCCCGGGTCGCGTCGTAGAACAGTCGGAACCCTCCGGAGGGGCACTGCTGGGCGAGCAGGTATTCGACCGCGTTCGATGGAGCGCCGGCGGGCGTCTTCGACAGCGCCAGGACGTTCAACGCCTGACCGAAACCGTTGCTGTTGTCGCCGAACGTCGACGCATCGGAGAACCGGCCGTCGACCGTTCCACCCGTGACGAGCCTCGCCCGCGACGCCGCCTCGAGATCCACGCCTCCGAAGGCATGGATGTCGGCGCCCTGTGCCTCGGCAGCGAGCAGCGCCTTGCCGATCGGCCCGGAGTAGTGACTGCCGACGTCGCCGAATGCCTCGCCGGTGATGTAGTCACCGAGGTGCGCGGCGAGCGCGGCCGTCGCAGTCGTCGCTGCCGCGCCGGCGCTTCGTCCACCGGCGTCGAGGGCCAGGATCGCGTCGATCGTCAACCCCCAGTCCGTCACCGTGAGGTCGAACGCATAGCCGAAGACGCCGCCGTGACCGGCAAGCTGGCTTTCGAGCCAACTGAGCGCCGGTGCTGCGGAAGGTA
>JBDTYA010000133.1:0-3975 GCA_040005915.1 Ilumatobacteraceae bacterium
TGCTCGACGCCATCGTCAAAGCGTACGATGTGCGTGGCACCGTCCCCGATCAACTCAACACCGACGTCGCCCACGCGCTCGGCGTCGGGTTTGCCCGATTCGCCAACGCACCACGAGTGCTCATCGGCCGCGACATGCGCCCATCGGGACCTGAACTGGTCGAGGCGTTCACGCGCGGCGTGCTCGAGCAAGGCGTCGATGTGGTCGACCTCGGGCTGGCGTCGACCGACCTCGTGTACTTCGCGGCGGGCACACTGCGGGCACCTGGCGCGATGTTCACCGCATCACACAACCCGGCTCAATACAACGGGGTCAAGTTCTGTCTCAGTGGGGCGCGCGCCGTCGGACAGGACACCGGTCTCGCTGATATCAAGTCGACAGCCACGGATGTCCTCTCCGGCCGCGGTCCGTCGGCGGCCGCGCGTCCGGGTTCCGCAACGACGCGTGATCTGCTCAGTGCGTTCGCCGATCACGTCGTGTCGTTCATCGATCCGTCACTGATGCACCCGCTGCGAGTCGTGGCCGACACGGCCAACGGCATGGGCGGTCTCGTCGTGCCAGCGGTGTTCGAGCGACTTCCGCAGATCACGCTCGAAGTGATGTACGGCGAGCTCGACGGCACGTTCCCCAACCATCCGGCCGACCCCTTGCAGCCGGCCAACCAACGTGATCTACAAGCCCGTGTGGTCTCCGGCGGCTTCGACGTCGGGTTGGCGTTCGACGGCGATGCCGATCGTGTCTTCGTCGTCGACGAGACAGGTCGCGGCCTCAGCGGCTCGACGACCACGGCCCTGCTGGCCGCTGCGGTGCTGCGCTCGCATCCCGGTGCGACGGTGCTGCACAACCTGATCTGCTCGAAGGCGGTGCCCGAGGTGATCCGCGAGAGCGGTGGTGTGCCCATGCGCACCAAGGTGGGTCACTCGTTCATCAAGCAGATCATGGCCGAGACGAATGCGGTCTTCGGCGGCGAGCATTCGGCGCACTACTACTTCCGAGACAACTTCGGAGCCGACTCGGGCCTCATCGCCTCGCTGATCGTCCTCGACGAGATCAGCCGCGCCGACACCGTGCTGTCCGTCGTCCGCAAACCGTTCGAGCGCTATTCGTCCAGCGGTGAGATCAACACCCAGGTGGGCGATCCGTCGGCCGTCATGGCGCGGGTCGCCGAGGAGTTCGCCGGTCAACAACAGGACTGGCTCGACGGCCTCACCGTCGACTGCGGTTCGTGGTGGTTCAACCTGCGCCCGTCCAACACCGAGCCGCTGTTGCGCCTCAACCTCGAGGCCGCGACGCGCGACGACTGCGATCGACGCGTGGTCGACCTGCTGGCCCTGGTGACGAGCGCCTGATGTCGCTCCGACGCCCGATTGTGCGAGAATCCTGACGATGGCACTCGACCCACGGCTTCTCGCCGTCCTGGCCTGCCCGCAAGACAAGGGACCGCTGTTCTACCTGGGCGATTCCGACGGCTTGTACAACCCGCGACTGCATCGCCGCTACGAGATCCTCGACGGCATTCCCGTGATGCTGATCGACGAGGCCGTAGCCGTGGACGATGCGCAGCACGAGGCCATCATGAGCCGAGTCACCAGCGAAGGCCTGGCCCCGACGTTCGCTGTATGAGCAACGCACCGATCATCGTCGCAACCGCCGGCGGCCCGCCGCGGACCAATTTGGAGGCATCGTGGGATACGCTCACACCATGAAGTCAAGGCGCCACCTCGCGCGGTTGATGGCGGTCATCGGCCTCACGGGCGCCATCACCCTCGTCCCCACCGTTTCGCAGGGCGTGGTCAGCGTTTCCGCCGCGCCGGCGTGCCTGTGTGCGGGTGGCGAGTTCCATCCGCTGACGCCGCAACGGGTGTTCGATTCGCGAACCGGCACGCTGTCGAATCATGACGTCGCACCACTGGGCGCCAAGCCGCTCTCGACGGGCATCTCCACCTTCGACATCGACCTGCTCGGTCTCGGCGGTCTTCCGGCGGCGTCGTCCGACGTCCTTGCAGTCGTCGTCAACATCACGGTCACCGATACCGGCGCCAACGGATACCTGACCGCTTATGGCAAGGGATTCGCACCGGCGACCCCGACATCGATCATCAACTTCGGGCCCGGCGCCACGGTGCCGAACGTCTCGATCGTACGGCCTGGCAACGACGGCGACCTGACGCTCGGCCTGTTCGGCCAGAGCGGCACGGCCAACGTCATCGTCGACGTGTTCGGCTGGTTCTCGACCAGCAACTACGTGCCCGTGGCACCGGCGACCAACGATGGGGCACGGCTGATCCCCACCACTCCCTCGCGAGTGCTCGACACACGACCGGGTGTCTTCAACGTCAACCGCCCGTCCGGCACGCCGCTCGCGGCCAAGGAGACGATGGTCCTGCCGATCTGGGGCGTCGATGGGATCAACCCCACGACGACCGACGTGGTGCCGAACATGAACAACATCACCGGTGTCCTGCTGAACGTCGTGGGCATCACGGGCTCCAGCGCCACGCACCTCTCGATCTACCCCAACGACCTGGGGGGCGCGGCTCCGACCACGTCCAACCTCAACCTCGCTCCGAACACGATCAAGGCCAATCTCGTCTTCGTGCCCGTCGGCACCGATGGCAGCGTCCGCATCTTCAACAACCAGGGCTTCACCGACGTCGTCGCAGATGTGGTCGGGTACATGCAGAGTGGTCAGGACCCGACGACCCGTAAAGGCCGCGTCGTGCCGCTCTCGTCGCCGTACCGCACGTTCGACACACGCGATCCGCAGTTCGGTGGCGTCGCGTTGGGGCCGGGTCAGGCAGAGGACTGGAGCTTCGCCGACTTCGCCAGTTCGGTGGCGATCGGTCCCGACGCCGTCGGCAATCAGCTCGCGGTCATCGGCAACCTCACGTCGGCAGAGCTGAAGCGCCAGTACGCATCGGTGCCCGCGGCATCGTTCCTCACCGCCTATCCGGCGGATGCAGCACGACCGCTGTCGTCGAACCTCAACACGGTCGAGGGCCCACCGATCCCCAACATGGCAGTGCTGAAGTACGGCGCCAACAACACGGTGCGCGTCTACAACCTGGCCGGGTACTCGCACTACCTCTTCGACGCCTCCGCTGTCGTTCTCGCCGACTAGACTCGTCGGCACCCCAGGGCTGATCCGAACGTTGCCAGCTGGCACCTGCCCGAAGTACAACTCGCACCACGTGTGCCAGATTCATCCTGTGGAGGAAATGTCATGACCTCGTCCCTAGCGGCGCGCAAGGACTACCGCGTCGCCGATCTCTCGCTTGCACCGTTCGGTCGCAAGGAGATCCACCTCGCCGAACACGAGATGCCCGGGCTCCGCGCCCTCCGCAAGGAGTTCGGTCCGTCCAAGCCACTGGCCGGTGCGCGCATCAGCGGATCGCTGCACATGACCATCCAGACCGCAGTGCTGATCGAGACACTGGTCGAACTGGGCGCCGAAGTGCGCTGGGCCAGCTGCAACATCTTCTCGACGCAGGATCACGCCGCGGCAGCTGTCGCGGTCGGCCCCGAGGGCACCGTCGACGAGCCCGCCGGCGTGCCCGTGTTCGCCTGGAAGGGCGAGACGCTGGAGGAGTACTGGTGGTGCTCGGAACAGATGATGACATGGCCCGACGGGCCTACGGGTCCGCAGGGGCCCAACATGATCCTCGACGACGGCGGCGACGCGACGATGCTGATCCACAAGGGCGTCGAGTTCGAGAAGGCCGGTGAGGTCCCGGATCCCACATCGGCGTCGAACCCCGAGTTCGCCATCGTGCTGGGGCTCCTGCAGAGGTCGTTGAAGACCGAGCCGCAGAAGTGGACGCAGATGGCAGCCCAGATCAAGGGGGTCACCGAGGAGACCACCACCGGCGTCATGCGCCTCGGCAAGATGCACGAGCGCGGCGAGCTGATGTTCCCCGCCATCAACGTCAACGACTCCGTCACCAAGAGCAAGTTCGACAACCTCTACGGCTGCCG
>JBDTYA010000134.1:0-4666 GCA_040005915.1 Ilumatobacteraceae bacterium
CGCGTGAAGGCCGACTCGAAGCTGATCTCCGTCGAAGAAGTACGCGGCGGCGGGACGATGGAACTGCGCCGAGATTCGCGCATCAACCTGTCAGGCGGGACCGGCGTTCCCGACAACATGCAGGTCTCGGCAGCCGATTACGTCGGCGACTCCTCGGATCGCACCGGCTTCGGTGGCCTCGAGGCGATCGACGAAGTGACGATGCTGTGCGTGCCAGATCTCACCGCGGCCCTCGAGCGAGGCATGATCGACATGGAGGGCTTCAAAGCTGTGCAGCTGGCGATGATCGCCCACTGCGAGCTGATGGCTGACCGGGTCGCGATCCTCGACCCGCCACCGTCGCTGAATGCGCAGCAGATCAAGGACTGGCGCGTCAACGAAGCCGGCTATGACAGCAAGTACGCGACGCTGTACTACCCCCGCCTGAAGGTGATGGATCCGACCCGCGGCAAGGCGATCTTCGTGCCGCCGTCAGGCCACATCGCCGGCATCTGGGCCCGTAACGACGACACCCGCGGCGTGCACAAGGCGCCGGCCAACGAGGTGATCCGCGGAGCGATCTCGCTGGAGCTGAACATCACCAAGGGTGAGCACGATCAGCTCAACCCGGTCGCCGTCAACTGCGTCCGAACATTCCCGGGCCAAGGCATTCGCGTGTGGGGCGCCCGCACCCTGTCGAGCGATCCCGAATGGCGATACCTCAACGTGCGCCGCCTGTTCAACTTCGTCGAGGAGTCGATCCTGTCCGGCACCAATTGGGTCGTGTTCGAACCGAACGATTCGAAGTTGTGGGACTCGGTGCGTCGCACCGTCACCATGTTCCTGCGCCGCGTGTGGCGTGACGGCGCACTGTTCGGTCGCACCCCCGCAGAAGCCTTCTTCGTGAAGTGCGACGAGGAGAACAACCCACCCGAGAACCGTGACGCCGGCATCTTGACCGTCGAGATCGGTATCGCCCCTGTGAAGCCGGCGGAGTTCGTCGTCTTCCGCATCAGCCAGTTCTCCGGCGGCGCCGGACTTGAGGAATGAGGAGCCTGATCAATGCCTGAGAACAGCCCAATCACCGCCGCACGGTTTTCGATCACCGTCGACGGCTACGAAATCGCCTCCTTTTCGGAGCTCCAGGGTGTGCGCACCGAGATCAAGACGGTCGAGTTCGTCGAGTCCGGCGAAAAAGGCCTCGTGCAGATGAACATTCCCAGCAACCCCGTGCTGGCGACCATCGTCCTCAAGCGGGCCCAGACCCAGGACCCGCAGATGTGGACGTGGCACGAGGCCGCCCGCTTCGGCGAGATGGGAGCAGCCCGCAAGAGCTGTTCGCTCGTCATGTTCGACGCCGCCGGCAAGCCGGTGGCCCGCTATCACCTCGAGAACGCGTGGCCCTGCAAGATCGAGCTCGGTGCACTGCGCGCCGGTTCGTCCGAAGTGCTCACTGAGACGGTCACGATCGTTTGTGATCATCTTCAGCGAGTGGCCGCGTGAGCACTCCGATGCTCGATCGTTCGTCGGGGGACACGACGTCCCCCGAGCGGGCTTCGCTCAGCACCAAGTTCCCCTTCACGCTGCCTCGCGGGTACGTCGACGATCGCGGACAGTTGCATCGCGAAGGCGTGATGCGACTGGCCACGGCCGGCGATGAGATCTGGCCGCAGACGGACCCTCGGGTTCGCGAAAATCCGGCGTACCTCTCGGTGCTGCTGCTCACCCGCACGGTCACGAACCTTGGTTCCCTTCCCGAGGTCGACAGCCGCACGATCGAGAACCTGTTCGCCTCGGATCTGGCGTTCCTGCAGGACCTCTACCGCCGCATCAACCAGGATGGCGGCACCCGAGTCAATGTCACATGCCCGAAGTGCGCGCACGGATTCGCTGTCGACATCAGCGGTGATCCGCCGGGGGGATCATGACGTACGCGACCGCGCAGTTGGTGGAAGAGGTCGCGTACGTCGCCTACTACTTCCATTGGCCGCTCGAATCGATCCTGGAGATGGAGCATCCGTTACGTCGGACTTTCATCAACGCGATCGGTGACATCAATCGAGAGATCAACGGCCCAGGCCTCAGATGAAATGGCCGTTCGTCCGCAACGTCCACACCAGTCCGGCGGACGGCGCAGCTTCGGCTGTGCTTTCACCTGGCGAACGGAGTGTCGGTTCGACGACGATCGCCGAGCCCTCGCGGGCGGCGGTCGTTGCACCGACGCGTCGCGACTGGGCGACGCTGCCTCCGCTGCGGGTGGCCGGCGGACGGGGCATCAGCCTGACAGCGCAGACCCGGGCGTTCACCGAGAGCCTGGCGAGCCGGCAGCAGTTGGTGCACAACCCGCGCCTCGAGCACGTCCGACAGATCGACGCGCCGAGCGGGTCGTTCCGCGGTGTGCTTGCCCCGACTGCGTCCGACGAGGGTGCGGGACCGGCATTGCAGGAGTCGTCGCCACTTCCGACGGTCGAACACCGACACCTCGCCGCGACCGGCGAGCAGGCAGGACGACCAGGCCGTGACGACGGGTCCTCGGCCATCGATCAACTGCTCGCGATCGGAGCGCCCGGCGGCGAAGTCGGCATGCTTCCCCTCGCGCCGATCGACACTGCCCTGATCGACACTGCCCCGATCGACGCCTACGACCCGCCGAGCGATGGCGGTCTTTCCGGCGGGCGACGCGCCAGCCTCGCCGACTCCCGTCGACGCGGCCTCGGGCCGGCGTTTCACGGACCGTTGCCGGAGGCGATGCGGGCACAACGCGAGCGCGACGGAGCCGATGGTGGCCCGGCGGTCTCCAGCGAGCCGGTGCCCGGCGATGTGCGCGCTTCGATGCGCGACCTGTTGGGCATCGACATCGGTGACCGGTTGGTGCACCGCGGTCCCGCCGTCTCCGCAGAGGCGGACGCGATGGGGGCAAAGGCGTTCACACGCGATGGCGAGGTCTTCCTGCACGACGATGTCGGACCCCTCGATCAGGCCCGTGGCCGGGCGACGCTCGCCCACGAGCTCACCCACGCCGCACAACAGGTCGTGCACGGTGCATTGCAGGACGAGTCCAACGCGGCCGGGCAGGCGATGGAAGCCCATGCCCGACGAGTCGAGCAGTTCGTGCGCGGCGACGGCGGGGCGATCAAGCCGACCCCCGACCTGTTGCATACCCGCCCGACGGTTCAGCGGGATCAGGACGGCACCGACGTCGTCAAGTCAGCGCAGCAGATGATGCGCGAGATGATCGACAGCGGCCTGGCCAAGTCGGATGGCACCGGTGGAATCGTCTTCATCCGGCCGGCATCGTCGATGACGTCGTCTGCCGGCACCCAACGACTGGCCGGCGACACGCCTACTGCGCATCACGGCGCAGCGAGCGAGGAGCACTGGAACGGCCTCGACACGTTCGGCCACAACCTGGGTCAGAGCCTCGGGAACGAGGTGCTGGGCGTCACCGGTTCGATGTTCGGCTTCAGCGACGAGTTCATGGGCGAGCAACGCCACGGGCTGGTCAGCGGTGATCACGTGTTCCGCCAGGATCAGACCGCGAGGGCGTATGCCGAGTTGCGCATGGAGCACCTGCGCCGCGTCGAGCTCACGACCCTCAACGAGACGGAATCGTTGTTCGACATGGAGCGCACGACGACGCTCGACACCGACACGTTGAACGCGATCGACGCCCGGGTACACACCGAGATCACCGAGCGGCTCAACCTGTTGAACGCGCAGACGGCGCGAGCGCTCGAGGCACTGAACCAGCGGCGGGCGACCAGGCACGAGGAGGCCTTGCTCGACGTGCCCGACGACAACTTCAATGCCGCACTCGTCGGGCTCTTCGACGACACCGAGAACGCCGTCCTGCCGACCGAGGCCGCCTTGTTGACGATGCTGTCGCAGGCTCCTGCCGCCGGCCGCGGCGGAACTCGCCCCGGTGGCGGCGCGACGACGACACCACGTCCCGGTGGCGCACCGGCGGCACACGCCGCTGGTGCACCGACGGGCAGCGGCGCATCGCCGAGTGGCACGCCGTCCGCAACCGGGGGCGCCCACCCAACGGGCACACCCGGCGCGCACGGCGCGCACGGCGCAACCGGGGCAGCCGCTCACGAGGAGCACTGGCGCACCGACGGGACCATGGGCGCAAGGTTCGGCGCACTGGCCGACGCGCTCGGCGGCGACGTCGCCCACGCCGAGCTCGGCTTCATCGGCTCCGTCCTCGGCTTCGACCAGGCGTTCGAGCAGGGCGCGCACGATCAGATCAACCCGCACGCCGCAGCCACTGGCGGTTCGGCGGCACATGCGGCCACGGCAGGAGCCCACCCCGATGCGGCACACCCGGGCGGCGCTGCTGCGACGGCCGCACATCCCGATGCGGCACACCCGTCGCCGGCAGCGCACGACACCGTCGAGAGCATCGTCGGCGATCCGTATGCGCTCGACGAACTGGCCACACGTCTCTATCCGACAATCCGCAGCAGGTTGCGCCAGGAACTGCTGATCGACCGTGAGCGGGCCGGCCTGCTCGCCGACTTCCGCTAGGAGAAACAATGCCCATTGCCAATGACGTGCCTCTGGCACTCGCCAACCGATTCACTGTCAAGGTCGACGCCCCGGGCGAGATCGACCTGGGCAGCTGGGCCAAGGTCGACGGGCTCGACGTGACGTTCGACGTCGTCGAGTACCGCGCCGGCGACGC
>JBDTYA010000135.1:0-1633 GCA_040005915.1 Ilumatobacteraceae bacterium
TGGTGCCCTGGGCCTTGATGACCGGCACCGCTTCGTACACCTGTCGCACGACGATGGGTGCCAGGCCCAGCGAGACCTCGTCCAGCAACAGCAGCCGCGGATTGGCCATCAACGCTCGGGCGATGGCCAACGTCTGCCGCTCGCCGCCCGACAGACCCTCGCCGGTGCGGTTCAACAACTTGGTCAGCAGTGGGAACGCCTCGAGGACGCGCTGCTTCGTCCACGGACCCGGGCGACCGACATCGCCGCCGATGACGATGTTCTCCTCCACAGACAGCGACGGGAAGATCCGGCGGCCTTCCGGCACGAGTGCGATGCCTTGGGCGACCCGCTTGTGGGCGGGTGTTCTCGTGATCGAGGAGCCGCCGTAGCGGATGTCGCCGCGCATCGGCTGCACGAGGCCCACGATCGCCTTCAGCAACGTCGACTTGCCGGCGCCGTTTGCACCGATGATCGACACCGTCTCGGCCTCGGCGACGTGCAGGTCGATGCCGAACAGTGCCTGGAAATCGCCGTAGCCCACGTCGAGTTGGTCGATGTCGAGCAGTGCGTCGCTCATGACTCGCTACCGAGATCGTCGGCCCCGAGATCGTCGCCAAGGTACACGGAACGAACCTCGTTCGAGGCCATGACCTCTTGCGGGTCGCCTTCGATCAACTTGCGACCGGTGTCGACGGCCATCATGCGGTCGACCACACGCAACAACGCGTGAACGATGTGCTCGATCCAGACGATGGCAACGCCACTCGTGCGGATCTGCTTGATCGTCTCGACCAGTTCCAAGACCTCGGCCTCGGTGAGCCCGCCGGCAATCTCGTCGAGCAGCAACAACCGCGGCTGTGTGGCCAGCGCCCTGGCGAGTTCGAGCCGCTTGCGATCGAGCAGCGTCAGGGAACCGGCAAGAACGTTGGCCTTGTCGAGCATCGCGGCTTGCTCGAGGGCGTTGATCGCCGCCTCGTCGCGCGTGCCCTGCAGCCGGCCGGCGGCGCCGAACGTCGATCCCACCAACACGTTCTCGAACACCGTCAGACCCTCGAACGGCCGCGGGATCTGCGACGTTCGCCCGATGCCGCGGTGACATCGAACATGGGCCGGCATCTTGGTGAGATCATCGCCGCCGAGGCTGATCGTGCCGCGATCTGGACGCAGGTCTCCGGCCACCAGGTTGAGCAGCGTGGTCTTGCCCGCGCCGTTGGGGCCGACGATGCCGAGGGCTTCGCCCTCGGCAACGTCGAACGAGAAGTCCTCCACGACCTGGAGCGCGCCGAAGCGCTTCCACAGTGCAACGACTTCCAGCAATGCCCCCACGGAGTGCTCGAGGTCAGGTCAGCGGCGTGAGTTCGCCGTTGGTCGGGATCTCCGGCGACTGCTTGTTGTTGACGACCAGCAGCTCGAAGGGGAACTTGCCCCCGTTCGTCTTCTTCCACTGACCGCCCACCAGCGATGTCGGGCTGACGTTCTTCGGCAGGCCGTTCTTGCCATAGGCGATCGGGCCGACCATCGTGTCGAGCTGCGTCGCCTTCGTGGCGTCGGCGATGGCCTGCTTGTCAGTGCTGCCGGCACGAGCCAACACGTCGAAGCACACCTCGAACAGTGCATGCACGAAGCCGACGAACTGGGTCCACTGCTTGCC
>JBDTYA010000136.1:0-4301 GCA_040005915.1 Ilumatobacteraceae bacterium
ACACGTCGATGATCGCCCCGCGGCGGGCCACCTCGCCGCGGTGCTCGACCAGATCCTCGCGGCGATACCCGAAGCCGATGAGCGTGTCGAGCAACACGTCGGGATCGATGACGTCGTTCGGGCGCACCCGGATGGGCTCGACGCTGATCGCCTCGGGGCTCAGCCGCTGCAGCAAGGCTCGCACGCCGGCGACGATGATCGTCGGGGTGCCATTTTCGCCGGCCGGGGGGTTGCGCAGGCGCCACAGCACGTTCATGCGTCGCCCCATCGTCTCGACGCTGGGGCTGATCCGCTCGAAGGGCAGTGTCTCCCACGCGGGGAACAGCACCACGGAGTCGGGAGGCATGAACTGGCAGAGGTCGTCGTACAGTTGCCCGGCATCCGTGCCCGTCGGCGTCGCCACCAACAGCGGGTGCCGGTTGCCCAGTTGGGCCAGGGCCGCGACCGCCACGGCGCGCGCCGATTCGGGCACCGCGACCACCGCCGCCGGGTTGCCGAACGCCTGCGTCAGACCGGCATCATCACGGAGCAGACGGGGTAGCGAGTCGAGGGACATCTGGGTTTTGAGGGTAGCGGTGCGGTGTTACCCCACCCGCCGTCCAGCGACGTGACTCTCGGCTCGAACCTCTGCCGGTGGCACAGCGGCGTTTGACGGCGGGCGCCCCGTAACGGTGCCGCGAGCGTCAAACGGTGAGGATCTCGTGCTGCGTTTGACGGCGGGCGCCCCGTAACGGTGCCGCGAGCGTCAAACGGTGCGGATCGCGGTGTTAGGCGGTGAGGGCGTTGAACTTGGTCATCGCTGCGTCGGGGCCGTCGGCGAGGAGCGACTCGACGGCGTCGGCAGCGGTGACGATGGCGATGTCGAGGAGCTCGCGCTCGGCCTTCGGGAGTCGAGACAGGACGTGGTCGGCGCCGCGTTCCTTGGATGGCGGCTTGCCGATGCCGATCCGGACGCGTACGTATTCCTGCGTCTTCAGGTGTTGGGTGATGCTCCGGAGACCGTTGTTGCCGGCCAGGCCACCACCGACCTTGACGCGCACGAGACCGGGAGGCAGGTCGAGCTCGTCGTGGACCACGATCAGTTGAGCCGGGTCCTCCAACTTGTGGCGGCGCATCAGGGCCCCGACGGCCAGCCCGCTGTCGTTCATGTAGGTCGTCGGGAATGCCAACACCACGCGACGACCGCCGATACGCGCATCCGCGACCAAGGCCTTGTCGCGTCCGGCCTTGAACTTCTCGGCGGCGCGCTCGACGAGCAGGGCAACAGCTTCGGCGCCGACGTTGTGACGCGTGTGTGCGTATTCCTTGCCGGGGTTTCCCAACCCGACGACCAGCGCGTCGATCACGCCGGGTCAGATCACTCGGTGGAGGCGTCGCCGTCGGCGGCGGGGGCTGCTTCGCCGCCCTCGCCCTCTTCGCCCTCGGCAGCAGCGGCCGGCTCTTCGACCTCGGCAGCAGTGGTCAACACGGTGACGACGGGCATCTCGGGATCGCCCAGCGCCGTGACGCCCTTCGGCATCGGGATGTCGCTGAGGCGGATGACGGTATCGGGCTGCATGTCGGTGATGTCGATGACGAACTCGTTGGGCATGTTGGTCGGCGTGCAGCTGACCTCGAGCGTGTCGACGGCCGGGTCTACGAGGCCACCGGCAGCAGCGACTGCCTTCGACTCGCCTTCGAGGCGAACGGCGATGTGCACCGTGATCTCCTCGTTCATGTTGACCTGCAGGAAGTCGATGTGGTTGACCGTGCGCCGGATCGGGTGGCGCTGCATCTCTTTGACGACGGCGGGGTAGCTGTTGCCGCCGACCTGCAGCGCCAGCACCGTGTTGGCGCCGGCGGGGCCGCTGAGCGCCAGGCGGAACTCGCGGCGCTCTACCGTCACGCTGATCGGATCCATACCACGGCCGTACAGCACACCCGGGATGTGCCCTTCGGCGCGCAGTCGGCGAGCGATGGGCGAACCCGAGCCGGTGCGTGGGTTGGCGGTGAGTTTGGTCTGCGACATGGCGGGGCCTCGAAACGATCATCAGCGATCTAGAACGGTTGGCAAGCCTAGCGCCCGCCTCTGGGTTGCCCAACGGGTTGGTGAAACCCGCTCAGCCCTGGTTTTCGCCGCCGAAGATCTCGCTGACGCTGGTGTCGTCGAACACTGCGTTCAATGCTGCGGCGATCAGCGGGGCGATCGACAGCACCTCGATCTTGTCGATCTGCTTGTCGGGGGGCAGCGGCAGGGTGTTGGTCAGCACGACGCGGCTGATCGGGGCGTTCTTCAGGCGGTCGATGGCCGGACCGCTGAGGACGCCATGGGTGGCCATCGCCCACACCTCGGTCGCGCCACGCTGGAGCAGGATGTCGGCGGCGCTGGTGATGGTGCCGCCACTGTCGATCATGTCGTCGGTGAGGATGCACAGGCGGCCTTCGACGTCGCCGATCACTTCCTTCGCCTCGGCTTGGTTCACGCTGCCCTTCGGGCGGCGCTTGTAGATGAAGGCGAGGTCGGCGCCGAGGTCGCCGAGGTGCTCGGCCATGCGTGCGGCGACCTTGATCCGTCCGGCGTCGGGCGAGACGATGACCGGCTCGACCGCGTGCTGACGCACGTAGTGCTCGAGCACGGGTGTAGCCGTGAGGTGGTCGACGGGGCCTTCGAAGAAGCCCTGGATCTGGCCGCTGTGCAGATCGATGGAGACCATCCGCTTGGCACCCGCCGCCTTGAACAGGTCGGCGACGAGCCGTGCGGTGATGGGCTCGCGGCCTTCGGCCTTGTGGTCTTGGCGGGCGTAGCCGAAGAACGGGCAGACCGCAGTGATGCGCTTGGCCGAGGCGCGGTACGCGGTGTCGATCATGATCAGTTGTTCCATGATCGAGTCGTTGATGCTGTGGTCGTCGATGCCGCAGTGGGTCTGCATGATGAACACGTCGCTACCACGGATGCTCTCGGTGAACCTGGACCGGATCTCGCCGTTCGCGAACTGCACCAGGTTGGGGTCCCCGAGCTCGACACCGAGCTCCCTGGCGACCTCGTCGGCCAGCGCCGGATGTGTACGCCCAGAAAAGAGCGACATGCGCTTGGTCGTGAATTTTTCCATGTTGAAGGCTCCGCGGTACCTAGTCGGCAGGTGCAGTGTAGAACGCTCCCGTCGATGCCGAAGAAGGCACCGACGTACCGGGGGACAGGTGGGCGTACGGGCCGACGTGGGCGTCATCGCCGATCTCGCTGTCGCGACCGACCGTGTTCTCGACCACCGCATGGGCCCCGACGACGCAATCGACCAATCGGGCGTCGGGACCGATCTCGCAACCGTCGCCGATCACGGTGTTGCCCTGCAGGATCGTGCCGGGGTACAGGGTGACGTCGCGGCCGAGTTGCACCGTCACGTCGATGAACGTCTGGCGCGGATCCAACATCGTCACACCGTTGAGCAGCCAGTGGCGGTTGGTGCGGTTGCGCAACTCTCGCTCGGCGAGCGCCAATTGCCAGCGATCGTTGACGCCGCGGGTTTCGGCTTCGGGCGCCTGCACCGTGCCGATCTGGTGGCCCATGCCGGCGAGCACCTCGACGACGTCGGTGAGGTAGTACTCGCCCTGCGAGTTGTCGGGGCTGAGCCGGCGTAGCGCCGGGCCCAGCAGATCGCGCCGGAAAGCGCACATACTGGTCCAGATCTCGTGGATGGCCAGGGTCTCTGGCCCGGCATCGCGCTGTTCGATCACCTGTAGGAGCCGGCCGTCGCCGTTCTTCGACGGAGCCCGCAGCACGCGGCCGTAGCCGGTGGGATCATCGACGATCGAGGTGATCGCCGTCGCCGCGTTGCCGCTGGTGAGATGGGTGACGACCAGACGGTGCAGCGTCTCGGCGCTCAGCAGCGGTGTGTCGCCCGGCAGCACGATGATGGTGGAGTCGTCGTCGAGATCGTCGCCGGGAATCGCTGTCATGCCGACCATCGCCGCGTCGCCCGTGCCGCGCTGCACGGTCTGCTCGACGAAGGTGACGTGGGCCCAACCCGGTGCGTCTTCCTGCACCTTTTTGGTGACGCGCTCGGCGCCGTGGCCGACGACCACGACGGTGCGGTCGACGTCGACGTCGGACAGAGCGTGGATGACGTGCATCACCATCGGGCGGCCACAGATCTGATGCAACGGTTTCGGGCGGGCCGATCGCATTCGCGAGCCTTCACCCGCCGCCAGCACGATCGCTGAAACTGTCATGCAATCGTTCTAGCGCGTCGCGGTGCGCAAGTGGTGTAGCTGTGTTCCGGGGAGAGGATTCGAACCCCTATAGACGGCACCAAAAACCGATGTCC
>JBDTYA010000137.1:0-4917 GCA_040005915.1 Ilumatobacteraceae bacterium
CACCCGCTCGGGTGGAGCGGGTGATGAAGGTGTTGCCGCAGCTGCAGCGGACCGTGGTGTCGTTGTACGTGGGATGTGTATCGGTCTTCATGATCTTCTCCGTTAGAAATCGGTCGTCAGTCTATCGGTCGATTTCCCCTGAACACGAGCGATTTACAACGCCGGCCGACTACATCGCGGGTTGTTTGCCGATCTCGTTGAGGAACTCATCGTTGGTGCGGAAGGTCCGTAGCCGGTCGACGAGCAGTTCGAGGCCAGGGGCGGCATTGCCGTCGGCGGCGAGACCACTGAGCACACGCCGCAGCTTCCAGACCATCTGCAGCTGCTTGCGGTCGAACAGCAGCTCTTCGTGGCGGGTGCTGGACGCGTCGACGTCGATTGCCGGGTAGATGCGGCGTTCGGACAGCTTGCGATCGAGGCGCAGCTCCATGTTGCCCGTGCCCTTGAACTCCTCGAAGATCGCGTCGTCCATGCGGCTGTTGGTCTCGACGAGGGCGGTGGCCAGGATCGTGAGCGAGCCACCTTCCTCGACGTTGCGGGCGGCGCCGAAGAACTTCTTCGGTGGGTACAACGCGCCGGCGTCGATCCCGCCCGACAGGATGCGGCCACTGGCCGGGGCGGCCAGGTTGTAGGCCCGGCTGAGGCGGGTGATGCCGTCGAGGATGATGACCACGTCTTCGCCCTGCTCGACCAGGCGCTTGGCCTTCTCGATCGCGAGTTCGGCGACATGCGTGTGCTCTTCGCTGGGCCGGTCGAACGTGCTGGAGATGACCTCGCCCTTGACGGTGCGGCGCATGTCGGTGACTTCCTCCGGCCGCTCGTCGATCAGCAACACCATCAACTTCACCTCAGGATGGTTGAGCTCGATCGCGGTGGCGATCGTCTTCATGATCGTGGTCTTGCCGGCCTTCGGGGGCGAGACGATGATGCCGCGCTGGCCCTTGCCGATCGGCGAGATCAGGTCGATGATGCGGGCCGTCATGTTGGTGGGGTCGGACGGGTTCTCGAGGTGCAACCTCTCGTCGGGGAACAACGCGGTGAGGTCTTCGAACCGCGGCCGGGTCTTCGCCTTGTCGGGCTCGCCGCCGTTGACACTGTGGATCTCGAGCATCGCCGGGTTCTTCTCGTTGCGACCGGCGGGCCGGCTGAGCCCGGTGACGAAGTCGCCCTTGCGCAGCCCGTACTGACGGGTCAGCTTGACGGGGATGTAGGCATCGTCGCGGCTCGCCAGGTAGCCATTGACGCGCAGGAAGCCGTACCCCTCGTCGCGAAGGTCGAGATAGCCGGAGACCTCTACCGGGTCCATGTTGAGAGCCGGTCCGGCATCCTCGACGCGGTCGGGTCGGTCCGGTCGATCCGGTCGGTCCAGGCGTTCCGCTCGGTCGAACCGCTCTTGCTCGCCGCCGGGTGCGCCGTCGGCACGACCCTTGTTGCGCCGACGACGACGGCGCCTGCTGTTGCGGCTCTCGGCATCGCCCTCACCGTCGCCACCCTCGAGATCGTCACCGTCGGCGCCTTGCGACGACATCGATGGGGCGGAGGACGAACTCGCTGCGGCAGGTGACACGGCGAGCTCCGTGACTGCGACCTCGCCGGACTTGATGAGCGCGATCTCCCAATCGGCCAGCGGCTCGCCGTCTGGCCCGAGGATGACCTCCGGCTCGTTCGTCGCGGCGACTGCGCCTGTCTCGACAACAGGTCCCGTCGGGGATTGCGGCGCCGAGTCGACGGTCGTGATCTCGGCGGGTGCGGCGACGGTCGTGCCGTGGTCCTTGCCCCCCTTGGTCGCCCGACCGTTGGCTGCGGGAGCCGGGGCGCCGTCGGCGGACCCGCCGCCGGTGGTCTCCAGGATCTTGTCGATCAGCGTCGCCTTCGCGGCACGCGACGTCGTCTTGATGCCCAATGCCTGGGCGATTGCGAGCAGCTGCTCTTTGTCCTTGGATTCGAGCATCGACTGTTCGAGAGCTTCCGCGGCCACCGGCCACCTGCTTTCTGGGGAACGACAGTGGGCTCGGCGTGTCAATGTGCACACGACCGGCGGCCACACCATCGGGATGGTTTGGCGAGATACCTCGCCCTCTGCGCACCACCGCACGGCCATTTCACCGGAGCGGTTGCAGCGAGATGTCCGGGACGCCCGAACGAGGGCACTGTAGCGAAAGCGTGCGCGATGCGCAACGTGAACAGCAGGCGCTACCGGGAGATCGACTCGACGAACTGCTCCACCGCGACGACGTCATTGGGCATGTGGGTGATCAACTCGGGGCGCTTCATCAGATCTGCAAGGTGTGGCGGCAGCGGAGGGCGCACGCTGGTGGCACGTTCGACGGCATCGGGGAACTTCGCCGGGTGCGCGGTTGCCAACGTCACGATCGGCCCGACGACGGACGTGCGCAACCGCTCGACCGCACCGACCGCGACCGCCGTGTGGGGATCGAGCAGCATCCCCGTCGACTCGTATGTGCGCCGCATCACCTCGAGTGTCTCGGCATCGTCGAGGCGGGCCGCGATGAAGACACCGTCGAGGTGTGCCGCGCGCTGATCCGCCTCGATCGACAACGATCCGCTGGCTCGGAAACGGTGCAACTGTTCTGCGGTCAGCCCGCCGTCGCGGCCGTTGATCTCGAACAGCAGTCGTTCGAAGTTGCTCGACACCTGGATGTCCATCGAGGGGCTCAGCGAGGCGGTCACGGGTCGGGTGGTCATGTCATTGCCGGTGAAGAAGCGCGTGAGGATGTCGTTGGCGTTCGAGGCCACGATCAATCGATCGATCGGCGCGCCCATCTGCTTGGCGATCCATCCCGAGAAGACGTTGCCGAAGTTGCCGCTGGGCACACAGAAGTTGATGTCGCCGCGGAGGTGGTCGGTGGCAGTCACGTAGTACACCACCTGCGCCATGACCCTGGCCCAGTTGATCGAGTTCACCGCGCTGAGGTTCATTCGGTCGCGGAACCCGATGTCGTTGAACATCGCCTTGACCAGATCCTGGCAATCATCGAACGAACCGTCGATGGCGACGCAATGGACGTTCGGCGACTCGACCGTCGTCATCTGCCGGCGCTGCACCTCGCTGGTGCGACCGTCGGGATAGAGGATGACGATGTCGGCGTGCGCGCAGTGCTTGATCCCGTCGATCGCCGCCGATCCCGTATCCCCCGACGTCGCGCCGACGATCATGACCCGGCGTCCCTGCTGCGACAGCACGTGTTCGAACAGCCGTCCGACCAACTGCAGCGCCACATCCTTGAATGCCAGCGTCGGTCCGTGGAACAGTTCCTCGACGAAGTGGTCGTCGCCGATCTGCACCAGCGGCACGACGGCCGGGTGCGCGAACGTCGCGTACGCAGCCGCACACATCGCGTCGACTTCGTTCGCCGCGATCTCGTCGCCGATGAACGTCTGCATGATCTGCGCAGCGCGCTGGGCGTACGTGGCGCCGGCAGATCGCTCGGGCAGGCGCGGCCATTCGGTCGGCACGTACAGACCGCCGTCGGTTGCCAGACCAACCAGCAGCGCCTCCGTGAAACCGAGCTCCGCGGCCCGTCCACGCGTCGAGACGTACCGCACGTCAGCTGCCGATCACGCGCAGCAACCCGCCGATGTTGCGGACGACGTCGAGATCGCGCAGTTCTCGCACGGTTGCCTGCACTGCCGATTCGCGTGCCTCGTGGGTGATGAACACCAGCCGCGCCTCAGGTCCGTTGCCCTCCTGCTCGGCGGCACGGATGCTGACGTCGTGGCGGGCGAACACCCCCGTGACGGCGTGCAACACGCCCGGCCGATCGGCCACGTCGAGGCTCAGCAGGTACTCGGCCGATGTCTCGTCGATGGCCCGCATGTGCGCCCGGCCGAACGTGCCGATCGACGCATGCGTCCCCTTCGACAGGTTGACGGCGGCATCGATCACATCACCCAGCACTGCGCTGGCGGTGGGGGATCCACCCGCTCCGCGGCCATAGAACATCAGTGACCCGACGGCAGCGCCCTCGACGAACACCGCGTTGTAACTTCCGTTGACGCTGGCCAGCGGATGCGCCACAGGCACCATCGCCGGATGAACGCGCACGGCGATGTCGCCCGATGCCGGGTCGATCTCAGCGATGCCCAACAGCTTGACGACGTAGCCCAGTCGCTTGGCCATGGTGATGTCGGCGGCAGTGATCCCGCTGATGCCCTCGTGGTACACGTCGCCGGCGACGACCTTGGAGCCGAACGCTATCGACGCCATGATGGCGGCCTTGGCGCCGGCGTCGAAGCCCTCGACATCCGCCGTCGGATCGCGCTCCGCGAACCCCAGTGCCTGTGCCTCGGCGAGGGCGACCCCGTAATCGGCGCCCTCCTCGGTCATCTTGGTGAGGATGAAGTTGGTGGTGCCGTTGATGATGCCCATGACTCGGGTGATCGGCTCGCCGCGCAGGCTTTCGCGCAAGGCCCGGATGATGGGGATACCACCGGCGACGGCTGCTTCGAACAACAGGTCGACGCCCGACTCGTCGCTGACCCCGAACAACTCCGTGCCGACGTTGGCCAGCAGTTCCTTGTTGGCAGTCACGACAGGCTTGCCGGCGCGGAGGGCCGAGGTGATCAGTTCGCGGGCCGGCTCGATGCCGCCGATCACCTCGACGACGAGGTCGATGCCGGGATCGGCGACGACTGAGTGCGCATCGCGAGTGAGCAGGCCGTCGGCAAGGTGGACATCGCGTTCGCGGCTCAAGTTGCGAACCGCGACAGCCCCGACCTCCAGCCGCACGCCGGTACGCGCTTCGATGGTGGCCTGTTGGGCTGCGACCAGGTTGACGAACGCCGAACCGACGTTGCCACAACCCAGTACACCGATCCGCACGAGCTTTGTCACGGGCGGAAGGCTACGGGGTGACGTGACGCCGCCGAAACCCTTTCTACCTGCTCAACGCGTCC
>JBDTYA010000138.1:0-3458 GCA_040005915.1 Ilumatobacteraceae bacterium
CCATCGTGCCAATATTCACATGCGGCTTCGTCCGCTCAAACTTCGCCTTGCTCATTGCTATCTCCGTCTTTCGGGGATCTGTGGGTTGTCAAAGAACGCAGGGAGTGTAGCGGCACGGGCCGCAGGCTCGCACCCGACCACGCCCACATTCTTGATGGGTCGCCCCAGCGAGCCGGCCACGCGAATCGCGCTCACCTAGGCTGCCCCGGTGTTCACGCTGCCCAACCTGATCCTCGGGGCAGTTGCGGCGCTGATCGTCGGCCTCTCGAAGACGGCGTTCCCGGGGGCCGCCCTGGTGGCCACGCCGATCATTGCGACGATCGTCGGCGGCCGGGCGATAGCGGGCACCACGTTGCCACTCCTGCTGGCCGGCGACGTCTTCGCGGTGATCTGGTACGGCCATCACACGCGCTGGGATCTGTTGAAACCGATGATCGTCGCAGTCTGCGTGGGGTTCGCGGCCGGCGCGGTGTTCTTCGCCGTCGTCGGCTCGTCGACCCGACCGATGGAGATCGTCATCGGCTTGTGCATCCTGGTGATCGCGATGATGCAGGCGTGGCGGATGAGCCGCCGGCTCGAACCGGTCCCACCGACCGCGACGACCGCCGCGGTGTACGGCTGTTCGGGCGGCTTCACCACGTTCGTGGCCAGTGCCGCCGGCCCGATCCTGAACACATACCTCATTCGGCTCGGGTTGGGGAAGGACGAACTGGTCGGCACATCGGCATGGTTCTACTTCGCCGTCAACTCGACCAAGTTGCCCATCTACATCGCGCTGGGGTTCTGGACCAGTGGGGGCTCGTTCTTCACGCCGTCGACGTTGAGCTTCGACGCCGTGATGTTCCCCGCAGTTCTCATCGGCCTGCTCAGCGGTCGCCGGCTGTTGCACGTGCTCTCCGAAAAGGTCTTCCTCATCGCCGTGCTGATCCTGTCGACCGCCGGCGCGATCAAGCTGTTGCTTCCGTAGACGCGTATGCCTGCGGTGGTTTCAACGCGCCAGGTAGTAGACCGCCAGCACAGTGCCATAGGTGACCACCGCGCCGCGCAGCACTTTCGGCTGGATCTTGGTGACCAGCTTGCCGCCGGCGATGCCACCGATCAGGCTGGCCGGCGCCATCACCGCCACGAGGCTCCAGATCACATGCCCGGACCCGGCGAAGAAGCACGCCGCCACCACGTTGATCACCAACGCCAGCACCTGCTTCAGGGCATTCAGGCGCGGCAGCGACTCGTCGATCACCAACCCGAGCACCGCGAGCAGTGCGATGCCGAGGCCGGCCCCGAAGTAGCCGCCGTAGATCGAGACGACGAACACCGATCCAACCGCCACGGTGCTCGGCGCGCCGTGCGGACGGGTGCCGATGCCGAGCCATTTGCGGATGTAGTTCTGTCCGCCCAGCAACGCGCACGCCATCAGGATCAACCACGGGACCAACTTGGTGAACGCGGCCTCGCCCGTGGCCAGCAACAGGACTGAACCGGTGAGCCCGCCGATCGCGGCGGCAACGGACAATCGGACGAGTCGCGAACGCTGGCCCGGAAGTTGTGATCGTTGCGCCACTGCGCCACCGAAGTAGCCCGGGCACAGCGCAACGGTGTTGGTGACGTTGGCACTGACCCGACCGGCGCCCAGCGCGACCAACGCGGGAAACGAGATCAAGGTGCCACCGCCGGCGATGGCGTTGACTGCGCCCGCCCCGGCCGCGGCAACCGCCGCGATCAGGTGGTCGGCAAGCGTGAACGCGCTCACATCGAATTGCGATCGTCTTGGTTCACGCCCGACCGATCCTATGCATCCCCGTTCGTTGGACCCGGAGCAAAGCCTCTGCGGCGCTCAGGACTGCGGCGTGACGTTGCAGCTGATGAACGCCTGGCCCAATGCCAAGCTGAGTTCGTCGGTCGGCGTGCCGGCGATCGCCTTGTTGAGATCGTCGCCCGTGACCTTGTCGCTGAGGTACGACACGATGCACGTGCGATCCGAGTCGCTGAGCGTCGAGCTGGTACCGAGCTCGTAGAAATCGAGGAACTTGTTGATCGCCGCGTCGCCCTCGCCGAGATCGATCGATACGCCAGGGCTGGAGTCGCCGGACGCGACGCTGTCGCCTGTCACGGTCGTGTCACTTGTCGTAGGCGACGTGTTGTCGCTGGCGATGCCGCACTTGGCGGTGAGGTAGGCGTCGAAGTCGTCACCGGTCTTCGAGGCCGTCTTGTCAGCGATCAGCGCCTTGCCCTCGTCGCTGGCCGCAAACTTGATGACGTCATAGTTGTTTTTCTGCAGCAGCTTCTCGAGATTCACCTCGTTGGCCAACAATGCCTTGGCTTTGGCCACGATGTCGGTCGGGGCCTTGGCCACGAGAGCGCTGAGCGAATCGATGGCCGCGCTGAGCTGAACCTTGACCTTGGCCGAGTCGGTCGGATCGAGTCTCTTCAACGCGTCGTTGTCGTCCTTCGCCCCTTGAGCGGCGGTGCAGAACGAGTCACCTGCTGTGGCCGTGGCCGCTGCGCCGTCGCTGCTTCCGCAGGCCGTCGCCGCAGCAAACGCGACCAGAGAGATCAGTGCGATTCGCTTCTTCATCGTGGATTCCTTCTGTCGATTCATTCGCCGCGGACGCGCTTGACGATGTCACTCGCGATGTTGGGGGGTACTTCCATGTACTGGGCGAACTGCATGGTGTAGGTGGCTCGGCCCTGGGTACGGGACCGGAGATCGGTCGAATATCCGAACATCTCCGACAACGGAACCTGGGCCTTGATGACCTGGGTGTTGCCGCGGGCTTCCATACCCTCGATGCGACCACGGCGGCTCGACAGGTCGCCCATCACGTCGCCCATGTAGTCCTCGGGAGTGACGACCTCGATGCCCATGATCGGCTCGAGCAGCACCGGCTTGGCCATCTCGGCAGCCTTCTTGAACGCCATCTGTCCGGCGATCTTGAATGCCATCTCCGAGGAGTCGACGTCGTGGTACTGGCCGTCGACCAACGTCGCCTTGACGTCGACCGTCGGGTAGCCGGCCAGCACACCGGAATCGAGCGCCTGCTGCATGCCCTGGTTCGTCGGGTTGATGTACTCGCGCGGGATCTTGCCGCCGCTGATCTTGTCGACGAACTCGTAGCCCTTGCCGGGGTTCGGCTCGAGCGTGATCTTGACGACGGCGAACTGGCCGGAGCCGCCCGACTGCTTGATGTGCCGGTACTCCACCGACTCGACCATCTTGGTGATGGTCTCGCGGTAGGCCACCTGCGGCTTGCCGACAGTCGCGACGACGCCGAACTCGCGCTGCATGCGGTCGACGAGGATCTCGAGGTGAAGCTCGCCCATGCCGGAGATGACGGTTTGGCCGGTCTCGTCGTCGGTGCGCACGCGGAACGTGGGGTCCTCGTCGCTGAGCGACTTGAGGGCTTTGCCGAGCTTGTCCTGATCGTCCTTGGTCTTCGGCTCGATGGCCACGTGGATGA
>JBDTYA010000139.1:0-2007 GCA_040005915.1 Ilumatobacteraceae bacterium
GCGATCACCTGGAACACCGGCCCGAGCGCGTTGGGCATCGCATGACGCCACAGGACCGTCTTCTCGGGTGCGCCCTTCAGCCGGGCCATCTCGACGTAGTCGCTTTCGAGAACTTCGATCATCGACGCCCGCACGACACGCGAGATGTACGGGATGGCGCCGACGGCCAACGTCACGGTCGGCAGGATCATGCCTTTCATGTCGGTCCACGGACCTTTGCCGAGGCCGATCGCGCTGACAGCCGGCAGCACGTGCCAGATGCGCAGGCTGAAGATAAAGATCAAGATGATGCCGACGACGAACTCCGGCAGCGAGGCCAGCGCCAACATAGCGTTCGAGGTGATGTTGTCGAACGTGGTGTCGCGCTTTCGGGCGCTGTATGCGCCGAGCAAGAGTGAGAGCGGGATCGACACGAGCGATGCAAGGAACATCAGGAACAGCGAATTGACGACGCGGTCGCCGATGTAGCTGAGGATGGGCGCCTGGGCATTGAACGAATCGCCGGGGTTCCCGGTGACGACGCCTTTGAGCCAGTGCGTGTATTGATAGAACGCCGTGTGATCGAGGCCGAGCTTGGTGCGCAGTGCAGCGGTGCTGGCAGGGTTGGCATCGCGGCCGAGGATGGCCTGGGCCGGATCACTGGGCAGCAGTTGCGTCGCCGTGAACACGATCAGCGACACCACGAACAGGGTGACGATGCCCAACGCCAACCGCCGGCCGATGAATCGTGGTACCCCCCAGTTTCTCGACATCGATCCCCTACTTTCCTGGCATCACATGGTGGATATGCGCCGACCGCCGTCCCTCGACTGGGCGAGGAACGGCGGTCGATGTGTGCGGCTGAACGGGGCTACTCGGCGAACGAGAGGTTCTTCCAACCACGGCCGTAGTGGTCGAGGTTCAAAGTGTTCGGCCGTGCGACGAGGCCCTGCACCTTGGAGCTGTACGCATCGAGCAGGTTCTGGAAGAACGGGATGATGAGCCCACCGGTGTCGTACAACTCCTTCTGCATCTTGTCGGTGATGACCTTGCGCTTGGTGTCGTCGGTCTCCGCGAGCGCGGCCTTGTAGTCGGCCTCGAAGGTCGAGTCGGCCGGCGGCCAGTGATCGTCGGGGTACGGCGAGACATCTTTCAAGCTGCCCGCGGCAACCTGCAGGAGGAAGCTACGCGTGCCCCAGTAGTCGACAGCGAACGTACGCTTGAGGTACTCGTCGCCCCAGTAGGTGCCGCCGTCGATGACATTGGCGTTGACCGTGATGCCTGCGCCCTTGGCCTGCTCGGCGAACAGCTGGATCATCTCCGGCAGGCCGGCGGTGTCGTTGGGCGCGAACAGGTCGATCGTAAGATCGCTCTTGCCGGCAGCCGCCAGCAACGCCTTTGCGCCTTCGAGGTCCTGCTTGCGCTGCGGGAGATCCTTGGCGTAGGCAGCGTCGAGTGGTCCGTACAGGTCGTTGGCGACCCGGCCGTAGCCCGACAACACCTGCTCGACCATCGCGTCGCGGTCGACGATGAGGCGCATGGCCTGACGGATGCGCACGTCGGTGAACGGGTCCTGGTCGACTGCCATGGCGATCGTCAGCCAACCGCCGCCCTCGGAGTTGAGCACCTTGTAGCCGTCGGTGCCCTGGACCGTCTCGACCGAGGCCGAGGGGATGTCAGCGGCGATGTCGATCTGGTCGGCGAGCAGTGCGTTGGTCAACGCATCGGAATCGGCGAAGTCGATGATGTGCACCTCGTCGAACGAGGCCTTGCCGGTGTCCCAGTAGTAGGGGTTCTTGACGTGGACGGACTGCTTGCCGACCTCGAACTCCTTGAGCATGTATGCACCCGTGCCGACCTGCGTGGTGGCGTCGCCGCTGAACCGCTCGTAACCCGTTGGCACGATGGCCATCGTGTAGGCGCACAGCGTGTCCTTGAAGTTCGACACGCCCTGCTTCAGTTTGAGCTCGACAGTCTTGTCGTCGACCTTGGTGATGCCGGTCTTGTCGAGCACCGTACGCAACACCG
>JBDTYA010000140.1:0-6355 GCA_040005915.1 Ilumatobacteraceae bacterium
CGTGACCGAGCGTGTCGTTGACGTTCTTGAAGTCGTCGAGGTCGATGTACAGCGCTGCCCCTGACGTGCCGTTCCGGCGATTGCGCGCCAGCAACTGGTCGATGCGGTCCATGATGAGCGAACGGTTGGGCAGACCGGTCAGTGCGTCGTGCAGCGCCTGGTGCCTCAGTTCGCCCGTGCGTTCGCCGACCAGACGGAGGGCCGCCACCCGGCCGGTACCGAGCACCAGTACGAGGGCAGCAAGAACGAGGCTTGCGGCGAGACCGACGAACAGGATGGTCTCGGCGCCGCGATCGTCGAAGATGCCTTGCCGGGCCTCGGTCGCAAAGGTCTCGACGGTCCAGCCGTCCTCGAGGACGGTCGTTACGCCGACCGCACCCGACCCCGGCACGCCGCTGATGAAGTCGGCGTCGGAGATGCCGTGGTGAAAGCGAAGCGCGACGGCCGTGCCCTGACGATCGCCCAACGCTTGCGCGAGGAGGATCTTCGAATCGAAGCTGATGCCGACCCAGCCGGCGAACGCCGAACGACGTCCCATGACAGTGGTGGGCGTGATTCCACCGCGATACACGGGGACCTGTACGGAGAGCGTGGCGCCCGCTGCGGTGCCGGTGTCCACGGATTGGTACCCGCTGAGTCCTGTGTCCCGTGCCGCGAGCAAGGGCACGCCGGCTGCACCTGCGCAGAAGTCGAAGCCCGCCGGCGCATTGTCGGTTCCGACTGTTCGTGCCTGCCCGGCGGCGAACAGGCAGTAGAAGGGCCGGTCGCCGGGAGGGATCAGTTCGAGACTGCCGGCCGGCGCGCCGGCGGCGGTTGCCGAAGCGAAATGAGCGGCGAGTTCGCCGGGGGTCAGCATCACGACCTGGCCCCACGCGATCAGCTCCGGGTAGCGGTCGAACGCCCGAACCGAGTTGGCCCAATCCACGAACTGGGCGTTGGTCGCGTCGGGCGTCACGACGAAGAACCCGGTTGCGCTGACAGCGAGGTCTTCTTCGCGCTTGATCGCCAGGCGGAGCGTGGACGCGACCTCGTTCGACCATGCCTCTACCGAGTCCTGCGACTTCTGCGCGTCGCGCTTCGCGATCGAGCCCGCCGCAAGCGTTGACCCGAGGGCGCCGGCCACCAGGAGGACTGCGGCCAACACGACTGCGGCCCAGATCGGGTTGCGGTGCGTGTCTGCATCCTGGCTGAACGCGCTCACGGCAAACCTCCTCGGAGGCTGGGTGCGCAACCGGGTTGCTGGAGCGACGCAGGGTCGAGATGAGCAGAAGCCTGCCCCGTTGAGCAACCATACAATTGCCGATCCAACGTGGCAATGGACTTTGGGCCCGTTCACGGCACTGGTGCCGTAGGTTGTCCGACGTGACCGCGATCGTTGAAATCGTCGGCGCCCCGACCGATGAAGTCGTCGAGGCCCTGGCTCGCCTTCTCCCACAACTGTCGTCCGCCCAGCCTCCCGACGCGGCGAGACTGGCCACGATCATCTCCGGCGGTTCGACGGTGTTCATCGCCCGAGTCGATGGTGTGATCGTCGGCAGCCTGACGTTGGTGTTGTACCGCATCGCCACGGGTCTGAAGGCGTGGATCGAGGACGTAGTCGTCGACGAGGCGGCGCGCGGTCACGGTGTGGGCGAAGCGCTCAACATGGCTGCGCTCGACGAGGCCCGCCGCCAGGGCGCCAAGGCGGTCAGCCTCACCAGCCGTCCCTCACGCGAAGCCGCCAATCGTCTCTACCAGCGGATCGGCTTTTCGTCCCGCGACACCAACGTCTACCGCTACGACCTCTAGTCAGGTCGGCGGCACGGCCGAGTGGAGTGCTACGCGCCCACCAGCGTGCCCCGTCGAACTCCACAGGGTCTTAGCCGCCGGCGGCGCGCAGGACATCTTCGGCAGCTTGACGGACCTGCCAATCGCGATCCGTGAGCGCGGTCTGAAGCGCGGCGTCCACCTCGCCACCGTCGAACGGTGCGAGCGCGAGCACGGCGCGTCGCCGGACAGCGGGCTTGTCGGCGCAACCGTCGAGGATGGTCGGCAGCCCGCGCAAGTCGCCGATGGCGCCGAGCGCAGCGACGCACGCCTCACGCACCAACGCGTCGTCCGCACTCGTGCCGAGATCGATGAGGGCAGCGAGCACGTCGTCGTCGACGGACTCCTGTTCGCCGCATGCCCATGCCGCGGCTTCGACAACCGTGACGTCGGTGTCGTCGAGCGATGCTCGCAACGACACGCCCGGGCGCGTGCCGGCGATCATCGCCGCGCGGCGGCGCACCGGCGGCGAGCTGTCAGCCAGTGCGTCGTGCAGGTCCGCATCGGTCAACTGGTCGAGGCGCAGCAACGCACCCAAACCGAGTTCGCGCACCACCGGGTCTTCGTCGGCGAGCGCCGCGCGAGCTGCGGCAGCATCGCCGGTGTGCCCGGCGATCGCGATCTCACGCCAACGCGCGGTCACTTCTTCAGCATGTGCGAGAGGGTGATCACGATCCGCGATGCGCCGAAGCCGATCAGCGTCGCGATGATTGCACCCAGAACCATTGCCATGGTGCTGCCGGCGACAAGCGCCCAGATCCGTCGCCACCATTGCGTACGCCGGTAGAGGGGGGCGTCGGCTTCGACGACCGGCAGACCGACGCGAGCTCGCCGTGGCCGGAGGGCGCGTGCCGGGTTGGCCGTGGCTCTGGCAGGCTTTCGCCAACCTGCCGCAACGAGTGCCACAATGGCAAGCACGGCAATCCACGTAGTAGCGATGGTGAGTTCCCTGGTCGACACGCAAGAATCAACCGTAATGGAGCCAGGCGCCGAGGTGCGGTCGTTGAGCCGTCGTCATCTGTTCTGGGCGTTGCCATTGGCGCTCGTCGGGTTCGTTGCCGTGGCGGCCGTTGCCGTGGCCGCGGTGTTGCCCAGCACGCTTGTCGCCAGCAAACGCGATTGTGTGACGCGCGACGACGCCGGCGCCTGCACGAAGAAGGGTGAGTCGGAACGGGTCCAGTTCGCGGTCGTGCCCGCCGACGCCCAACCCGTCGAGCCGCGCCTGTCGATCGACGGACCGACGACGTACGACAGCCATGGCCAGGTCCTGTTCGTCACCGTCCGCACTCCAGAACTCACGATGTTGGAGTGGTGGGTCGGGCGCAACAATGGCGCGGTCGACCCGAAGAGCTATTCCGACCTCTATGCGACGGAGACGCCACAGCAGCAGACGACACGCGGCCAGCGCGACATGCGGACAGCGAAGGAGACAGCCGAGTTCGTCGCGCTGCAGCGGCTCGGGTTCGACGCCAAGCTGACGCCCGGTGACGTGGTCATCGACAGCCTGGTGTGCCTGAAGGCCAGCGCCGACGGCCGCACATGTGTGCAGTTCGCGCCGTCCGACGAACTGCTCGACCCGGGTGACCAACTGTCGAAGGTCGACGGTGTGTCGCTGTCGACCGTCGACGACCTGGCGCCGATCCTCGCCAAGCACAAGCCGGGCGACAAGGTGCAGGTCGAGTACGAGCGCGACGGCAAGGCAGGCAGCGGTGAGATCGAGCTCATCGATTCGCCCGAGAGCCCCGGTCGCACCATCATCGGCTTCCTGCCCAGCGACACGGCGAAGATCAGCCTCCCCTCCGACGTCAAGGTCAACATCGACACCGAGTCGATCGGTGGGCCTTCTGCCGGGCTGGCGTTCACCGTGACGATGATCGATCAGTTGTCGAAGGGCGACCTGCTCGGTGGAAAGCGAATCGCGATCACCGGCACCATCGACATCAACGCCAAGGTCGGCGCGATCGGCGGGTTGACATCGAAGGCGTCGGCCGTCATGCAGTCGGGCGCCAAGTATTTCCTGGTGCCGACCAACCAGGGCCCTACGGACATCGCCAACGCTCGCAAGGTCGTCGGCGACGCCGTCGAGATCATTCCGGTGGCCACGCTCGACGAGGCCTTGGCGGCGCTGCGACGGATCGGCGGCGACGCCCTGCCGCCGGTGCCGGCCGACGCGACCCCCACCACCGATTCCACTCCGTAGCCGAGCCACCGCGCCGCGTCAAGGGATTGCCACGAAATCAGTGGCGTGTCGACCTACGCTTGCGCTCAATGGCTCTTTCGTTTTCACGTCCTGACCCGTCGTCGCCCGACGCAGTTGCCGCGGCGGGCTTTTCGACGACGCGACGCGGGTACGACCAGACCGAGGTGCGCGACCTGTTGCGAATGGTCGCGGCCGAGATGGCCCGCTTGCAGGAGCGCGAGAAGTTCCTCGAACGCGAGCTGCGCACGGCCCAACGCGGCTCCACCAATTCGGTCGTGGCGCTCGACGAAGAAGTGGTCACGCGCATGTTGGGCGAAGAGGCGGCGCGCATCTTGCAGACAGCGCGCGAAGCTGCTTCGCAGATCAAGCTCCGGTCCGAGGATGCTGCGTCGAGGATGCTGCGCGAGGCCACCGACGAAGCTCAGCGCCTGCGCGAAGAAGCCGAGGTCGAAGCAGCGCGTAGGCGTCAGGACGCATCTGCCGATGCCGAGTCCGAACTCGTCATGGCCAAGCAGCAAGGCCGCGAGATGGTCAACGAGGCGCGCGCCTACCGCGAGCGCGTGCTCAGCGAGCTTGCCCGTCGCCGCGAGCTGGCCCGCCAACAGATCGAGCAGTTGATGCACGGCCGCGACCGTCTGCTGCAGGCATTCGAACGTTCGCGTCTCGTCGCTGTCGACGTGATGGCCGAGCTCACGCCGTTGGGCGAGCCGGCCGAATACGTCAACCTCGCGCCCACCACCGGGCCGGTGCCGTTGATGGTCCCCAACCAGCGCACCACCGACGATCCGATGCAGGACCTGCCGATCGCCGTCGTTGTCGTCGAGCCCGCCGCGACCGATGCCGGCGAAGCCGTTGAACTGGTCGAGATCGTGACGGTCGAGGTGATCGAACCCGCGCCGGATGCCGATGTCGACAACACCGTGTTGCTCATGCGCGACATCCACGAGGTGCACGATCACGACGAGGCCGACGACGCCCGCAAGGCCGCACCCGTGGTCGCGCTGTTCGGGGCGGATGACGACGACGAGACGGAGTCCGGCGAGGAGGGTGTCAGTGCGTCGGTCAACGATCTGTTCGCCCGGCTTCGTGCGGCACGTGCGGAGGAAGTCGTCGAGCGCGCCCAGAAGGCCGACGATGTGATGGCCGCAACCACTGATGTCGAGCTGCAACCAGAAGTGGAGGCAGATGTCGATGTCGACGCCACGACCACGCTGACGATCGTCGAAGACCTCGCCGTGTTCCAGGCCTCACCCGAGGCGCCGGTCGTCGAAGAAGCGCTCGACGATTCGTCGTTCGGCCAGCGCGACGCGTCGCTCACCCCCATCATCGTCACCTGCGCGCGCAAGTTGAAGCGGGTGTTGGCCGACGAGCAGAACGAGATTCTGCACGCGCTGCGGCGCAACGAGCCGGTGCGCACCATCGACACGATGCTGCCGTGGCAGACCGAGCAGGCAGCCCGATACGCGGCCGCGATCACGCCCGAACTCGAGAAGGCCGCGCTCATCGGCGCGGCCAGCATCGACGGCGGAACCACGAAGGAGCACAAGGCCGACATCACGCGCGCCGGTGCCACAAAGGCGGCGATCGAGGCGCTGACTTCGACCGTCGTCGCCCCGCTGCGCGACCGGCTCGAGCGGGCGGTCGCCGACGCCGCCGGCGACAACGAGGAGCTCGCCAACATGGTCCGCAGCATCTACCGCGAGTGGAAGACGCAGCGCATCGACGAACACCTCGACGATGTCGCCCGGGCGGCGTTCGGTCGCGGCGCACTCGCCGCGGTCGTGCCCGGCACGAAGGTCTGTTGGATGGTCGACCCGAAGGGTCCGGCGTGCCCCGATGCCGAAGACAACGCCCTCGCCGGTGAGGTTGCCGCTGGTCAGCCGTTCCCCACCGGCGATACCTGCGCCCCAGCCCACGAGGGTTGCCGCTGCATGCTTGCCTTGGCCCCCCGCTAGTCTCGCCAAGGTGCGGAACCCGTCTGACCTACCGCCTCGCGGCCCTTCGTCGATGGGGTCTCGTCGATTCTCCGACAGGGGACGCATCGCGCTGATCGCCGTCGCGGTGATCGTCGTCGGTGTCCTGCTGTTCGGCCGTTTTTTCGCCGGCTTCTTCACCGACTACCTGTGGTTCGACTCCGTCGGCCGGGCGGGTGTCTTCTCGACGATGCTTCGCAGCAAGCTGCTGCTGTTCTTCATGTTCGGCGGTACCTTCGTCGCGTTGGCCATCCTCAACCTGGTCATCTCCGACCGACTCGCGCCGTCGGCGTTCTCGGCCAACACCCATCCGGTGGTCGAGCGTTTCCACGAGTTCTTCGGTCATCGTCTGCGTTCGCTGCGCATCGCCGTCGCG
>JBDTYA010000141.1:0-12957 GCA_040005915.1 Ilumatobacteraceae bacterium
CTCGAGCGGCGTCATGGGCGGGCGGCGCGGGCGACAGTGATCGCCGCGTCGAGCTCGGCCTCGCCGAAGTCGGGCCAGGTCTGCTCGGTGAAGTACACGCGAGAGCCTGCCGATTGCCACAGCATGAAGTTGGAGATGCGCCGCTCGCCGGAGGTACGAACCACGATGTCAACCCGCGGGAGCTCGGGGAGGTACATGTGCGCGTCGAGGTCGGCCGCCGTCAGGCGAGCGTGTTCGTCGGTCGTGGCCGTCTCTGCGGCGTGCACGATCTCGGCTCGGCTCCCGTAGTCGAACGCCACGGTCAGCACCATCCCCGTGTTGCCTGCGGTATCCGCAATTGCCTTGGAGATGGCCTTCTGCACGTAGCGCGGGGTGCGCGCTTCCGGGCTGTCGAACGGCCTGCCGATCCATTGCACGCGCACGTTGAGATCGTTGAGCTCGGCAACCCTGCCGAACAGCTTCTTGTGCAAGCCGAGGATGTGGCGAACCTCGACGCGTGGCCGGACCCAGTTCTCGGTCGAGAACCCGAACACGGTCAGGTACCCGATGTCACGCTTCACTGCGAGACGGACGACGGCGGCCAAGTTCTCTTCGCCCTCGGTGTGTCCGGCGGTGCGCGGCAGGGTTCGCCGGCGGGCCCAACGACCATTGCCATCCATGATGCAGGCGACGTGCAGAGGTCGGTCGGCTTCGGGTCGCACTGTGTGTCAACCCTAGTCAGCAGTGGGCCGCGATGGCCCGTACATCCCGGGCAACCGTGGGATGATGACTGCAATGAACCGCGCCGCCGAGCAGTCCGTCGAGTTGCGGCACATCGCGATCGTCGGCGGCTTGCTGAGCCAGTGGAACGACCTCGGCCAGACGGCGTGGCAGGAGCTGATCGCCGGGTTCGCCAAGGTCGCCGAACATGCCGGGGCAGGCTGGCTGACCATCCGTCCGCTCGATCGCGTGTCGCCCCCTCACGGTGGCCCGTCGGCATCGATCTCCCGTGTCGGGCGCTGCACTGTCGTGGTCGACCCGCAGACCGACGGCCGCCAACGCCTGGTCGAAGCGGTCGACGTGTTGCGCCGTGACCGCCGAGCCCTCACCGAGGTTAGCCTCGCCGAGGTGGTGAATGCGCCGGCGCCGTGCGATCCGGATCTGGCGATCATCGTCGGCCCCGACACCGACCTCCCGACGGCGCTGGTGTGGGAGCTGGCCTACTGCGAGTTGGTGTACCTCGGGGTGCCGTGGCTCGCACTGCGCGGTGAGGATCTCGAGTCCGCCGTCACGGAGTTCGCCGGACGGCACCGACGGTTCGGCGGGCTCGACTGATGGCGTCGCCCGTCTATCGCGACTCGGCGGTGGTCCTGCGCACCTATCGGTTGGCCGAGGCCGACCGCATCGTCGTGCTGATGACCGAGCACCACGGCAAGGTGCGCGCCGTCGCCAAGGGTGTACGCAAGACCATGTCGAAGTTCGGTGCCCGGCTCGAGCCGATGAGCCACGTGCAGCTCCTGCTCGCCCACGGTCGCACCGATCTCGACATCGTCAGCCAGGCTGAGTCCGTCGAGACGCTGGCACCGATGGTCGCCGATCTCGACCACATGACCAACGGCATGGCCATGCTCGAGGCCGTCGACCAACTGGCCCTCGAGCGCGAGCCGGCACCACATCTGTACCGGATGCTGGTCGGCGCGTTGCGCACGGTGGCGCGGTGCTCGGGCCCGTTGGTGGTGCCCTCGTTCTACTGGAAGCTGTTGGCTGCCGAGGGAATCACACCGTTGCTCGACGAATGCGCGCGCTGCGGCGAGCCGGGTCCGCTCGTGGCGTTCGACATGGACCACGGCGGCGCGCTCTGCCGCAACTGTCGCAGTGGTGCGCCGTTGACCCCAGAGGCCTTGGAGCTGATGCGCATGGTGCTGGGCGGGCGGATGAACGACGCCCTGTTGGTCACAGCGTCGTCGGCAACGCACGAGATGGCCGCCCACGCCACGCGTGCGATGGAGCATCACATCGAACGACGCCTCAGGACTGTGGCGATGTTCGAGCGAATGGACACCTGACCCCTCACGCGAAGCGCGTGGTGCCTTCGGCGTGAACCCTCACCCATCACCGCAGTTGGGCGCGACTTCCGCACTCCCGGTACCCAAATCGCGCCCGCCGAAGTTGGTTGAGCGCGATATCAGCCCTCCTGGTACCGAGATCGCGCTCACGGAGGGCTACGGGCGCGATTTCGGCACTCCTGGTACCGAGATCGCGCCCACGGTTGGTTGGGCGCGATTTGCGCACTCCTGGTACCGAGATCGCGCCCGCTGCGGGCCTAGGGGAAGAGGGTCGTGCCGCAGTTGGTCAGGTCGCCGTACTCGTGTTGAATGTTGGGACCGTCGGGCACGGTGAGGTTCTCAGCCGGCTGTAGTACGACGGTCGTGAAGTTGTGGCGGAACGGTTGGATCGTGACGGCCCAGTCGCCGCCGGGGTTCTGCTCGGCGGTCGTCAGGCTGTGGTAGATCGAGCCTGCCGCACCGTCGCACTGCAGGCCTTGATATATCGGTTCCGCAGAAATCCTGAACGTGAACAACGTGTCGTCGGTGGTGTTGTTGTGCCATACACGGATGCAGTACTGCGGGGTCAGCGTCAGGAACGCCCCCACTGCGGTTCCGGCCTTCGTCGGCCCGATCGCCAGTACCGCGACCGGCGGGGGCACAGCCGCACCCAGCGAGTGGTCGAAGTCCAGGAACTGGATCGACACCGTGTCGGCATTGCCGATCGGCACCTCGGCGTCGCTGTTGCCGCCCGTCGCAAGCGTGGCATGCACATGCGGCCGGCCGTCGAGCGAGTACGACGTGACCACGTCGTTCAGGGTGTCGCCGTCGATGTCGCCGTTGATTGCGACGAGGTTGGTCGCAGCGGACGGGATGGTCGTTCCGCTCGGGCACGCAGTGCTGGCCGAAACCGTGCCGGGTATCGCCGTGGTCGCGCCCCCGGTCGGTTCAGGCGTCGTCGAAACCCCGGTCGCGGGTACCGGGGTGGTTGTGGTGGTTGCGTTGGTCGTCGGCACCTCTGCGCTCGATGTCGAGGTCGCCACCGACGCCACCGACGCAGACGCAGACGACGCAACCGTGTCGGACGCGTTGCCGTCGCTGCTGCAGGCCGCCAGGGTGCCGAAGCTGACGACTGCCACGAACCTCACGAGCGTCCCGAACGAACGTCGACCATTCATCTGAATTCTCCCTCGAACCACGACACGCTTGGCGAGAATCCTTGCACGTCGATCACGTCATTCGCGGGAGTGTCGACCGTCCTCGTAGCCTGAGTTGTGTATGCCCGCAACCGACCTCGAACAAGTTGTCAACCTGTGCAAGCGCCGGGGTTACGTGTACCCCTCGGCGGAGATCTACGGCGGGTTCCGCAGCACCTACGACTACGGCCCACTCGGCGCATTGATGCTGCGCAACATTCGCGAGGCATGGATCCGTTCGATGGTGCAGCTGCGCGACGATGTCGTGCTGATCGACGCAGCCGTGCTGGGCCCGGCGCAAATCTGGGAGGCGAGCGGCCATCTCGCCAACTTCACCGATCCGCTCGTCGATTGCACCAACTGCAAGAACCGCTTTCGCCTCGACAAGCTCGACGATCCCAACACCTGCCCGAGCTGTGGCAAGCAGGGCACGTTCACCGAGCCCCGCCAGTTCAACCTGATGTTCAAGACCCACGCCGGCCCCCTCGAGGATGCGGGGGCCGTTGCCTACCTGCGGCCGGAGACGGCGCAGGGCATGTTCATCAACTTCAGCAACGTGCTCAACTCGACGCGGCGCAGGCCGCCGTTCGGTATCGCCCAGGTCGGCAAGAGCTTCCGCAACGAGATCACCCCGCAGAACTGGATCTTCCGAACCCGCGAATTCGAGCAGATGGAGATGGAGTACTTCGTGCCTCCGCCCGACAGCGCGAAGTGGTACCGGTATTGGTGCAACGAGCGTATGAACTGGTACTACGAGCTGGGCATCCCCACCGAGATGTTGCGCCTGCGGGCCCACGATCCCGATGAGTTGTCGCATTACTCGACCGGCACCTCCGATGTCGAGTTCATGTTCCCGTGGGGTTGGGATGAGCTCGAGGGAATTGCCCAGCGCACCGATTACGACCTGACACAGCACTCGAATCACTCGGGCGAGAAGCTCGACTACTTCGATCAGGCCACCAACGAGCGCTACAAGCCGTTCGTCATCGAGCCGGCGGTCGGTGTCACCCGGCTGTTCGCGATCTTCCTGCTCGCGGCATACGACGAGGATGTCGTCAACGACGAGAAGCGAGTGGTGCTGCGACTGCATCCACGCTTGGCGCCCTACAAGGTGGCCGTGTTGCCGCTGTCGAAGAAGGACACGTTGACGCCGCTGGCCCACGAGGTGCGCAAGCAGTTGAGCCAGCGCTACATGGTCGACTACGACGAGACGCAGGCCATCGGTCGCCGCTATCGGCGCCAGGACGAGATCGGCACACCGTTGTGCGTCACGGTCGACTTCGACTCGCTCGACGACGGCGCGGTCACCATCCGCGATCGCGACACGACCGACCAGGTGCGCGTGCCGATCGAATCGCTTCTGACCGAAGTCGGCTCACGGCTCGGCTTCTGATGACAGGCGACGGTCGATGACGACATACCTCGATCAGATCCTCGAGTACCACCGTGGGATCGCTCAGTCCGATCACCGGTCGCTGGCGACGTTGACGGCCGAGGCGATGGGGATGCCTCCGACCCGTGGGTTCGCCGAATCGTTGCGTCGCCAGTCGACTCTGGCGGTCATCGCCGAGATCAAGCGACGGTCGCCGTCGAAGGGCGAACTGTTCGCCGACCTCGATCCCGCCGTGGTCGCCCAGGCGTACGAACGTGGAGGCGCCAGCTGCGTGTCGGTGCTGACCGATGCCCCGCATTTCGGTGGATCCGATGCAGACTTGGAGGCGGCCCGCGCCGCATGCGCGCTGCCAGTGCTGCGCAAGGACTTCACCGTCAGCGAACGCGACGTGTTGGACGCCAGGATCATGGGGGCCGATTGCGTGCTGTTGATCGCCGCCGCCCTCGACAAGAGCGAGTTGTTGAACCTTCACGAGATGGCGACCAGCATCGGCCTCGACGTGCTCGTCGAGATTCACGACGAGGCAGAACTCGACATCGCCGTGCGCGCCGACGCCTCGATCATCGGGGTCAACCAGCGCGACCTCATCACCTTCCGGGTCGACCACGAACGCGCCGAACGAATGGCCGCGCTGATCCCATCGCACGTCGTACGGGTCGCGGAGAGCGGCGTCCGCGATCGCAACGACGCCCTGATCCTGCGTCGCGCCGGCTACGACGCCGTGCTGGTGGGTGAATCACTGATCACCTCCACCGACCCGACTGCGGCGATCGGCGAGCTGCGGGTGGCGTAGCGCGTAAACGATGACCGTCGGAGGCTGCGCGGCCCGGTACGTTGGGGCCGGATGTTCGTCAAGATCTGCGGTATCACGAATGAGGACGATGCCTTGTTCGCCGTCGCCATGGGTGCCGATGCCGTGGGCTTCATCTTCGCTCCCTCGCCGCGGCAGATTGCGCCGCAACAGGTGTACAACATCACGCGGCGGCTGCCACCCGAGATCCTCACGGTCGGGGTGTTCCGCGACGAGTTGCCGAGCCGGGTCATCGAGACCGTCAACCGTGCCGGATTGAAGGCCGCCCAGCTGCATGGTCACGAGTCGCCGTCGATGGTCGCCGAGGTCGCCGAACAGATCCGGTGGGTCGTCAAGGCGGTAGTCGCCGGCTCGCCCGACGCCCGCAACATCAAGGAGTTCGGCACCGAACTCATCATGGTCGATGCGCCGTCCCCCGGCTCGGGAGAGCTGTTCGACTGGTCATTGCTGGGTGAGGTGCCCGAGGGCCAGCGGATCATCCTTGCCGGTGGTCTCGACCCCGACAACGTTGCCACGGCCGTGCGCAAGGTGCAGCCGTGGGGTGTCGACGTGTCGACCGGTGTCGAGAAATCGCCGGGACACAAGGACCCGATGAAGGTCAAGCTGTTCATCGAACGAGCCCGTGCTGCCGCCCCGCAGCAGCATCTCGGGCCTGATTCGATGCCCTACGACTGGGCCGATGACGAGGAGTAGATGATGTCGCTGATGGCAGAACCATCGGCCACTGGACGTTTCGGCGAATTCGGTGGACGTTTCGTGCCCGAGACCCTGGTGCCTGCATGCCAGGAGTTGGAGGCGGCATTCCGCGACGCGTGGGCCGACCCTGGCTTCCGGGCCGAGCTCGACTACCAGCTCCGCCAGTACGCCGGCCGGCCGTCGATATTGACGGAGTGCGTCAACCTCAGCGAGCAGTTGGGCATTCGGCTCGTGTTGAAGCGCGAAGACCTCAACCACACCGGTTCGCACAAGATCAACAACGTCCTCGGTCAGGCGTTGCTGGCCAAGCGAATGGGCAAGACGCGGCTCGTTGCCGAGACGGGCGCCGGTCAGCACGGAGTCGCCAGCGCCACCGCGGCCGCGCTCCTTGGGATGGAGTGCAAGGTGTACATGGGCGCGGTCGACGTCGAGCGCCAGGCGCTCAACGTCTTCCGCATGAAGCTGCTCGGGTCCGAGGTCGAGGCCGTCGAGAGCGGTAGTCGCACGCTGAAGGACGCGGTCAACGAGGCGATGCGCGACTGGGTGGCCTCGGTCGAGACGACGCACTACTGCCTCGGATCCGTCATGGGTCCGCACCCATACCCGTGGATGGTCCGCGAGTTCCACCGAGTCGTCGGCGACGAAGCCAAGGAGCAATGCCAGGAGTTGTTCGGCGACGTTCCTGATGTCGTGGTCGCCTGTGTCGGTGGCGGGTCGAATGCCATTGGCATCTTCTCCGGTTTCGTCGATGATCGCACTCGTCTGGTCGGCGTCGAGCCGGCGGGCGGCGCAGCGGTGGGCCGAGGTCAGCCCGGCGTGGTCCATGGCATGCGCAGCTATCTGATGCAGGACGAGTACGGCCAAGTGCTGGAAGCGCAGTCGATCTCAGCAGGGCTCGACTACCCGGGCGTCGGTCCCGAGCACAGCTACCTGGCGTCGATCGGCCGCGCCGAATATCCGTCGGTCACCGATCGCGAGGTGATCGACGCCTTTCAGCTGCTGGCCCGCGCCGAGGGGATCATCCCGGCTCTGGAATGCGCCCATGCGCTCGCCTGGATCGTTCGGGAAGCGGCCACTATGCAGGGAGCCACCGTGTTGATGAACCTGTCGGGCCGCGGCGACAAGGACGTCGCTCAGATGATGGACATCCTGGCCCGATGACCGGTGTGTTGGAGACTGCGCTCCGCCAGCAGCGCGCGGCCGGGCGCAAGTTGCTCGTGCCGTACATGACCGGCGGTCTTGCGGGGTGGCAGGACGCGGTGCGCGCCATCGCTGCCGCGGGGGCCGATGCGGTCGAGATCGGCCTGCCCTTCTCCGATCCGGTGATGGATGGGCCGGTCATCCAGCAGGCATCACAGATGGCTCTGGAACGCGGGGCGACACCGGTATCGATCCTCGACGAAGCCCGCGATCTCGATGTCGGCATCCCACTGGCCGTCATGACGTACTACAACACCGTTCACCACGCGGGCCACGAGCGATTCGCGCACCAGTTGGTCGGCGCCGGGATCGCCGCAGCCCTGGTGCCCGATCTTCCGTTGGAGGAGTCGGGCCCGTGGTGTGCGGCCGCCGACGACGCCGGTATCGAGACGGTGATGTTCGCAGCACCGACGGCTCCCGACAGCCGTCTGCCGCTCGTGGCCGCCCGAGCCCGCGGATTTCTGTACTCGGTCGGGCTGCTGGGCGTCACCGGCGAACGCGACCACTTGGCCGCGACAGCGGCTTCGTTGGCACGACGGGTGAAGGCCGTCACCGACATCCCAGTGTTGATCGGCGTCGGCGTGTCGAACGCCGCGCAGGCACGCGAGGCGGTCGAGGTCGCCGACGGCGTCGTGATGGGCGCCTCGGTCATCAGGCGGATGCTCGACGGGGGAGCCGACGCTGTCGGAGACTTCGTCGCCGAGGTTCGTGCAGCCCTGGATGCCTGAGACCGGCGATGCCTGAGACGTGCGAGCTGTGCGAGGCCGCTCGGATGACAGAGTGGTTCTACGAGGACGACATGTGCTGGATCGCCGAATGCGAACAGTGCTACGTGCCGATGGTCGTCTGGAAGCAGCACGATCCCCTGCCACCGCCGGATGTGCGCGAGGCGATGATCGAACTGCTGGGCGCAGTCGTGATTTCTGCGTATCGGTTCAGCGGCTATTACATCGACGACAACATGCGATCGATACCAACTCACTACCATGCCCACGCCAGACCCAGAGGCGGCTTTTTCGGGCATGGAATGCGCCGTATGGCCTAGTTTCTCTGCAAACTGCGGGGGAAAACGCAAACAAACCGCACACGGCGGTTTGTGAGCGTTACAAGTTGAGCCTCTACAGAATGATTACCACAGAGGATGTGAATCGAAGAGACTTCAGGAGGGGTGAACGATTGGACCACGCATTGGTTCATTCCTTTGGGTTTTGTCGGCTGCGGCTCCGCCGAGTGGTGATGAACATATCACACTGCGTGACGGGTATTGCAACTCACTTGAGCAGAATTTGCCGGATTCTTTCGCGCACGGTCCGTGGCGGTTGGCGTCTCATCGCCTGAGTAACATCTCGGGCATGCTCACCGCCGGTCAGTCCGCGCCGAAGTTCTCGCTCCCGAACCAGGTTGGCGAGACACAAGAGTTGGCTGCGCTGCGCGGACACCCGGTGCTGGTGTACTTCTATCCGCGGGCCGATACGCCGGGTTGCACACAGCAGGCCTGTGGTCTGCGCGACATCGCCGGCCAGATCGGCGACACCGTGATCCTCGGTGTCAGCCCCGACAAGCCGGGCGCGCTCAGCCGGTTCCGTGAGAAGTACGGCCTCGACTTCGATCTGCTGTCGGATGTCGACCACTCCGTTGCCGAGGCGTTCGATGTCTGGCAGGAGAAGAAGAACTACGGCAAGACCTACATGGGCATCGTCCGGTCCGCGTTCCTGATCGGTGACGATGGCAAGGTGCGCCACGCCTGGTACAAGATCAGCCCGAAGGACACGCCCACCCGGTTGCTGGAAGCGCTCGCCGAATGACCGACTTGCCGGCACCGGCGGATGTGCTGCCGCATCGTCCGCCCTTTCTGTTCGTCGATTCGCTGACCGCGCTGGAACCGGGCGTCAGCGCTGTCGGGATCTGGAACCTCACCGGCGATGAGTGGTTCTTCCCAGGCCACTTCCCTGGGCGACCGACGTTACCGGGGGTGTTGATGTGCGAAGCGATCGCCCAAGTCGGCGCAATCGCAGTCTTGACCGATGCTCGGTACGCCGGCAAGCTGCCCTTGTTCGGTGGGCTCGACGGTGCTCGCTTCCGGCGTCAGGTCGAGCCGGGTGACACCTTGGAGCTGCAGGTCGAGCTAGTTCGCATGTCGGCGCGTGCCGGTAAGGGCCGTGGCCGGGCCGTGCTGGGCGGTGACACCGCGTGCGAGTGCGAGCTGATGTTCGTGCTCGTCGACCGCTGAAATTCGGCGCCACCCGCGGCACCGCGTCAGGCGGCGGCCCGCCACAACGGTGCGGCGACGAGGGTGCAGCGCGGGCACGGCTTGCCGCGTTCGACCAGTTCGGCATCGGCGATGAGGCCATGACGGAACGCGACCTGTTCCACCACGTCGGGATCGTCGCACGGGCCGCCGAACCATTGATCGACGACGTCGACCAGGCCGACGTGATCGCTGCAGTCGAGGCGGGTGTGCACCAGGTCGGGCTGGTCGATGTCGAAGATCACGAATCGCGCCGGACGGGCGGGGATGCTGGGCTGGGTGGAAGTGATGTTGCGTCGGAGTTTCATGCAGCGATCATGACAAAGGGGTGTCACACGGTTGTGGTGGCCAGGTAGGCGCGGTCCCGCTGCCGTAGCGATGCAGTTGACTTCTTCATTCGGGCACGGTTTACTGGGTTGATACCAGTTGCTCTCCCCGGAGCGACATCGCCCGTCGAAACCCCGCGGCTCGTTCTTTATGGCGAAAGCGGGTGCATGTGTCGGTCGCAATTCTGGAGACTACGGCCGAAGCCCTGGTTCCGGGTGGCGAGGCCAAACCACGGATGGCCGGGCTGCAGAAGGCGTTGGCCGTCTCGCCAGGCCGCTCCCACCGCACGACGTTTCCATGGCCCTCCTGAACTCGGCCTGGTGACGTTGTGAGGGCAGTCGCGGCTTCGGTGTGCTCGCCGGGGTGAATTCGTGGGTTCGGGCTAGACCGGACCCAGGATGATGCACCCGTTGTGGCCACCGAAACCGAGACTGTTCGAGATCGAGGGCGCCGGATCCCACGGCCGGGCCGTGGCGAGGACCAAGTCGATGTCGAATGCGGGATCGACGACCGTCGTACCGGCGGTCGGGGGGATGAGGCGGTGCTCCATGGCCAGCAGCATGGCGACAGCCTCGAGTGCGCCTGCGGCGCCGAGTGCATGACCGGTGACACCCTTCGTCGACGTCATCGGCACGCCGCGAGGCCCGAAGATCTCGGTGATCGCGGCGGCTTCAGCCGCGTCGTTGAGCGGCGTCGATGTGCCGTGCGCGTTGATGTGGCCGATGTCGTCGGGCGTCAGGCCGGCGTCGTCGAGCGCAAGGCGCATGCAGGCAATCGCGCCGACGCCACCGGGTGCCGGCGCCGTGATGTGATGGGCGTCGGCGTTGCTGCCGGCCCCCAACACCTCGCCGAGGATCGTCGCCCCGCGCCGTTCGGCGGCCGACCACTCCTCGAGCATCAGCGCAGCGGCTCCCTCGCCGAGGACGAAACCGTCACGGTCGACGTCGAACGGCCGGCTCGAGCCCGACGTGGAGAGGGCGGTCATGTTGCCGAAGCTGGCAACGCCGATCGCGCACCCTGCCGACTCGGAGCCGCCGGTGACGACGGCGTCGCACATGTCCCACGCGATCAGCCGTGCCGCGTACCCGATTGCATGCGTCGACGCGGCGCACGCCGTGGTGATCGTCTCGTTGGGCCCGCGCAAGCCGTAGCGCATGGAGATGGCTGCGCCGGGTGCGTTGGGCATCATCATCGGAACCAGGAATGGCGACACCCGCCGTTCGCCCTTGGTGAGGAGGACCTCGATCTGTTCCTGCGTCGAGCGAAGGCCGCCGACACCGGTGGCATAGATGGTGCCGAAGCGATGTGACTCGGCGGTCGGTCGACCGGCATGTTCGAACGCCTCTGCCGCGGCGGCGAGCGCGAACTGCTCGACCCGGTCGGCGCGGCGAGCCTCTTTGGGGTTGTCGAAGTAGGGCAGTGGATCCCAATCGGCGATGTCGATGCTGCGGTGGCCGGTGATCCCGGGTCCGTTGAGACCGTCCCAGAACGCCTTCCGTCCGATTCCGCAGGGTGCGACGACGCCGTAGCCGGTGATGGCTACGCGCCGGCCGGCACCCTTCATCAGAGCTTGCCGACGACCAGGTCGTAGGCCTGGCCGACAGTCTCGATGCCTTCGAGGTCTTCCTCGGGCACCTCGACGCCGAACTCCTCCTCGAGCGCCATGACCAACTCGACGAGGTCGAGGCTGTCGGCATCGAGGTCATCGCCGAACTTCGCTTCGGGAACGACTTGATCCTCGGAGACCGAGAGCACCTCGACGGCACATTTCTTGAAGCGGGCGAACATTGCTTGATCCACGACTATCTCCTTGTGTTCGTGATGCGGACGATGTTACTGACTGTGCCTGACTAGTGACCCATGCCCAGGCCGCCGTCGACCGGAATGACGGCACCCGTGATGTACGCGGCGTCGGTCGACGCGAGGAAGGCGACCACACCTGCGATCTCGTCGGCGGATGCCATGCGTGCCAGCGGAACAGCTGCGGTCAACTCGGCCAGGCGCTTCTCGCCGAGTGCTGCGGTCATGTCTGTCTCGACGGGCCCGGGCGCGACGACGTTGACTGTGATGCTGCGCGATCCGAGCTCGCGCGCCAACGATCGCGCCAGGCCGACCAGGCCGGCCTTCGAGGCTGCGTAGTTGGCCTGACCGGCGGAGCCCAGCAGGGCGACGACGGATGACATGAAGATGATGCGGCCACTGCGGGCGCGCAGCATCCCCTGTGTGGCCCGTTTGGCGACCCGGTAGGCAGCGGTGAGGTTGGCGTCGATCACCGAGCCGAAGTCGGTCTCGCTCATGCGCAGCAACAGACCGTCCTTGGTGATGCCGGCGTTCGACACCAACACCTCGACCGGCCCGAATTCGGCCTCGACGGCCTTGAAGGCCTCGTCGACGGATTCCGCCGAGGTGACGTCGCACTTGACGCCGAAGAACCCGTCGGGCGGAGGCGACGAGTTGTACGTGACGGCGACCCGATCGCCCTGCGCGGCGAACCGTTGCGCGCACGCCAGCCCGATGCCTCGTGATCCCCCGGTTATCAGAACGACTTTGCTCACGCAGGCCCGCCGGCGGGAGCACCGCCACCCCAGCGCAGAACCGCGCTGGCAGCAGTCATCCCACCGCCGAAGCCGACGAGCAGCAACAGATCGCCTTCTGTGACCCGACCTGTGTCGAGCGCGTCGGCAAGCGCTAGGGGTACCGATGCCGACGACGTGTTGCCGGTTCGGTCGAGCACGGTGACGGCCCGCTCGATGTCGATGCCCAAGCGATTGCAGGCCGCCTGGATGATGCGGATGTTGGCCTGATGAGGAACGACCAGCGAGAGCTCGTCGGCGGTGATCCCGGCATGATTCATCGACTTCGTGGCCGAGTCGACCATGATGCGCACCGCCCGGCGGAAGACCTCTTTGCCCTCCATGTGGATGTAGCCACCCACGTCGGCGTACAGCAGTCGTGCCAACGATCCATCGGCGTCGAGGTCCCAGGCCAGCAGCTGACCGGGTCCTTCGACGGCCTCCAGAACGACAGCGCCTGACCCGTCACCGAACAGCACGGCGGTGTTT
>JBDTYA010000142.1:0-5078 GCA_040005915.1 Ilumatobacteraceae bacterium
CCGTCGACCGAGCGATCCTCGACCAGGAGGAGGCCGGGCTCGATGTGATCAGCGACGGCGAGATGCGGCGGGCCAGCTTCGTATGGGCATTCGCCTCGCGCATGACCGGCCTGCGCGACGCTGGTGCGCCGCGCAAGATGGGCCCGATGTCACTCGACATGCGCAACGTGCAGGAGACGACCGGGCCGGTGGACGTGCCCGACGGGATGGGCGCCGTCGAGGAGTTCACGTATGCATCGACCCGCACGACGACACCGATCAAGGTCCCGCTACCGGGTCCGTTCGCGCTGACGACGTTCATCCGGCCGGTCGATCACTACACGGATCGCACACACCTGGCGGAGGCGTTCGTGCCGGCGCTGAACCACGAGATCCGTCAACTGGCTGCTGCCGGCTGCAAGTGGATCCAGCTCGACGAACCGGCGACACCCGGGTATGCGGCCAACGATCCGCATACCCCCAGCGACATCGCCAGGTTGTTCAACGCCTGCATCGAAGGCGTCACGGGTGTGCACTTCAGCCTGCACGTCTGTTTCGGATCGTTTCGCAAGCTACCGTATGCAAAGAAGTCGTACGCCCGATACTTCCCCGATCTGCTCGAAGCCAAGGCCGACCAGTTCGTGCTCGAGTACGGCACACGGGAGATGTCGGAGATCGAGCAGTGGATGAACTGGGCGCCTGATCGCGAGCTCGGCGCGGGCATCATCGACATCCGCACGCACTACTGCGAGACGCCCGACGACGTTGCCGAACGTGTGCGCAAGTGCCTCGACCACGTGCCTGCCGACAAGCTGTTCCTGACTACCGACTGCGGCCTGAGATACGTGCACCGCACATTGGCACGCGAGAAGATCACCAACCTCGTGGCCGGCGTGCGGCAGGTCCGGGAGTCGCTGTGAACCAGATCACGCCACGCAAGATCATCATCGACACCGACCCCGGCATCGACGATGCGATGTGCATCTTCTACGCGCTCGAGTCAGCCGAGCTCGACGTCATCGGGCTCACCACGGTCTTCGGCAACGCCGAGACCTCGGTGTGCACGGCGAATGCGTTGAAGCTCCTGGAGATCGCCGGGCGCAGTGATATACCCGTCGCCCGCGGCGCCGACCGGCCCCTGGCAATGCCGTATCGCGGCGCCGTCGCCTTCGTTCACGGCGACGACGGACAGGGCAACGTGTTCCTGGCTCCGCCGATCACCTCGGTGCACGCGCTCGACGCCGCGCACTTCATCGTGCAGACGGTCATGGCGGCTCCGGGTGAGATCACGCTGGTCGCTGTCGGGCCGCTCACCAACGTTGCCATGGCGCTGCAACTGGAGCCGGCACTCGGTGCCAACCTGGCGGAGATCGTGCTGATGGGTGGCAATGCCTTCGTCGGCGGCAACGCGTCGCCGGCCGCCGAGGCCAACATCCTCAACGATCCCGAGGCAGCCGACATCGTGTTCGGCGCCGAGTGCCGAGTCGTGATGGCCGGCCTCGACGTGACGGAGAAGACGCTGATGACGTCGGCCGACCTGACGCGGATCGGCACCTTCGACAACCCCCGCGCCAAGCACCTGGCGGCGATCGTGCCCTTCTACGAGAACTTCTACCGCCACCGGCTCGGGCTGCACGGGATCTGCGTCCATGACTCGACGACCATCAGCTACCTGTTGGCACCCCACCTCTTCACGTGGATCGAATACCCGGTCCGGGTCGATTGCGGCGACAGCTTCTGCCGCGGAAAGACACAACCTGCGGTACACGTCAGCGACGAGGAGACGGCGTGGAGCGTGCGTCGCCCGGCGCGCATCCTCGTCGGCGTCGACAGCACGGCGGTCGTGGAGCTCGAACTGCAACGCCTCGCGCGATGAACCCGCCGGTCATCTTCAACCAGGAGCACAACCATGCCCATTGATCCGCAAGTGAGAAAACTGCTCGACGAGATGGCGGCGATGGGCAACCCGCCCCTGCACGCACTGTCGGTCGCCGACGCGCGAGCCGCGACCGAGGAGATGACCGCGCTGGCCGGTGAGACCGTACCGGTATGCGCCGTCGACGACATCACGATCCCCGTCGACGGAGCCGAGATCGGGGCGCGGGTCTACACGCCCGAGGGCGAAGGGCCTCACCCGGTCGTGATGTTCTTCCACGGCGGCGGCTGGGTGATCTGCAGCCTCGACACCCACGACAACCTGGCCCGGGCGATCTGCCGCGATGCAGAAGCACTCGTCGTGTCGGTCGACTACCGCATGGCGCCCGAGTTCCGGTTCCCCACCGCTGCGCACGACTGCTTCGCGGCCACGAAGTGGGTCGCCCAGAACGCCGCCTCGTTGGGCGGCGATGCAACGCGGCTCGCAATCTGCGGCGACAGCGCAGGCGGCAACCTCAGCGCCGTGGTCTCGCAGATGGCTCGCGATGGCGGCGGTCCCAACGTCTCGTACGCGGCGTTGATCTACCCAGCGGTCGACATGACCCGCACGGGTGGCTCGCTCGACGAGAACGCCAGCGGCTACTTCCTCGAGACCGAGAGCATGGAATGGTTCATGAATCACTACCTCACCGACGCCGAGCGGGCCGACGTACTCGCGTCACCGTTGTTGCATTCCAACCTCGCCGGCCTCCCCGACACGTTCATCGCGACCTGCGAGTACGACCCGCTTCGCGACGAGGGAGAGGCATATGCCGATGCGTTGCGAGCCAGTGGGGTGCACGTCGACAGCAAGCGATACGACGGCCTCATCCACGGCGCCGCAACGCTGACCGGCGTGCTCGAGGGCGGCCGCCAACTGGTGGCAGATACGGCCGCGCATCTCAAGGCCGCGCTGCACGGCTGAGCCGACCTTGGGTTACCCCTGCGGCAGTTCGATGTTGTTGCCGGTGATGATGCGGACCTGCCGGCACATTGCCTGCGCCGACCGTCGGAATGGGTGCTGGGCGCCGATGGTCGGATCATCGACGGGCAGCGTCGTCACCGCAGCGAGGCATCGTCCGTATTGAAGTACCTCGAACCACTCGACCACGTCGAGGTTGATGGGCGACATCCTGCGGTAGGTGTCGATGAAGTGCCGCGACAGCGACCCGGTGACCGCGGCGACCGGCCGTCTGGCAAAAGTCGGTGCGTCGATCGGCGCGCATTGCAACAGCGCAGCGGTGAACCCGACGTCGTACTCGCGCCGACAGATGCTGGCGTTGGTCCAATCGAGGAGGCTGTACGACTCGTCCGCTGTGGTCAACATGTTGAACGGGTGGATGTCGCCGTGGCACACGACCGCCGGTGTCATCGTCGGACGCCGCTGGTCGAGCCATGCCAACAGCCCACCGAACCCAGCCTTCGAGGCGCCGGCCGCGCGACGGACCTCGGCCAGGCGCGTCTCGACACCGAGAGCGGCGATGTCGATGCCGGCCGCCGACAGAGCGTCTGCGATCGGTCGTGGATCGAGGCTGTGCAATTGCACCGAGGCGATACTGAGTTGGCGGGCGATCCGCCGGAGGGTCTTCGGAAGGCCGAGCAACGCCCTACCGATGCCGAGGTCCTCGAGCAGGGGGCGTCCGTCGGCCCGCTCCATCACCATGTACCTCCCGCCGACGGCGTCGTCGAAGCCGTCGAGCAGCACCCGGGGCGAGGGGTAACCCTGGTCCGCGACGGCCCGCTGCACGATCGTTTCCGCGACCGGGGCGCGTGGCCCTGGCATGACGCGCAGCACCAGGTCGCCACGCAGTCCTGCCGGGGGGTCCTGGAGCTCGAATCCATATATCGCAGCCCAGAACCCGCCGGTCAATGGGGTCGGCGCCCGGGCGAACGCCTGCGGGCTGCCGGTCCGGCCGGCCAGGACCCGCAGCAGCGCATCGTCGATCATCGCCTTACTATCGCACCCGACGACCACGCGCCCGCTAGAACGAACGGATGAGTTTCCCTATCGAGTTCCGCAGCGACAACGCCGCCGGCGTGGCGCCCGAGATCATGGCGGCGATCGCCGAAGCCAACACCGGTTCGTCGTTGGCCTACGGCGCGGACGAATGGACGGCCACGCTTCGCGACAAGGTCCGCGAGGTGTTCGAACACCCGCACGCCGAGGTGTTCCCGATGATCAGCGGGACCGCGGCCAACTCGCTGGCGCTGGCCGCGCTGTGCCCGCCATGGGGATCGGTGCTGTGCCATGAGACTGCTCACATTCTCCAGAGCGAGTGCGGAGCCACCTCGATGTTCGGTGGAGGCGCTGTCATGCGAGGCGTCGGCGGCGAACACTTCCGCATGACGCCGGCCGAGCTGGGCCGGGCGTTCGACAGCACACGATGGGGGGACCCGCACCACTCGCAGCCATCGGTGCTTTCGTTGACCGTGCCAACCGATCACGGCACGGTCTACTCGACCCAGCAGGTCACCGAGCTGGCTGCGCTGGCAGGTGAGCGAGGCCTGCGCGTCCATCTCGACGGAGCCCGTTTCGCCAACGCCATCGCAGCCCTCGGTTGCACGCCGGCCGACCTCACGTGGCGCGCCGGCATCGACGCGTTCTCTCTCGGCGCGACGAAGAACGGTGTGTTGAGCACCGACGCCATCGTGTGCTTCGATCCCGAAGTCTCCGAGCATCTCGTGTACCGCGTCAAGCGTGCCGGCCACGTCGCATCGAAGATGCGATTCCAATCCGTGCAGTTGACGAGGTACCTCACCGACGGGCTGTGGTTGCGCTTGGCGACGCACGCCAACGCGGCGATGACCCGGTTGGCGGCCGGCCTCGACGCGCTCGATGTCGAGCTGCTCAACCCGCCCGATGTCAACATGCTCTTCGCCCGATTCGATCCCCAGGTGATCGATTGCCTGGCTGACGGCGGACTGTTGTTCTACCGCATGGGCGCAGACTCGATCCGTCTCGTGACCAGTTTCCAGACCACCGACGACGAGGTCGATGAGGCCTTGTTGCGAATCAAGTCCGCTCTGGCCGCCTAGGCACCGGGCCCCACAGGTCGGGCGCGTTACCAGCACTGCCAGTACCCGAACCGCGCCCGTACAGGTCCGTTGGGCGCGTTACCTGCCCTCCCGGTACCCGAACCGCGCCCAACCGGAGTGACGCGCCGACGTGCTCGGCAACCCGGCCG
>JBDTYA010000143.1:0-2833 GCA_040005915.1 Ilumatobacteraceae bacterium
ATCCGCGAGGGTGGTCGTACCGTGGGCGCCGGCCGCGTCACCAAGATCACGAAGTGAGCTGACGCACAACATGGCACAGAGCATTCGCATCCGCCTGAAGGCGTTCGACCACGAGATCATCGACCAATCGACACGCAAGATCGTCGAGACGGTCACCCGCACCAGCGCAACGGTTCGCGGCCCGATCCCGCTGCCCACGGATAAGCACCGCTACACGGTGATCCGTGGCCCGCACATCGACAAGGACTCACGTGAGCACTTCGAGATGCGCGTCCACAAGCGCCTGATCGACATCATCGATCCCAACGCCAAGACCATCGACAGCCTGCAGCGCATCGAGCTGCCGGCCGGCGTCGACATCGAGATCAAGATTCAATCCAGCTGATCTGCCACCGCTCGATGCGGTGACAATCTGGGGGAGCCAACAGAAGAAACCCCGTCGTGCCTCGGCTCGACGGGGTTCTTTCTTTCCCGCGCTTCGGGCAGTGGTGCTCAGGCAGTGGCGCCGATGTGCCGATAGAAACGTCATCATCGAATCGAACCTGCCACCGCCGCCACCTCCCTTCGGGTCGGTCCTCGACCAACCTGGTGCGACAGCCAAACCGGCTCGGCAGCTGTTCGGCCTGCCCGGTCGGCAGGTCGTGTTGGTGCTGGGTCTGGTCGTCACCGTCTGGTTGGCGGGTTTGGTGGGGGCGATGATCGGTGTGCGCTGGGCGCAGCAACGCGCCGAGCCGCTCCGTAAACCATCGACGCTCGGCATCGATGTCGTCGAGCCGCGACGGGTCGACCTTCCCCGGCTCGATGTCGAGGCGATCGCCAACGACCTCGCACCGAGCATCGTCGCCGTGCAGTCGACCGTCGTTCGCGACGGTCAGAACGGCGAGAGCATCGGCACCGGATTGATCCTGACGAGCGACGGCGAGATCGTCACCAACGCTCACGTCGTCGGCGACGCCACGACGGTGCACGTGCGAATCAACGGCGAGAGCGAGCCCCGCGAAGCGGCGGTCGTGGCGGCCGACCCGGCTCGTGACCTCGCCCTGCTGAGAGTCGATGTCAGCGGCCTCAGCCCGGCGTCGATCGCCGCGCCGGGCGACGTGCTGCTCGGCGACGAGGTGCTGGCCATCGGGTATGCGCTCGACCTCGACGGTGATCCGACGGTGACCCTCGGCATCGTCTCGGCACTCGGCCGCACGCTCAACACCGAGACTGGGGCGTTGAAAGGGTTGATCCAGACCGACGCCGCCGTCTCGTCCGGCAATTCCGGTGGCCCACTGATCGATGCACTCGGACGTGTCGTCGGCATCAACACGCTGGTCGCGTCGACAGGTGTCGGCTCCACCGCCAACGGTCTCGGCTTCGCCATCTCCGCCGCCGAGTTGTTGCCCGAGATCGATCGACTGCGGGCCCAGGCCAACGGTACGACCGTCGTGCCCGGCTACATGGGTGTGCTGCTCGAACGTCGCACCGATGGCGGCAGCGGTGCGCTGGTGTCGAAGATCGTCGCCGACTCGGCGTCCGCGAAGGCCGGCATCGAGGTCGGTGATGTCGTGGTGGCGATCGACGGCGTGCCGATCTCGGGCCAGGCGGCGCTGATCGCCACCATCCGCAACCTCGCGCCGGGCGATCACGCGACGGTGTCGTTGGTGCGTGACGGCAAGCCACTCGAAGTCAACGTCGTACTCGATGCCCGCCCGGCCGATGCCGGTTAGGCGACGAGGTCGGTGTGCTGGGCCGTCACCAATGGGAAGCGTTCATCGTCGAGAGGATCGCCAGGGGTTATGGGGTCGTAGGGCGGGCTGTGCAGCCACGGACGCGTCGCGAATCGTGCATCGCTGCCGAGATAGCGGAAGCTGACCGCTCGTCGACGCGTCGTCGTGAGCCCCGCCGTGCCGGGTGCGGAGTGCAACGTGCGGTAGTGGAAGGCGATGACGTCACCCGGCTCGATGTCGTACGAGACGATCTCGTGCTGGTCGCGATCCGCTTCGATGTCGGGCACCATCTCGAAGCCGCGGGCATCGGCGACGAACGCCGTGTGGTCGACGAACTTGCGGGGCACGAACCGGCGACCCCAGAGGTGCGACCCGACGATGAACTCGACACCGGCCCGACGCGGCACCGGGTCCAATGACACCCACAGGCTGACGTTGGTGGCGCCATCGACGCAGTAGTAGGGCTCGTCGTGATGCCAAGGAGTGACCTCGCTGGTGTCCTGCTCCTTCACGAGTGTGTGCTCGTGGAAGAACCGCGGCGTCTCGCCGAGCAACTCCGCGGCCAGATCCGCGAGCGGACCGTTGAGTGCGAGATCGCGGTAGCCGCCGATCCGTTCCCAGTTGACGTAGTCGCCGAAGAATCGGCCGGCCTGGTCCTTCGGTGTGTAGTCGATAGCGAACGGCCCGGGGCTTTCGAGGTTCTCGTCGACGGCGTCCGCCAAGCGGTCGAGCTGAGCCTGCGCGAGCACCTTGCGAACGACGACGACGCCATCGCGCCGGAATGCCGCTGCCAGCGCGGTGGTCTCCGTGTGAGTTGGTTGCTCCATCGTTGCGAGCCTACGCCCGGTGGAATATCCGTACCACATGCTGTGTCATACTCGGTCGCAATCAGTTCTTGGGGAGGCTCTTGATGCGACGTGTGCTGTTTGCGGTGCTACTGCTCGGTGGGGCGATTCTCGTTCCTACGACCGCCGGTGCGACTGGCAACAAGAAGGTCACCTTCACCGTCGGCCAGTTGCAGAACGTCGATTCGCTCAACGTCACTGTTGGCGGTCTGGTCATCGACTACGAGATCTGGAACCTGATCTGGCCGTCGCTCACCAACATGGCTGCCAAGGACT
>JBDTYA010000144.1:0-7507 GCA_040005915.1 Ilumatobacteraceae bacterium
CGGTCAAGCAGTACGAGCAGGCAAGGTTGCAGTGGTAGTTGGAGTAGATCCACACGCGGCCGGGCATCTCCCCGGATGCGATGGCCTCAGAAACAGCCGATGCCGTCACGCGAGGCCTGCCGAGGTCAGTCGGGCGGTGACCAGATGCGAGGTGGGCAGCTCGAGACCGGTCGCCAGTCGATTGAGGAACATCGTCGCTCCGACCGTCACGGTCAACTCGACGAGTGCATGCTCCGCCCAGTGTTCGCGTGCTGCCTCCCACACCTCATCAGGGATCGGGCCGGTCGCGCCGGCCAGCGCGTCGATCCAGCCGATCAACGCCCGTTCGGCCACCGCCGGGAATGCCTCCTCGAGCACGATGTCACCGCGCAGTCCACGAATCTCGTCCGTCGACAGGCCGACGTCGAGAGCGACCGCCGTGTGTGCGTGGATGCAGTACCGGCAACCCTGCAGCACCGACGTCCTCAAGATCGCCAACTCCTTGGCGCGAACCGACACCGACCCGGGACCGAGCGCGGCGCCGACGAAGTTCAGCGTAGGACCGAGGAGTTCGGGCACCGTCGCCAACGCGGCAACGATCGGGCCGGGGTCGCCGTCGGCAAAGTATTGCCGTGCCGTGATCGGCGCATGATCGGCGTCCAGCAACTGAGACCGTGACATTCGGACCATCCTTGCGCATCGATCGACCCGAGGGTCGCCTGAGCCGAGTGTTTCGTGAAGGTCTCGATCCGTCAACTCTCGGCTGTGAACCGTCCCACACCAACCTCGTCAGACTATCGATCCCGTGCGATTCAGCGTTGCGGTTCCAAGGCGTTGTCGGTCGATTCGTGGATGCCGAAGCCGGCGACCTCGACTCGGTTGCGGCCGTTTGCCTTCGCGGCCAGGAGTGCCTCGTCCGCGAAGCGAAGGAGTTGATCCAGGCGTGTGCTCATGGCCGTGTCCGCGATACCGAACGACGCGGTGACGGTCGGCGTCTCGGCTCGCTGGCACGCCTCGGCGAGCAAGTCCCTGATCCGATCGACGATGATCGATGCCTCGCGCCGGGATTTGTTCGGGAGTGCGATCACGAATTCCTCGCCGCCCCATCTGGCGAACACGTCTTCGGTGCGTAGCGCGCTGCGGACTGTGTCAGCGAATACACGCAGAGCCCGATCACCGACCTCGTGGCCGTAGGTGTCGTTGAGCAGCTTGAAGTGGTCGAGATCGGCCATCACAACCGCATACGGTTCGCCTGCGGCCAGCCGGCGGACGAGTCGGTCTTCGGCCGAGCGCCTGTTGAGCAGGCCGGTGAGGCTGTCGGTACTTGCTTGCAGATGTGCCTTGGAGAACGCACGAACGGTGCCGATAGCGATGCCGACCTGGCCGGCGAGCACCCCGACACGATCTGCTGTGTCGCTGCTGGGGGCCTCGCCGTCGTTGCCGGTGAGATGAAGGACACCAACGGAGCGTCCCATGAACGCGATCGGAGCGCACAAGGCCGATCGCGCACCGCCGCCGCGTTCTCGCAAGTGGGGGCAGGCGTTCAGAGCACTGGAACTCTCGAACGACTGGGCTGTCGCTCGCCGAACGGCAGGGCAGTCGAACGGGGCAGCGACGTCGCAACCCGCGGGCCCGGCGGTTGGGCTGACAACCCGACTGGTCAGGTGTGCCTCGCTCGAGTCCGCCAGCAGTAGTTCTGCCGGGTGCGCAGGCAGGGTCGATGAGAGAACGTGCGCCACTACAGCGGCGATCGCCTCCTCGTCGGGTGCCATTTCCAATGCGTCGTGGAGGTCCGTTCCGAATCGTTGACGGGCAGCTTCGAGGGCCTGGGTCCGCTCCACATCCGCCATCCAGATGCCCTCACGGCGCAACGCGCGATCGAGGGGACGAAACATCAGCACGGCCAGAGCGACGAGGGCGAGAATCGCACCGAGAGCCAGTAGGTCATTGGTGTGCCTCAGCCGCGACATGGATGCGAGCACCGCCGGGGAGGTGGTCTTCGCTCGAGTTGCGGCGCCGATCGCGTCTCGGTGCTGAAGCCAGTCGATCGTGACCAAGCCGAAACCGATGATGACTCCCGAAACCCAACGAATCGTGAACCGGCGCTGCAACCTCCGAAGTTGCCCGCTGCGATCACCATCCTCAGCAGACGACGATCGATCCAACTTCACACATCATCATCGGCAAGCCGCGTTGTTTCTTGAGAAGAAATTGACAAATGTACGAATTGGTTTGTCGGTCGGCGCCATGTTCGCAAGTGGGCGGGAGACCCGGTGAGCTCGCCTCGCGATCCATCACCCGGAGCAAGGCGCAGAAGTACCGTTGGCTCGATGGCGCATTCGTGGAAGACGATGACTGCGATCGCGAGCGAGCTCGTCACCTGGCTCCAAGGATGAGTGCCCTCCCCGGTCGACGACGCTACGGCCACATCGGCGCGGTCTACGACGCGATATCGCTCGAACGCTGGCTCTACAGGCAGCCACGAGAACGCCTCCACGACATGATCGGTCCCCAGCCCGGCGCCACCATCGTCGACGTGGGGTGCGGCACGGGGCTGAACTTCGAAGGCCTCGTGCGGCTCGTCGGCCCCGCGGGACGGGTGATCGGCCTCGACGCCAGCCCGAGCATGCTCGCGGCCGCCACTCGGCGAACGCGAGCGGCCGGATGGGACAACGTCTTCGTGATCGAAGCCGACATCGGACTCCTCGCCGCGGCGCTCTGCACATCCGGCATCGAGATCGCAGCCATCGACGTCGTCATCGCCACCTTCGTCGTGGCGACCCTTCGTGACCCCTCGTCGTTCTGGCGATCCGTCGATGAGATCATCGCATCGCACCCATGCCTCGTCGTTGCACTCGCGGACATCGGCCCAGCCGATGCAACACGACGCTTGCCGGCTCTCGTCTTGAACACTTTCGCTGCGCTCGGAGGCAACCACTTACGGGCGCGACCATGGAACGACCTCGCCCGGCGATCACCCGACGTGGTCACGGAACAGCATCTGGGCGGGCACGTGCACCTCGCAGTCGGGACCTGCGACCATCACCCGTCGCACGCTCTGCAAGGGGAACCGCCCAGCTGAACTGCGGCGCCGAATCGACTACGGCAGCCGGGCACACGGGCTCACCCGAAGGCGAGAGCGCGTTTGAGGACCTCGTCGTCGAATGCCTCCGCGGGAACGTTGTACGGACCGAAGAGCGGCATGATTCGCATCGCCTGCACCGATGCGTCGTTCATCATCAACTCCCCGAACGCGCTCCGGCGCGCACGTCCACGAGTGGTGAACGTGCACTGCAGCTCGGTGGCGAGGTCCGCGCTGAGGCGGAGACGTCGCATCCGCTCCGCTCGCTCGGCGGCGTACGCCTCGAACGCCGACGACGACCAATCGTCCCCGCCGACGAGCACCTCGGCGACCGAGCGGGTGTCGCACAACGCGCTGCTCAGGCCGCATCCGAGGATCGGATCGCTCCAGCCGGCGGCGTCGCCGATGAGCACCGCGCCCTGGGCCACGGCGGTGTTCACCGTCGCGTCGCTGCCGACGGCGTAGGCGCACGGGCCGACCGGTTCGGCATTCGCGAGCACGTCGCTTCGAGGCACGCTGCCGAGATGGAATGCATCGAGCATGCGCCTGGCCCGATCCGGTCCGGACGTGGCATCCGACGGCAACCTGCACAGATAGAGCCGAACCAGGCCACCCGGTCGCGGGAACACGAGGAAGTGGCAGTCGCCCTCGACGCCGAGGACTGCTGCGTCCGTCAGCCAGCCGTCGGTCTGGACGAGCAGTCCACCCAGCACCACGTTCCGCTCCTTGGTCTGCACGTTGATGCCCAGGGCTTCGCGCACCACCGAACGCCTCCCGTCCGCGCCGACGACGAGTCGGCAACCCAGCTCGTGCGCCGTGCCGGCGTGCTCGTAGCGCACGACCGGAACGCCCCCTGGGGTGATCGCGACGGCGGTGACCCCGCGCAGCACGGTCGCGCCTCGCTCGGCGGCGGTGCTGCACAATGCACCGCTCGCCTGCGGGTGCCCGACGCAGAACCCACCTGCGGAACCCGCTACAAGAGCATCGAGGGGCACCGCGTCGTGTTCGGCGTCGGCCGGGTCGGTGTCCTCGCCGTAGAGGATCATCTGCCGGCACCACCCGCCGCCGGCGTCGAGCAGCGTCCCCTCGAGACCGAGTCCCACCATCTCCAGCGCGCCCCACGGCTGCAGATACTCGCCACGTACCCGGTCCCGGTACTCCTCCGCCCGTTCGAGCACCACGACGTCCAGACCTGCAGTCGCGAGCACCAGTGCGAGAGAGGAACCTGCAATCCCGCCGCCGACCACCACAACGTCACAACGGTCCATCAAACCTCCGGTCTCGTGGAGTCCGCCGACCCTACCCGCTTCGCGAACCGGCTCGGAAGCGTGATTGCGGCTCGATCGTCGGGAGCTTCTCGTACCGGGCGATCCGCACCTCGACGCCGGGGGAGTAGCGGGCGTGTGGCGGTCCGTCGGGCCGCGGCAGCCCGGCTGCCTCGACGAGCGTCTCGTCGATCACGACGTCCTCGACGCGATGCAGCGACCATCGCTGGTGATCGACCCTTCCGAGCCACAACTGCCGTCGACGCTCGGCCACAAGCGCCCAGCGGGCAACGAGGAAGTCGTCGAGTTCGTTCGTCTCGTGCCCGTCGAGGGGAGCGCCGACGCGCCAACTGATGTCGGCAGTGGGACGCGATCGGTGCGGCCAGCGGCGCTCGATGCGATAGCGATGACGGTCCCCATCGACGACGTGGTCGGCGTTCGCCCAGCAGTACGGCAGCCCGAACACGGAACGGGCCACGGCGACGACGGCCGACCGAGGGACGTCGAGCGAGAAGAACCACACTGCCCGCCGCCCACGTCCATCGGTCACATATGTCCTGACGTTGACCTCGATGAAGCTCCCGAGCAGCGGCACCGGTCGCAAGGGTCCGAGCCGCACGTCGCGCATCTCGAACGGGATCAGGCCCACCCAGGCGTCGCCGTCGAAGGTGTCGACGCGCACGCCGGCGGGGAGGAGCCGCTGCACCGTGGCCGGCTCGTAGCGCCAGTGGAAGTAGGCCAGCTCGCTCCAGCGTTGGTGCAGGACCGCCCGCCGGTCCCACGGTGGCGGGTCGGGGGTGATCTGCTCGAGGTCGGCAGCAGTTGCGAACTGGTCGGCCGGCATCGGCACGACGGCCGGGCCGACACCGGGCGAACCCAGTGCGTGCACGCCGCCACGCTGGCGCAAGCCCGTTGTCATCCGACGAGATCACTCGCGTCGGGTACCGGTCGGCCGGTCGGCCAGTCGGAGGCGATAGCGGTTGATTCGTCGGCGGACTCGCGACCGAGCAGGTAGCCGCCGACCATGATCACGCCCCAAACCGTCAGGAACGTGACAGCAACCCCGACGTAGAGCATCAGCGTGCTCATACCCGGACCTCGACGCGGGCGCGGCGGACGGGCTGGTCGATCTGGCCGACGAGAAGCGATCCGAGCGAGTGGATCGACGGGACCCAGAGGCCGACGAAGATGCCGGCGGTCGTGTTGTCCTTGACGAAGTACAGCCAGACAGAGAACAGGAACGATACGAAGCCGGCGAGCACGAAGGGCAGCTTCAGTCGGAGGGAAGTGGGCAGATTTTTCATGTGGCGGAACCTTTCGTCGGCGCAGTGTTGCCGACGTATTAACATCGTTAAGTCGTATTTATTCCGACGGAATCGATCTGCCCCAGCAGCGGTGGACCGAGTTGAGCGATTATCAGCGCGATTTCTCCGCCGATGGCTAGGTTGAGGTCCTTGGACGACGAGGCGGAGCACCTTGATCTGCAGGAGGCTGCCGACGCGCTCGGCGTCCATTACCAGACCGCCTACCGATGGGTGCGCAGCGGACGTCTTGCGGCTCGGCTCGTCGCCGGGCGGTACCGTGTCGAGCGCGCCGATCTGGAGCGGATGAACGTCCAGCGGCACAAGCCGATCGTCCCGCGACCTCCCGGCGGAAGGCGTCTGCATCACCAGGTCGAGCGGATGTACGAGGCGTTGCTGGCCGGCGACGAGCCCGAGGCGCGGCGGATCTGTCGGCGGCTCGTGGACGACGGCACGAAGCTGGTCACCCTTGTGGAGACGGTGCTGGCTCCCGCGCTGCGACGCATCGGCGACGCCTGGCACCTAGGCGACGTGCCGATCTGGGCCGAGCATCGTGCGTCGACGACCGTCGAACGCGTCCTCGCCGAGCTTTCCCCGAACCCACGCGGGCGACGACGCGGCGTCGTCGTAGTCGCCGCCGTCACAGGCGACCATCACTCACTGCCGACAACGATGGCGACGGTCGCCCTACGCGAAGCGAACTGGCATGTCCACCACCTCGGTGCCGACACGCCCCCGGACGAGGTGTTGCGGTTCTGCGCCGAGAACGCCGTCGACGTCGCAGTGCTGTCGGTGACCAACCCGGCGTCCGCGGCGCTCGCCGAGAAGACGGCTGTGAGGCTGCGCGCCGCCGGTGTTCGCAGCGTCGTCGGCGGACCAGGTCGCACCCTCGACGAGTTGCTGGTCGCGGTGCGGACCACTGAGTCGTAGAGCCGGTGACGCAATCGGAGGCCTCGGGCGACTGTGCAATCTGCGTTAGCTGCGATCCGCTGGACCCGGTCGTCAGCGCGTGTCGTGGTGCCTACTGTTTTTGCCGCGGAGACTGCGCAGCACCGCGGTTGCTGCGCGTCCGCCGCTGTACAGCGCCCCCTGACTCGACGCTGTGTCGCGGTGGTCGCCACACACGAATAAGCCCTCGCCGAGCGTGACCGCTCGTTTGGGATGGAACGGTGGACTCTGCACGGGCTGTCCGTGCGGTATGACGTCGGTCCGCAGATGCTCCCATTCCGTGGAAGTCGAGCCGAACCACCGGGCGAGTTGATCGCGCGCCCGGGTCGTGACGGTCGGGTCGAGGGCGTCCGGCCCGGGAACCGCAGCGGCCACCAGAGCGCGGCCGGCCGGCGCGTACGACGACGACACCTCGCTCATCACGGCAAGATTTCTGACCGGTCCGCGTCCCTCGCCTGCGAGGACGAGCGCCGGGCCCGGAAGTGGCGCTCGGGGAGCGGAGAACCAACAGCACGCGCCCGCCCGGGAACCGGGATCGGGTACGCGGTCGCCGAGCAGCTCGTGTGCGACCGGGCCTTCAGTCGCGACCACGACCGCCCGCCCACCGACGCGCTCGCCGCTGTCGAGCACGACATGCGCACCGTCGACGGATATCACACGTGCGCCGAATCTGACGGCGCCTGCGGGCAGTGCGGCCGCCATCTGGTCGGGGATCGCACCCATCCCCCGGCGCGGGACAGCGGTGGCGCCGACTGCAAGCATCCTCAGGATGGTGTCGAACATCCTGCTCGACGTCTCGAGCTGGGGGTCGAGTTGGATGCCGCCGAACAACGGGCGCCAGAACGACTCGATCATCTGGTGCGAGAAGCCTGCGCGAGCCAGCCGGTCTGCGGTCGTCATGTCAGGTCGACGGAGAAGCTCCGCAACCGGGT
>JBDTYA010000145.1:0-11524 GCA_040005915.1 Ilumatobacteraceae bacterium
ACGGCTCCTTCGACGACAGGTGGCCGAGGTCGAACAGCACCTTGTGCCAGAACCGCGAGTACAGCAGGTGCAGCACTGCATGCTCGACCCCGCCGACGTACAGGTCGACGCCACCTGGATGCGGACGGCCGTCGTGGCCGTCGGCCTGCGGGCCCATCCAGTACCGCTCGACCGCCGGGTCGACGAAGCATTGTTCGTTGGTCGGATCGAGATAGCGCAACTCGTACCAACAGCTGCCGGCCCACTGCGGCATGACGTTGGTGTCGCGCCGGTAGTGCTGCGGGCCATCGCCGAGGTCGAGCTCGACATCGGTCCACCACTGCAGCCGATCCAGGGGGCTTTCGGGGTTGGAGAACTCGTCGTCGGGGTCGAATGTCTGCGGTGAGAAGCTGTCGGTCTCGGGCAGCACCAAGGGCAGCTCGCTGTCGGGCAGGCCGTGCGGATTGCCATCGGTGTCGTAGACGATGGGGAACGGCTCGCCCCAGTAACGTTGGCGGCTGAACAGCCAGTCGCGCAGCTTGTACGTGATGGCCGCCCGGCCGTGCCCGTTGGCCTCCAGCCACTCGTTGGTCAGTCGTTTGGCCTCGACGACGCTGCTGATCCCATCGAGGTCGAGTGTCCCGTTCGAGCTGTTGACGTACGGGGCATCGCCGACGAACGCGGTGTCCCACGCCGAGGTTTCGATGCCGCGGTCGGACGGTTGCTGGATGGCGGGGATCGGAAGGCCGTACCGGCGGGCGAAGTCGAAGTCGCGCTGGTCGCCGCACGGCACAGCCATGATGGCGCCGGTGCCGTAGCCCATCAACACGTAGTCGGCGATCCACACCGGGATCGGTTGCCCGTTGACGGGATTGATCGCGGTCGAGCCCGTGGCGACTCCGGTCTTCTGGCGGGTGTCGTCCTGGCGGTCGATGTCTTTCTTGGCGGCCGCCTGCAACCTGTAGTCGGCGACTGTGTCACGCTGTTCGAACGTCGTCAACGCGTCGACCAACGGGTGCTCAGGTGCGAGCACCACGAACGTCGCCCCGAACAGCGTGTCGGGCCGAGTCGTGAACACGCTGATCGGGCCTGCCGGCGAATCGAAGTGCACGGTCGCGCCCTCGCTGCGTCCGATCCAGTTGCGTTGCATCGCTTTGATGGCGTCGGTCCACTCCAGCAGGTCCAAGTCCTCGATCAACCGGTCGGCGTATGCGGTGATTCGCATCATCCACTGCCGCATGTTGCGTTTGAAGACGGGGAAGTTGCCGCGGTCGCTGCGGCCATCGGCGGTGACCTCCTCGTTGGCGACGACCGTGCCGAGGCCCGGGCACCAGTTGACCGGGGCGTCGCTGACATAGGCAAGGCGATGGCCGTCGACGATGGTGTCGCGCTCGGACCGCGACAGCTCGTCCCACGGTCGCCCGTCGTCGGTTGCCCGGCTGCCCGACTCGAACTGCTCGATCAGTTCGCCGATGGGACGAGCTCGTTGAGCGTCGGTGTCGTACCACGAGTTGAAGATCTGCAGGAAGATCCATTGCGTCCACCGGTAGTACGCCGGGTCGGTGGTGCTGACGCTGCGCCGATCGTCGTGGCTGAGGCCGAGGCGACGCAGTTGTCGGCGGTAGTTGGCGACGTTTGCGTTGGTCGTGATGGCCGGGTGCTGCCCGGTCTGCACGGCGTACTGCTCGGCGGGCAGGCCGAAGGCGTCGAAGCCCATCGTGTACATCACGTTGTGGCCGGTCATCCGCTTGTAGCGGCTGTAGATGTCGGTGCCGATGAAACCCAGTGGATGGCCGACGTGGAGGCCCGTGCCCGACGGATACGGGAACATGTCGAGCACGAAGACCTTCGGGCGGTCGACGAACTTGTCGGGCTCGGCCAGCGGGCCCGAGGGGTTCGGTGCCTCGAACGTTCCCTCGGCCTCCCAACGGTCCTGCCAGCGCCGCTCGATCTCCTGCGCGAGCGCGCCGGTGTACCGGAACTCGGGCGAATCGTCGGGCGTATTGGTCGGCGAGCTCATGACGCGAGGATTCTACGATGCGCCGCGTCACTACTACGGTTGCAAATCATGTCTTCGCGCACCGGGTCGCCGTATGTGGGCATCGTCGATCGCATCGCCACCGCCGCCGACCGACCGACCGGAGTGCGTTTCGTCGGTCCGTCCGTGGCGCCGGCAGCGGGGGAATCATTCGTCTCGTGGCGCCAGATCCACGACGACGCCCGTGTGGTCGGTGCCGCGCTGCAGGCCCGCGGGTTGGTGCCCGGCGACCACGTCGCCATCCTCGGCCCCACCTCGCGGCAGCTCATCACCATCATCCAGGGCTGCTGGCTGGCGGGTGTCGCCAGCATGGTCCTCCCGCTGCCGATGCGGATGGGTTCGCTCGACGCGTTCATCGATTCGACGCGCGGTCGCATTCGACACGGCGACGCCAAGCTGCTGTTGATCGACGAGTTGCTCGCAGCGTTCTACGAGCGAACGCTGGGCGACCCACCGATCGAGTTGATGGCGTCGGTGCTGCCCGGTTCATCGACGGCTCCCAGCGGTGAGCATGTGGAGATCCCTGCCCACGACCCGGAACGGCTCATCATCCTGCAATACACCAGTGGATCGACCAGCGAGCCGAAGGGCGTCATGATCCCCGACCGCGTGCTGGCCGCCAACATCGATGCGTCGTGCAGCGCCGCCGAGCTCGGCGAGTCCGAGGTGATGGTCTCGTGGCTCCCGCTGTACCACGACATGGGCTTGGTCGGCTTCCTGTCGATCCCTATGACCAACGGCTGCCAGCTCGTGCAAGCCGCACCGCAGGACTTCCTCGCCAAGCCCGGCAACTGGATGCAGTGGATCAGCGATTGGGGTGGCACCGCGACCGCAGGACCGAACTTCTCCTGGGTCTTGGCCACCCGAGCCCTGGCGCGCATGCACGACCTCGACCTGTCGAAGTTGACGCTCGCGCTGAGCGGCGCCGAGCCCGTCGACCCCAAAGCGGTCGAGGCGTTCGTCTCGGCTGCCGAGCCCTTCGGGTTCAAGCCGGGCAGTGTCTTCCCGGCGTTCGGGATGGCCGAACTGGCCATCGGGGGAGTGTTCCCGCCACGGCACCGCGGGATGGTCTGCGACTCCGTCGACCGCGTCGTGCTTGAGCGCGATCGAATCGCCAAATCGCTCGACCTCGCCGACGCCGACGAGGAGCTCGACGTCCGCCGCATCCCCCGCCTCGGCAAGGCGGTGCCCGGCTTGGAGATGAAGGTCGTCGACCAGGCGACTCATGCCGAGCTGCCCGAACGCCACGTCGGCGAGCTGTTGCTGCGCGGCACATCGGTGACACCCGGCTACTACAAGCGCCCCGACGCGACGTCTGCGTTGTTCTACGACGGGTGGCTGTGCACCGGCGACCTGGCCTACGTCGTCGAGGGCGAGCTCGTGCTCTGCGGCCGCATCAAGGACGTCATCATCGTCGGCGGCCGGAACGTGTTCCCGGAAGACATCGAGCGGGCCTGCGGGACCCTCGAGGGCGTTCGTGCCGGCAACGTCATCGCGTTCGGTGTCGAGGGCTACAAGGGCAAGGAGAGCGTCGTCGTCGTCGCCGACGTGCGCACCGACGACGCGTCGTCGGTCCGCGAGGCGTTGCACCACCGCACGCTGGAGGTGTGCGGCCTGCCTCCCCGCGACGTGATGCTGGTCAAGCCGGGGACCCTGCCGAAGACGTCGTCGGGCAAGCTCCAACGTGCGAGGTGTCGCGAGCTCTACCTCGAGGAAACCCTGGAGCTGGTCTAACCCGAGTGGAGTGTTTCACGCCACCCTGGGTGCCTTGTCGCACTCCACCGGTCTAGGGCTAGGGGGCCTGCAGGTCGGCGAGGACCTGGCGCCAGCGGTCGGGGTCGGTCTTGTACGGGGCGTAGAAGCTGATGCGTTGGATGACGTCGCCGTAGCGACGCAACAGCTCGGGCGCGATCTGTTCGGGTGAGGCGACGACGGCGAACGTGTTGAGGATCTCGTCGGTGATGAGGGTGCCCATCTCGACCCAGGCTCCCTTCTTGGAGAGCGCGTTGAGCTCGTCGTGCAGACCGTCCCAACCGTGCAACTCCAAAACGCCCTTGTACGCGGGTGTCGAGCCATAGAACGCGATCTGTTGCCGCGTGCCGGCCGCGGCCGCTGACATCTCCGCGTCGTCGTTACCGGTGACGACGAACGAGGGCCCGACGATCTCGAACCCGTCCATCGCCTTTCCTGCCTGTGCCCGCCCCCGGGCCAACGCCGGCAGCGTGACCTCGCGCAGGTAGCGCTCGGTGGTGAAACCGTGGCAGATGAAGCCGTCGCAGACCTCGCCGGCGACCTCGGTCATCAGTTCACCGACACCCGCCAGGAAGATCTTCGGCACTCCGAAACCCGCGACATCACCGCGGTCAGGTGTGAAGAACGGGGTCATCAGCGTGTGCGTGTAGAAGTCGCCGCGGAACGCCAGCGGCGTGCCGTTCTGCCATGTGTCCCAGATGGCGCGGATGGCCAGGATCATCTCGCGCATCCGCGGCGCAGGATGGCTCCATTCCATGCTGAACCGCTTGGTGATGTGCGGTTTGATCTGGCTGCCGAGGCCGAGGATGAAGCGGCCCTTCGAGTACGACTGCAGGTCCCACCCGATGTGGGCGAGGATCATCGGGTTGCGGGCGAAGGCGACGGCGATCGAAGTGCCGAGCTCGAGGCGCTCGGTGTGCTCCGCGGCGAGCAACAGCGGGAAGAACGGGTCGTGCGCGGTCTCCACGCTCCACGCTCCGTCGTACCCCGCGGCCTCAGCCTCTGCGGCGCTCGCCGCCGCCTTGTCAAGGTCGGTGTTGACTCCTCCGTCGACTTTCATCCGGCCGACCGTAATCCGCTTCCCGCGCCGCGCTACGTGTCCTGATCCCTCAGGAATCGCTCGAACTCGGCCGCCAGTTCGTCGCCGGTGGGGATGTCGCCGGTGCCGAGCAGGTCGGTCTGCTGCTGGGCCTGGTCGTACAGCGCTTCGAGTTGGCCGACCATCGAGCGGTGCTCGTCGTTGCTTGACACCAGTTGGTCGAGGCGCTGGCGTTGCACGGTGCTCTCCTGACGAACGGCGGCTGCGTCGACGACGAGCCCGGCGACGTCGTGCAGCCCGGTGAGCAACGCGAGCGTCGCCGCCGGGTAGCTCATCGCGCTGACGTAGTGCGGCACCTGCGCCCAGATGCCGAGCGCGGGAACGCCCTTGTCGGTGAACGCGTGCTCGAGCACGGCTCCCATTCCCGCCGGAACGTCGACCGAGTTCTTGAGGTACGGGACGGTGTCGACGAGATCGGCAGACGGCGAGCTGCTGGAAAGCCGGGGGTCGCGGGTGTGCGGTGCGGCGAACGGGTACGCGCCGAGCGCGACCATCTTGCGGACTCCGAGCTCGACCGCCAGCGTCGACACGACATCGGCAAATCGGCGCCACTGCGAATCGGGCTCGGGCCCACTGAGTGTCAGCACGTCGTGCCCATTGGCGTCGCGACCGACGTGCAGCTCGATGTCGGCCCACACCAACCGCACGTTGACGCCCTCGCGCAGTTCCATCGTCGGCCGGCGGGCGCGGTAGTCGATGAAGCTGTCGCCGTCGAATGTTGCCAGCGGTCGAACCGACCACTCGTCCTGCACGGTGGCCATCGCCGCGGCGGCCGCGCCACTGGCGTCGATCCATCCGGTCAACATGACGACCATCACCGGCCTCTCCAGCGCCGGAAGCGGCTCGTGCAGCGCGTACGGATCGTTCATGCCGGCTCACTCATGTCAGTGCCTCGAGGCACTCGGATGCACGTGTGGCCGCGCTGTCGATCTGCACGATGAACGGATCGAGCTCCGATGGATCTCGCGACCCCAGTGCGCCGCCCAGGTAGCGGAAGTAGACACCCTGCAGGATGCATGCCAACTTCCAGTAGGCGAACGAGACGTAGAAGGGGAGCTGCGACAGATCGCGGCCGCTGACCGTCGCGTACCGGTCGATGAGGTCGGCGCGGTCGAGGAACCCGTCGCCGGTCGTCGCGGACCCGCCCCATGCCGATGCGGTGTCGCCGGGTCCCGTCCAGTACACCTGCAGCAGCCCGACGTCGGCCAGCGGATCGCCCAATGTGCAGATCTCCCAGTCGAGCACGGCGCGGACGGTACCGTCGTCGCCGACGATGCAGTTGTCGAGCCGGTAGTCGCCGTGCACCAGGGTTGCCGGACCCTGCTCGGGGATGCGTTGCGACAGCGCGTCGTGCACATCGTCGATGGCACGGATCTCACGGGTCTTCTGGTCGTTCCACTGCCCGTACCAACGCTTCAACTGACGGCCGATGTAGCCCTCGTGCTTGCCGAGGGTCGTCAGCCCGGTGGTGTCGAGATCGACGGCGTGGATCGCCGCCATGGTGTCGACCAACGATTCGCCCGACCGCCGGCGCGCGGCCGGATCGAGGGCCGTCTCTGCACCGGCGAGGTCGCGCACGACGTGGCCTTCGACGAAGCCCATGACGTAGAAGGGGGCCCCGTTGACCGTCTCGTCTGTGCACATCCCCAGCGCCGGTGCCACCGGTACCGGCGACTTCTGCAGCCCGGCGATGATGCGGTGCTCGCGGCCCATGTCGTGAGCGCTGGCCAACCGGTGACCGAGCGGTGGGCGACGCAGGACCATCGCGGCACCATCGGCGCCCACGACGCGATAGGTGAGGTTGGAGTGGCCGCCGGCGATCAGCTCGAAGGTGAAGGGCCCGCGGGCCCCGGCGACGTTGCCCTGCAACCACCGTGTGACCGGTTCTACATCGACGCCTGGCACCTCGTTCATGCTGCTCGTACGGTATCCGGGTATCGTGCCGACATGGCCATCGATGTCACCGACGCAACATTCCAGACCGAGGTCGTCGACCGTTCCAACACCGCTGCCGTGGTGGTGGATCTGTGGGCTCCGTGGTGTGGCCCATGCCGTACGATCGGCCCGATCCTCGAAAAGGTCACCGACGCGACCGATGGCGAGGTCGTGCTCGTCAAGGTCAACGTCGATGAGAATCCGGGCGTCTCGCAGGCGTTCCAAGTGCAGTCGATCCCGGCTGTCTACGCGCTGAAGAACGGCGAAGTCGTCGATGGTTTCGTCGGTGCCCAGCCCGAGCATGTGATCGAGGAGTTCGTCGCGAATCTGCTGCCGTCCGAGGCTGAGCGCACGGTCGCGTCGCTGTTGGCCGAGGCCACCGAGGGTGCCTATCGCGCCGCGCTGGAGTTGGAGCCGGCCAATGAGGATGCCATCGTCGGTCTGGCCGAGTTGCTCGTCGCGCGCGGCGAGGCCGAGCAGGCACTGTCGTTCCTGGCCCGGATCCCCGAGAGCGATCGCACCCGCCGGGTCGCGGCCGCTGCACGCGTCAGCACCCAGCCCGAGCTCATCACCGACGACTACGACTCGCGCCTGGCCTCCCTGCTCGACGAGGTGAAGGGCGACGACGAGGCACGCCAGCAGTTCGTCGACATCCTCGAACTGATGGGTCCCGATGACCCTCGCACGGCGTCGTACCGCAAGCAGTTGACAACCCGCCTCTACTGAGGATCGCGGCTATGGTCTGACCCGTGGCGATCGAACATCGCATCGAGCAGCGCGACGGCTACCGCCTCTGGGAAGGTGGGCCGGTGCCGAAGGGCGCGGATGGCATCACCATCGGCTCATTGGTCATCGTGCGGCGCGGCAAGGGGTCGCCGTACCTGCTCCGCCACGAATTGGTCCACGTTCGGCAGTGGAAGCGATTCGGCGTGGTCGGCTTTGCGGTCCGGTACGTCGGCCCATACGCGCTGTGGCGGCTGCGAGGCAAGGATCATCGCAGCGCCTACCTTCGGATCCCGCTCGAGATCGAGGCCGACTGGGTTGCCCGACGTTCGTTGACCACGGCCGTACGCGACGAACTGCAGGAGCGCATCGCCTCGTAGCGAATCGCTCATTCCGACACCTTGTAGCGAACCCGGGGCGCCGTCGATAGTGTCCGGCACTGACTTCCCCCAGTGGCCCCCAGCACGCGATCGTGCCGGAGGCAAGTGCTCATCCCGCTGAGGAGGGTCGTCATGGAATCGAGCCTGCCGCGCCCGTCACCACCGCGTTCTCCGATCGATCGCCTCCGCGAATGGGTCGTGTGGTTCGGGCCCGGCCGATTGGCTGCAACGGCTTTCGCCGTGATCGCAGTGGCGATCGGCGGGACGTGGTTGTTGAAGGGCGCCCCCAGCCGGGCTGAGGATCAGCTGCCGTTCGCCACCCGCTCGACCTCGCCGACCGGCACGCAGCCCGGCCCGGTGATCACAGCGTTGCCGACGACCTCGGTGTCGTCGGACGTGGTCGTCTATGTCACCGGCGCCGTCGCCAGGCCCGGTGTGTACACGCTGGCGGGCGCCGCGCGCGTCACCGACGCGTTGGCCGCCGCGGGCGGGCCCGGTGCGGACGCAAATCTGAACGTCGTCAACCTGGCCGCGACCGTGCGCGACGGTGAACGCGTCTACGTACCGGCTGTCGGTGAGGCCGTGCCCACGGTGGTCGGTGCCGATGTGCCCGTCGGAAGCAGCGAGCCGGCAGGGCCGGTCAACATCAACTCCGCGACCGCCGAGCAGCTCGACGTGTTGCCGGGCGTGGGTCCCAGCACCGCTGCGGCGATCGTCGCCCATCGCGAACAGAAGGGGCCGTTTCAGACCGTGGAGCAATTGGGTGACGTGCGCGGAATCGGTCCGGCCAAGCTCGACGCGTTGCGCGGCCTGGTGACGGTGTGATCGCGACGATCAGAACAAGGCGCGGCCGAAGATCAGGTTCACGGCCGCCAGGGCGACGATCACACCCAGCCACACGCCGGCAGCCATCCAGACGTATTCGTGCCAGAAGTCGCGCCACGACGCAGCGGGAACCCGTGTCGCCCGCCGTGACGAGATCGTGCCGACGATCAACCACAGAACCGCGCTTGCGAGCACGGCCCCCAGGTACACGGCCTGACCCGATCTCAGCGGCGCACCGGCCACCAGCAGCCCTGGCGCGGCCATCACCGCCAGCAGGAACCCGGCGATCCCACGAACCAGCGACGTGTGACCGCGCAGCAACAGCATTGCGGCGATGCCGAGCACGCCAGGCGGGATCAGGGCGGCCAGCGGCCCGGAGCCGCGCAACTTCGATCGATAGGCGCGCGGCCCCAGTGGCACCGGATCATGGAACAGCGGCATGGCATCGATGACCCGAGCGTACGACGTGCGCGTCAGCGGGCTGCGGCACCCGTTCAGCGACGTACACGTGGTGGTGGTCATGGCCGCGGCGGTCATCGGCGTGTGGACGCGGTCGCCTACTGCCGTTGGGGCGATCACCATCGCCTCGGTCGTGGCGGGTGGGCGGCGACCGGTCGTGCTGGCTTGCCTCGGTATCGGGTTGGTCGGTGGATGGCGGTCGCAGGTCAACTGGGCAGAGGCATCTCCGCGGCACACTGGCGATTACTCGGGGTGGGTCACCGTCGTCGGCGACCCCGCGCCGTACGGCAGTGGTCTGCGTGTCACCGTCGAGGTCGTTGGCGAGCGCTTCGACGCATGGGTCTACGGATCGCCGCGGCGACGCCTCGTGGATCGACAGGCGGGGGAGCGGGTGTATGTGCAAGGCGAGCGCCGACCGATCAGATCGAATGTGCGGCGCGCCCAGATTCGCCACGTGGTCGGAGCCCTGGCGGTCGACGTCGTCGGCGACTGGCATGAAGGGTCCCCCTTGTACCGAACATCGACCAGGGTTCGCACGGCGCTGCGGCGCGCCGCAGAGACGACGATCGGCGGCGACAACGCGGCGCTGTTCACCGGTCTGGTGATCGGTGACGACGCCCGAGAACCGGAGTCGATGATCACAGCCTTCCGGTCGTCGGGTCTGTCGCACCTCACTGCGGTCTCCGGCGAGAACGTCGTGTTCGTGCTGGCGGCCGCCGGGCCGTTGCTGCGCCGTCTGCGGCCGTGGTGGCGGTGGGCGGCGACACTCGGGCTGATCGGGTGGTTCATGGCCCTGACGCGGTTCGAACCTTCGGTGCTGCGGGCCGGGGTCATGGCAATGCTCGGCTGCTCCTCGTTCGTGCTGGGCCGTCAACAACCGGTGGTGCGCCTTCTCGCGGCGACGGTCACGATCCTGGTGCTGATCGACCCGATGCTGGTCTGGTCGGTCGGGTTCTGGCTGTCGACCGGCGCAACGGCGGGTGTGTGCATCGTCGCCCCACTACTTGCCGTGCGGCTTCCAGGCCCGCTGTGGATTCGGGCGCCGCTGTCGGTCACGCTTGGTGCGCAGCTGGGCGTGTTGTTGCCGAGCTGGCTCGTGTTCCACCGCCTGCCGCTGGTCGCGCTGCCCGCCAACCTGCTCGCCGTGCCGGTCGCCGGCTTCGTCATGCTGTTCGGCATTCCCGCCGGCCTGCTCGCGGCCATCGTCCCTCCGGTCGCGTCCCTGCTGATGGCTCCATGCGCGGCGGGAACCCGGTGGGTCGCCACCATCGCCTACCTGGCGGCCGCGATCGAGCCGTCGCCGCGTTGGTCGGCGGCGGGCTGGGTGGTCGTGGTCACCGGTGTGTGCGCGCTGGTCGTCCGGCATCGCTGGCGTCACCAACCCGGTGATGTGCCAATCTGATCCGGCATGGCACTCCACCTCATCACCGGCGACGACGAGTCGCTGCTGCTCAGCGCGGTGTCCGACCTCGTGCACCGCCTGATCGGCGACGGTGACCGGTCGTTGATGGTCGACGAGTTCGACGACGACGACTACGAGGTGCGCTCGGTCGTCGATGCCGCGCAGACCCCTCCGTTCCTCACCGCATCACGAATCGTCGTCGCCCGCGCGGTCGGCCGATTCGGTGCCGGCGACGTCGCCCCGTTGGTCGCATACATCGCCGACCCGCTTCACAGCACCGAGCTGGTGCTCGTGGGTGGTGGAGGCCGGTTGCCCAAGGCATTGACCGATGCGGTCAAGAAGGCGGCCGGAACCGTGGTCGACACCACACCGCCGATGCGTGCTCGCGAGCGTGGTAGTTGGTTCGAGGAGCAGGTCATCGCGGCCGGCCTCCGGCTGGACCAGCAGTCGCTGCTGCTGCTGGCGTCGTGGCTCGGCGAGGACGCCGGACGGGTGCAGGGCATCCTCGAGACGCTGGTGTCGACGTACGGCGATTCGCGGATCCTGAAGGTCGTCGATGTCGAGCCGTTCCTGGGCGACGCCGGGGGAGTGCCGCCGTGGGACCTCACGGATGCCGTCGATCGCGGGGACACGACGAAGTCGCTGTTGCTGCTGCACCGGATGATGCGTGCCGGCGAGCGCCATGCCCTGCAGGTCATGGCCATCCTGCACAACCACTACACGAAGCTCTTGACGCTCGACGGTGCCAACGCCAACGACGAGGCGTCGGTCGCCGGGGTGCTGGGGATCAAGCCGGGATATCCGGCGAAGAAGGCGTTGGATCAGTACCGCAAGTTGGGCAACGCGGGCGTGGTCCGGGCGATCGGTTTGCTGGCCCAGGCCGACCTCGACCTGCGCGGCGCCAAGGAGTGGCCCGACGAACTGGTCATGGA
>JBDTYA010000146.1:0-2999 GCA_040005915.1 Ilumatobacteraceae bacterium
ACGCGGCCGCCCTCGGCGAAGCCGAGAGCAACAAGACCCTGGCGACGGAATAAGCGATGGCTGGAGGTCAGGAGCGCATTCTTCGAGGACGGATCCGTACCGTCCAGGCCACGAAGAAGATCACGCGCGCCATGGAGTTGATCGCCGCGTCGCGGATCGTCAAGGCACAGCAGCGGGTCGCCGCCGCCGTGCCGTACAGCGACCAGATCACCGAGGTCGTCAAGGATCTCGCCGCAGCGGGTGGGTCCTCGGCGTCGCCGTTGCTCGCCGGGCGCGAAGCTGTCAACAACGTCGCCTACGTCGTCATCACGGCCGACCGTGGTCTCTGCGGCGGCTACAACGCCGGCGTGCAGCGTGCCGCCGAGGGCGAGATCAAGGCCGACGTGCTGCAGGGTCGTGACTACTCGGTGATCGCCGTCGGTCGCAAGGCCGAGAGCTACTTCAGGTTCCGCGGCTACAAGATCAAGGCCAGGTTCGCCGGCTTCAGTGACTCGCCCAGCTACGCGAATGCGAAGGAGATCGGCCAGCATGTCGTCGATCTCTTCGTCACGGGCGAGGTCGACCGCATCGAGCTGATCTACACCCGTTTCATCTCGGCGGGCTCGCAGGAGGTCGTGCAACGCCCGCTCGTGCCGCTCGAACGCGACACCGTGGCCGGCGGCGACGGGCGTCCTCTCGATTCGACCGTGGCCAAGGCCGACTTCGAGTACGAACCGGACCCGACCACCATCCTCGACTCGTTGCTGCCGAAGTACATCGAGGCCCGCATCTATGCCGCGCTGCTGAATGCTGCTGCCAGCGAGCACGCGTTCCGTCAACGGGCGATGAAGAGCGCAACCGATAACGCTGACGAGCTGATCAAGAACCTCAGCCGCATCATGAACCGTGCCCGCCAAGACTCCATCACCACCGAGATCATGGAGATCGTCAGTGGTGCCGAGGCACTCGCCGGCGGCGACAAGGGCCTCGTCATCGATTTCGAGATACTCCACGATGGTTCACCAGACACTCCCGCGGTACTCAGCGCGGTTCGACAATGAGAGAGCACCTGTCATGACCATGACCAACGACTCACCCACAGCTACCAAGACCGACTTGACCGACGGACGCGTCGTCGGCATCGCCGGCCCGGTCGTCGACGTCGAGTTCCCACGCGGCACGCTTCCCAAGCTCAACACCGCGCTCGAGTTCACCGTGCAGGTCGACGGCAAGGACGTCATCGTGCTCGCCGAGGTTGCACAGCAGCTCGGCGACAGCCGCGTCCGCGCCATCTGCATGAAGCCCACTGACGGCTTGACGCGTGGCACGGCGGTGCGCAACCTCGGCCACGGCATCCAAGTGCCGGTCGGCGACCGCACGCTCGGTCACGTGTGGAACGTTTGGGGCGATGTGCTCGACGACGATCCCGCCAAGTACGCCGACATGGAGCGTTGGGACATTCACCGCGACGCTCCACTGTTCGATTCGCTCGAGCCGTCGCGGCGCATGTTCACCACGGGCATCAAGGTCATCGACCTCCTGACCCCGTACCTCTCCGGTGGCAAGATCGGCCTGTTCGGCGGCGCCGGTGTCGGCAAGACCGTGTTGATCACCGAGATGATCAACCGCGTTGCTTCCAAGCACGGTGGTGTGTCGGTGTTCGCCGGCGTCGGCGAGCGCACACGTGAGGGCACCGATCTTCGCATCGAGATGGAGGAGTCCGGCGTGTTCGAGAAGGCCGCCTTGGTCTTCGGTCAGATGGACGAGCCGCCGGGAGTCCGGTTGCGCGTCGCCCTCTCGGCCTTGACCATGGCCGAGTACTTCCGCGACGTCCAGAACCAGGACGTGCTGTTGTTCGTCGACAACATCTTCCGCTTCGTGCAGGCCGGATCCGAGGTGTCGACCTTGCTCGGTCGTATGCCTTCGGCCGTGGGTTACCAGCCGACGCTCGCCGATGAGATGGGCCAGTTGCAGGAGCGCATCACGTCGACTCGCGGCCGTTCGATCACCTCGCTGCAGGCCGTGTATGTGCCCGCGGACGACTACACCGACCCTGCTCCGTTCACCACCTTCACCCACCTCGACGCCACCACCGAGTTGAGCCGCCAGGTGGCTGCGCTCGGCATCTACCCGGCCGTCGACCCGTTGGCCTCGACGTCGACGATCCTGCAGCCTGACGTCGTCGGTGATCGCCACTACCTCGTTGCCCGCGGCGTGCAGGAGAACTTGCAGCGCTACAAGGAGCTGCAGGACATCATCGCGATCCTCGGTCTCGACGAGCTCTCCGAAGAGGACCGCCTCACCGTGTCCCGCGCCCGCAAGATCCAGCGATTCCTGTCGCAGCCGTTCTACGTCGCCAAGGTCTTCACGGGTATCGAAGGCGAGTTCGTCGAGGTCGACGAGACCGTCGAGAGCTTCGAGGCGATCCTTCGCGGCGACATGGACGAAGTGCCCGAGCAGGCGTTCCTCAACGTCGGCGGTGTCGAGCAAGTGTTGGCCAAGGCGAAGTCGCTCGCCGAACAGGTCGCCTGATCCACGATGGCAACGATGCAGGTCGAGTTGGTTTCACCGGAGAAGGTCGTCTTCTCCGGTGAGGCGACACAGGTGATCACCCGCACCCTCGGAGGCGGCGAGGTCGCCTTCTTGCCTGGTCACGCACCGTTTCTCGGCGCACTCACGGAGAACCACACACGGATCAGCCTCGCTGACGGCACGCAACTCGATGTCGCCGTGCATGGAGGTTTCGTGCAGGTCGGCAACAACAAGGTCAGCATTCTCAGCGACATCGCCGAGCTCGGCGAAGACATCGACCGCGGCCGCGCCATCGCCGCCGCCGGACGCGCCGAGGCCGCGTTGCGCACCGAACACGATGTCGAAGCAGTCGCCGCCCTCAGCCGGGCCCACGCTCGCCTCAACGCCAGCGGCGGCCTCTCCACCGCCGCTCACTAGCGTTTGACGGCGCAGGCCCCGTATCGGGTCCGCAAGCGTCAAACGCATCGTTCGCCCAGCTGCGTTTGACG
>JBDTYA010000147.1:0-16615 GCA_040005915.1 Ilumatobacteraceae bacterium
GCGGTCACAACTTCGCGATCGTCGACGAGGTCGACTCGATCCTCATCGACGAGGCTCGTACACCGTTGATCATCAGCGGCCGCGTCGCCGATGCCGCCAAGCTCTACTACCGCTTCGCATCGATCGTGCGCTCACTGAAGCGCGACGTCGACTACGAGGTCGAGGAAGACAAGCGTGTCGTCGTCCCGCTCGAAGACGGGATCGAGAAGGTCGAGCAGTCGCTGGGCATCGAGAACCTCTACGACGAGGTGCAGCAGAACCTGGTGCACCAGCTGTCGGTGGCCCTCAAGGCCAAGGAGCTGTACAAGCGCGACAAGGACTACATCATCCAGGGCGGCGAGGTGAAGATCGTCGACGAGTTCACCGGTCGTGTGCTCGACGGACGTCGTTGGAGCGAGGGCATCCACCAAGCCGTGGAGGCCAAAGAGGGCGTGAAGATCAAGGAAGAGAACCAGACGCTGGCCACGATCACGCTGCAGAACTACTTCCGGATGTACGACAAGCTGGCCGGCATGACCGGTACCGCCGCCACCGAGGCCGCCGAGCTGATGGGCACGTATCAGCTGGCAGTCGTGCCGATCCCCACCAACCAGACCGTCATCCGCAACGACCAGGCCGACCTGATCTACAAGGGCGAGCAATCGAAGTTCGGCGCCGTCGTCGACGACATCTCCGAGAAGTACGACCGTGGCCAGCCTGTTCTGGTCGGCACGATCAGCGTGGAGAAGAGCGAGTACCTGTCGCAACTGCTGAAGAAGCGCGGTGTGCCCCACGAGGTGCTCAACGCCAAGCAGCACACGCGCGAGGCGATGATCGTCACCCAGGCAGGCCGCCTCAACGCAGTCACCGTTGCCACCAACATGGCCGGCCGCGGCGTCGACATCATCCTCGGAGGGAACCCGGAGGGGTTGGCTCGCCACGAGGTCGAAAAGGAAGGCCACGACCCTGGTGTGCTGGTCGACGACTTCGCCCTCCCACTGCCCGTTGCAGAGATGCCCGAGGAGTTCCAGGCGGCGCGCACCGCGGCGCTGGCCCGCTACGACCAACTTCTCGCCGAGTACAAGGACGAGTGCCGTGCCGAGGGCGACAAGATCCGTGCGCTCGGAGGCTTGTACGTGCTGGGCACGGAGCGTCACGAGAGCCGGCGTATCGACAACCAGTTGCGCGGCCGTTCGGGCCGCCAGGGCGACCCCGGTGAGAGCCGGTTCTACCTCAGCCTCGACGACGAGCTCATGCGACTGTTCGCAACCGGTGCGCTGTCGTGGGTGATGGGCCGGGCCCTGCCGGACGACGAGGCCATCGAGGCAAAGATGGTGACCAAGGCCATCGAGCGTGCCCAGACCACCGTCGAGCAGCGCAACGGAGAGATCCGCAAGAACGTACTGAAGTACGACGAGGTGATGAACGAGCAGCGCAAGGTCATCTACCGGCGCCGTGACCAGATCCTCGATGGCGCCGACCTGAAGACCGCGGCCATGGAGTACCTGGCCGAGGCGGTCAACTCGCTCATCGAGACCCACTGCGCCAGCGTCGCCACCGACGAGTGGGATCTCAGCGGTCTGGTGCTCGAGCTGAAGACGTTCTGGCCCAGCGACATCACAGAGGCACAGCTCGACGCCTGTCATGAGACCGACGAGATGTACGAAGTCGTCATGTCCGACGCCTCGGCCTACTACGAGAAGCGCGAGGTCGAGCTGACCCCGGTCGTCATGCGCGACGTCGAGCGGCAGGTCATGCTGCGCATCATCGACCAGCGTTGGCGCGAACACCTCGAGGAGATGGACTACCTGCAGGAGGGCATCAACCTTCGTGCCGTTGGTCAGAAGGACCCGCTCGTCGAGTGGCAGCGCGAAGGCTACGAGATGTTCGGGAGCCTGATGAAGGGCATCGCCCAGGACTTCGTCAAGTACGTCATGCACGTTCAGGTGATCCGCAACGACGCTCCTGCACTCACTGTGCAGAACGTGCAGCAGACGTCAAGCGACAACGTGCAGCCCGACGGGTTCTCGGCCGCAGCACAGGCAGCCGCGGCATCCGGCGAGATCGACCCCGAGGTTGCCGCGACCGCCGCACCTGCGCCGGTCAAACAGCAGACGATCGTCAAGGACGAGTGGTCGAAGACCCCGCGCAACGCGCCGTGTCCATGTGGCAGCGGCAAGAAGTTCAAGATGTGCCACGGCGCAAGCGCCTCCTGATGGTCGGGACTGGTCTCCGCTCCCCTTCGATTGTTCCCTCCGTGACTCCTGCTCCCTGGCGGTCGCTCGTCGACCTTCTCCCAACCACCTGAGTCACACCAGCCATGCGTGATTACTCGGACGACCTGAAGGAGCTGCGCCGCCGCTTGGGCGAGGCGCACGGGTACCTCAAGATCGACTCCAATCGGTCCCGGCTCGTCGAGCTCGAACAGGAGGTCGCCCGGCCGGACCTGTGGGACGACCAGGACTTCGCCAAGAGGATCAACACCGAGTACGCCAACGTCAAGAACGACATCGATCAGTTCGATCGGCTGGCGAGCGAACTCGAGGATGCCGAGGTCCTGCACGAACTGGCCCGAGAGGTGGACGACGCGTCGCAGGAGCCCGACCTGGAGGCGTCGATCGCATCGATCACCAAGCAGCTCAACCAGCTCGACCTGCGCAGCCTGTTCACCGGTGAACACGACGAGGCCGATTGCATCGTGCAGATCAACGCCAAGGATGGCGGAGTCGACGCCCAGGACTGGGCCGAGATCCTGCTACGGATGTACGGCCGCTGGGCCGAGCGCCGCGGCATCGGGTTCGAGGTCGACGGCATCAGCGAGGGGGCCGAGGCCGGGATCATGTCGGCAGAGTTCACCCTCACCGGCCGGTACGCGTACGGCCTGATGACATCGGAGCGTGGGACGCACCGACTGGTGCGCATCAGCCCGTTCGACAACCAGGGCCGCCGTCAGACCAGCTTCGCCGGCGTGCAGGTGTGGCCGGTGATGGAGGAGCTCGATCTCGAGGTCAACGAGTCGGAGATCCGCATGGAGGTGTTCCGCGCCAGCGGCGCCGGTGGCCAGCACGTCAACAAGACGTCGTCGGCGGTCCGCCTCATCCACGAGCCGACCGGCTTGATCGCCTCGTCGCAGGAGGAGCGCAGCCAGCTGCAGAACCGCGAGAAGGCGATGCGCCGGCTGAAGACGATGATCGCCGCAAAGATCGAGGAGGAGCGCGAAGCCGAGCTCGACAGCATCGCCGGGCAGCAGGCGCAGGTCGGCTGGGGCAGCCAGATCCGCTCGTATGTCGTCCAGCCCTACCAGATGGTGAAAGACCTGCGTACCGAGGTCGAATCGGGCAACGTCACCGCGGTTCTCGATGGCGATCTCGACGAGTTCATGGAGGGCTACCTGCGGTGGCGACGGCGCGAGGCACAGTGACCGGGTTAGTGTTCCCCGAGCTCCGGGCGGAGTGGCGGGCGCTGCAACAGTTCGTGGAGAAACCCCGATGATCCGACTCGAGAACGTCACCAAGAGCTATTCGACCGAGGTCGTCGCGCTCCGTGATGCCAGTTTCGATGTCGCCAAGGCCGAGTTCGTCTTCCTGGTCGGGCCGTCAGGATCCGGCAAGAGCACACTCCTGCGGATGATGAACCGCCAGGAGCGCCCCGAGAAGGGCTCGGTGTGGGTCGCCGGCCGGAACATCAACGAGATGTCCGACAGCAAGGTCCCGCACCTGCGACGCAACATCGGCAACATCTTCCAGGACTACAAGCTGCTGCCGAACCGCACGGTGCACGAGAACGTCGCATTCGCTCTCGAGGTGATCGGGCGACCGAAGCACGTCATCCGCCAGCAGGTACCCGCCGTCCTCGATCTCGTCGGCCTATCGGGCAAGCAGGAGCGCTTTCCCCACCAGCTCAGCGGTGGCGAGCAGCAGCGCGTGTCCATCGCCCGTGCCTTCGTCAATCGCCCGCTGATCCTGCTGGCCGATGAGCCGACGGGCAACCTCGACCCGGCGACCGGTGAGGGCATCATGCGCTTGCTCGACCGCATCAACAAGACTGGCACGACTGTGGTGATGGCTACCCACGATCAACGGATCGTCAACATGATGCGCAAGCGCGTGATTCAACTGGACCGCGGCATCATCGTGCGCGATCAGGCCCGAGGTGTCTACGAATGATCTCGCGAATTCGTTACACGCTGCGGGAGATGTGGGCAAGCCTCACCCGCAACCTGACGTTGACCGTCGCCGCGGTGATCACGTCGACGGTGTCGCTGTTCCTGTTCGGTATCACGCTGCTGATCCAGCAGGCCTTCGACAACCAGCTCAGCAAGTGGACCGGTGGCGTGCAGATGATCGTGTACGTCAAGAACGGTGCGGATGCCGAGGCGGTCGCCACCATCAAAGAAGCGTTGGACAGCCGGCCGGAGATCATCAAGAACGTCGAGTACTGCGCGGTCGACTGCTCGTTCAACCAGGCCAAGATCCTCTTCGCCGGTGACCCCGAGTCGCTGAAGTTCCTCTCCGTCGACAACATCCCGTCCTACTTCGCCGTCGAGCCGGTCGACAAGGACAAGATCCAGCAGCTGCTCAGCATCCGTGAGTCGTTCACCCGATTACCCGGCGTGTTCGCGGTCGACTTCCCGTCGGATCAGATCACCGTTCTGGGCAAGCTCAAATCGTTTTTCGGTGTACGCACGTACGTGATGTCGGGCGTGCTGTTGTTCGCCTCGATCCTGCTGATCTGGAACACCATACGTACTGCCATGTTCGCCCGCCGTCGTGAAATCGAGGTGATGAAGTTGGTTGGCGCAACCAACTGGTTCATACGACTTCCCTTCATGCTCGAGGGCCTGCTGCAAGGGCTGGCCGGCGCAGTGCTGGGCAGCGCGCTCCTACTCTTGGGCAATGCCGACTGGACCGCCGGCGTCCGCAAGTTCCCCAGCAAGGCAGGACTCGGTGGATTTGTCGTCACCGGCGGTTACCCGATCCGGGTCGTGATCTTCATGCTCCTGCTCGGCGCGTTCGTCGGTGCCGTCGGTTCGGCCACGGCCGCCAGCCGCTTCCTCGACGTCTGAGGTCCGTGCGATGAGAGGTGAGCCGCTCGGCTGATCTCTCATCGCCCGAGGTGGTGACATTAGGTTCGGGCGGATGGAGTATTCGCAGATCTTGTACGAGGTCGACGCCCACATCGCCACCATCACGCTGAACCGGCCGGAGAAGCTCAACGCGTTCACGACGAGGATGATGCGCGAGCTGCTCGACGCGTTCGACCGTGTCGACGCCGACGACGACGTGCGCGTCGTGATCGTCACCGGGGCCGGCCGGGCGTTCTGTGCCGGGGCGGATCTCAGCGCAGGCGGCTCGACGTTCGCCGAGGGCGGAAGTCACGAGCGGACCGACGTCGGAGTGCCGCGTGACGGAGGTGGGATGGTGTCGCTGCGGATATTCGAGTGCAACAAGCCGGTGATCGCGGCCATCAACGGGCCCGCAGTGGGCGTCGGCATCACCATGGCTCTGCCGATGGACATCCGCCTGGCAAGCACCACCGCCAAGATCGGCTTCGTCTTCGCCCGTCGCGGCATCGTGCCCGAAGCGTGCTCGTCGTGGTTCCTGCCTCGCCTCGTCGGCATCAGCCAGGCCATCGAGTGGTGCTTCACGGGGCGGGTGTTCACCGCCGACGAGGCGCTGGCCGGCCGTTTGGTCAGGAGCGTGCACGAATCCGACCAGCTGATGCCCGCAGCGCGATCGCTGGCGGCCGAGATCGTCGACAACACGTCGCCGGTCAGCGTGGCGCTGACACGGCGGATGCTGTGGAGCATGTTGACAGCCGATCATCCGATGGAGGCCCACCGAGTCGACTCGCGGGCGATCCTGGAACGTGGACGCAGCGCCGATGCGACCGAGGGCGTCGAAAGCTTCCTGGCCAAGCGTCCTGCGGTGTTCACCGATCGCGTCAGCGACGGGCTCCCCGATGTGTTTCCGGAGCCGCTGACACGAAAGTTCTCGTAAAGCCGAACGCTGTACGTGCCGATGTGACAAGTGCGACGGTACGTAGTTGGAACACCACCGACTCGTACATGTTGTGACGGGCAACTCGGAAAAGGACGGGAAATACGATGAACTCAACAACGATGCGGCTTCGTGGCGGCGATGTGATCGAGCTGGAGATCGATGGCGACATCGTTTCGGCTCTGGTTCTTCTGGCCAACAGCGAAACGGTGATCTTCGATCTCTGCGACGGCACCATGCCGTGTGTAGCTCGTCAGGAAGACCTCGCCAACGTGCGGGTCTTCGACGGCCTCGCAGCCTGATCTCGGATCTCTGAACACCGATAGCCTCGGCGGTCGATGACCGACGCAGCCGACGCCACGGTGACTTTGTACGACGCGGTCGGCGGAATGCCGTTCTTCGAGCGGTTGGTCGATGCGTTCTACACAGGGGTGGCGAGCGACGACGTTCTGTTGCCGCTCTACCCCGAGGCGCCGGATCTGCGCGGCGCTCGCCACCGCCTGACCCTGTTCCTCGCCCAGTACTGGGGAGGACCGACCACCTACAACGACGAGCGCGGCCATCCGCGGTTGCGAATGCGCCACATGCCCTTCACGGTGGGCCCCTTGCAACGCGATCGTTGGCTGGCCCACATGGGCGCCGCCGTCGCCGGGTGTGCTCCGACGCCGGACATCGCCGAACGGTTGATGGCCTACTTCGTGCCATCGGCCGAGCACATGCGCAACGACACCGGTCTGCCCATCTCGTCGCCCGCTCAGCGACCGGTGTGACGCGGGCCGAGCGTGTAACAGGCCACAGCGCTGGCCGCCGCAGCGTTGAGCGAATCGATGCCGTCGGCCATAGGGATCCGCACCCGGTGGGTGCTCGCCGCAAGCGTCTCCGCCGACAGGCCCGATCGTTCGGAGCCGATGACGATGCACATCCTGCTGGCGGTCGCAATCGAGGCGATGTCGTCGGCGTGTGGTGACGGCGTGAGTGCACACACGGTGAATCCGTGATCGCGCAGATTGCGCAGATCGTCGGCCAGCAGCGCAGTGCGTGCCGACGGGAAGGCGATGGCCTGACCCATCGAGACGCGTAGCGAGCGGCGGGACAATGGGTCCGCGCTGGTGGCGTCGAAGATCATCCCATCCCACGCGAGGGCCACGGCGTTGCGCACGATGGAGCCGACGTTGATCGGGTTGTCGACCGCTTCGACGGCCACCAGCCGCGTCGCCTGATGCATGAGGTCTGCGGCGGAGGGTCGCGCCGGTCTGGCGAAGATGGCGACGATGTCGTGCGGGACGCCGAGTTGGGTGGCCATCGTCCGCACGGATTCGCCGCCGCCGTAGACGGGCACCTCGTCGGGGATCCGAATGGTGACGAGCGGCGGGCGGTCGGCGTCGACCAGGACTGCGACGGCGATGCAGCCGGCGTCGAGGGCGCGTTCGACGACGAGGTCGCCCTCCGCCATGAACAGGCCGTCGCCGTCGTCGCTGCGGCGTTGTCGCCTGCTGGCGAGGCCGCGCTCATTGCGCCGGAAGACGGCCAACCGCGGATCATCGGCATCGTCGATGAGGATCACGTCAGCTGTGCCCCGCTGTCACGTCAGAAGTGCCACGAGAACGCGCTCCAGTCGGGATCGCGCTTCTCGAGAAAGGCCGAACGGCCCTCGTCCGCCTCGTCGGTCGCGTATGCCAGCCGTGTTGCTTCGCCGGCGAACACCTGCTGACCTACCAGCCCGTCGTCGATCATGTTGAACGCGAACTTGAGCATCCGCTGCGCGGTGGGACTCTTGCTGTTGATCTCCTTGGCCCACTGCAGAGCCGTCGACTCCAGCTCGGCGTGAGGCACGACGGCGTTGACCATGCCCATGCGGTGGGCGGCACCTGCCGAATACTCGCGCCCGAGGAAGAAGATCTCGCGGGAGAACTTCTGGCCGACCTGCCGCGCCAGGTACGCGCTGCCGAACCCGCCATCGAAGCTGGCGACGTCGGCGTCGGTCTGCTTGAACTTCGCGTGCTCGGCACTGGCCAGGGTGAGGTCGCACACGACGTGCAAGCTGTGCCCGCCGCCTGCTGCCCAACCTGGTACGACACAGACCACGACCTTCGGCATGAAGCGGATGAGCCGTTGCACCTCGAGGATGTGCAGGCGGCCGGCGCGACCGGGCTCGATCGACTCCCGTCCCTCGTCGGTCGCATATTTGTAGCCGTCGCGGCCGCGGATCCGCTGGTCGCCGCCACTGCAGAACGCCCAGCCACCGTCCTTCGGCGAGGGGCCGTTGCCCGTCAGCAACACACAGCCGACGTCGCTCGACATGCGGGCGTGGTCCAGCGCCGTGTACAGCTGGTCGACCGTCCGCGGCCTGAACGCGTTGCGCACCTCGGGTCGGTTGAAGGCGATTCGGACCGTGCCATGCTCGACGGCGCGGTGGTAGGTGATGTCGTCGAACTCGAAGCCCGGCACCTCTCGCCACGCTGCCTGATCGAAGAGATCGGAGACCATGGACCCCATTGTGCTGCATCGGGCGCTGCTACGTTCAGCCGATGAGCGGCGTGCAGATCTTCGGCGTCCCGGGGATACCCGAGATCGCCCCGGGCACCGACCTGGCGACGGTCATCGTCGATGCGGCAACAGCGTCGGGTACCGCCCTTGTGGACGGCGACATCGTGGTCGTCACGTCGAAGATCGTGTCGAAATCGGAAGGTCGAATCGTCGAGTTGGCCGATGTCGTGCCCTCGCAGTTCGCCGTCGAATGGTCCGCGCAATGGGACAAGGACCCGGCGGTGACCGAGGTGGTGCTGCGCGAGGCGAAACGCATCGTGCGCCAGGTGGGCCCGGTGTTGATCACCGAGACGCAGCACGGTTTCGTGTGTGCGAACAGTGGGGTAGATCAGTCGTCGAGCGGTGCCCACGGGCGCCTGGTGGTGCTTCCCGCCGACCCCGACGCCTCGGCCCGGCGCATACGCGCCGGACTCACGGCACGGGGTATCGACGCCGTGGTCATCGTCTCCGACACGTTCGGCCGGGCCTGGCGCGAGGGACAGACCGACATCGCCATCGGGATCGCCGGCATGCAACCAATACACAGCTACGTCGGCCAGTTCGATCCGCATGGCCACGAGTTCAAGGTGCAGGCCGTCTGCCTCGCCGACGAGTTGGCGGGCGCAGCCGAACTCGTCAAGGGCAACATCTCACGCATGCCCGTGGGTGTCATCCGCGGTGTCGCGTGGGATCCCGATGACACAGCGACGATCGCCCCAGTGCTCCGCGACCAGAGCCGCGACCTGTTCAGGTAGCGGCATGTCCGTCCGATCGCGTGGACGCGGAGGCGATGTCGATCCGGCTGCACCACCGAAGCTAACGGCTGATCGCTGAGTACTCCACGGCGATGTCGGCGGCCATTGCAGCGTTCGACTCGATGAGGGCGATGTTGGCCTCCAGGCTGCGGCCGCCGGTCTTGTCGACGATCCGTGAAAGTAGGAACGGGGTGACCGCCTGACCGACGATTCCTCGGACCGAGAGCTCGTCGAGCGCCTCGGCGATGACGCTGTCGAGCTCCTCAGCGGGGATCTCGTGCTGCGTGGGAATCGGGTTGGCGATGCACACTCCGCGACTCAACTCGAGGCCTCTCCACGTGGCGTCGAGCAACGCTGCGGCCTGCCCGGCGTCGTCAACCCGGCGCGGCGCCGGGTGCCCGCTGGACCTGCTGTAGAACGATGGGAACTGGTCGTTGCCGACCACGATCACCGGCACACCGACCGTCTCGAGGTACTCGAGTGTCAAGGCGATGTCGAGGATCGACTTCACGCCGGCACAGACGACAGCGACGGGCGTGGAAGCCAGCTCCGTGAGGTCTGCGGAGATGTCGAACGTGGTCGAGGCGCCGCGGTGCACACCTCCGATCCCACCGGTGGCGAACACCCGAATGCCGGCGAGCGCGGCGAGCCGCATCGTGGCGGCGACGGTCGTGGCGCCGGTCGCCTTCATCGCCACGAGCCATGGCAGGTCGCGAGTCGTCGCCTTGTGCACGTCGGATCGTGTGGCGAGCAACTCGATCTCGGAGGCATCGAGCCCGACCTTGCAGGCTCCATCGATGACCGCGATCGTCGCCGGTGTGGCGCCATGGTCGCGCACGATCGACTCGACCGCCGCAACCATCTCGACGTTCCGCGGATACGGCATGCCGTGGCTGATGATGGTCGATTCGAGTGCGACGACCGGTCGCCCGTCGCGTACTGCGCCGGCGACCACACCGGTGATCTTCACGGGCACCGCTCAGGCACCCGGCGTGGTCGTGAGCCCGCAGTTCGAATCGGGGTGGGCCTGGAGGTCGTCCGGCAGATTCACGTGTGGCTCCTCATCGGGCGTACGGTATCGCCCGTGGGGTGGCCGTGTGAGCCACACTGTCCCTCGATGAACAACGAGTCCGACGAACAGATCCGTCTCAGCCGCGACGGTGCGGTCGCGACGTTGTGGCTGAACCGGCCCGCCAAGCGAAATGCGATGACGTATGCGATGTGGGCTCGGTTGCACGAGTTGTCGCAGCAGCTCGCTTCCGATCGCGAGGTGCGCGTCGTCGTGCTGCGGGGCACGGGTGATCACTTCTGCGCGGGGGCCGACATCATCGAGATCAACGTCGCCCGGTCGGCCGGCGAGCTTTCGTTCGGTCAGGTCAACGTTGCCGCGGAAACGGCGTTGGCGGCACTGCCGAAGCCAACGGTCGCGTTCGTCACCGGGGATTGCATCGGCGGCGGATGCTCGTTGGCCATCGACTGCGACTTCAGGATCGCGACGGCCGACGCCCGCTTCGGGATCACCCCTGCAAAACTGGGGATCGTGTATCCGAGCTCGGCCTTGGAACGCACGATGCACCTGCTGGGCCCGGCGGTGACGAAGCGGTTGCTGTTCACCGGAGAACTGATCGGCGCCGAAGCAGCCCATCGCGTTGGTTTGGTCGATGAGGTAGGCGATGCCGCTGACGCCGAAGAGCGGCTTGCTACCTTGACCGGCGTGCTCGCCGCCCGTTCGTTGTTGACGCAGGCGGCGACGAAGTCGATGGTCGCCAGCATCGCTGCCGCCGGGCACGTCTCTGCCGACCTGCAGGCCCATTGGGCCGAGATCGCCGCGACGTCTACCGACCTCGCCGAGGGCGTCGCCGCCTTCGCCGAGAAGCGTCGTCCCCGATTCACGTGGTCGGGGCCAAATGGCACCTAGGACGGCTCGCCGAATCGACCGGTCACTCCCGTGGCCGGCGCTGACGCTCGCGTTGCTCGCCATGGTGTTCTTCGCGCTGCCGATCGCCGGCCTGCTCAGCCGAACGCCTTGGCGAGACATCGGCGCCACTCTGCGACGCCCGGCCATCCGCGATGCGCTGAGGTTGTCGATCGTCTGCAGCGTGTGCGCCACCGTCATTTCGGTGGTGTTCGGATTGCCACTGGCGTGGCTGTTGTCGCGGCGACGGTTCCCAGGACGATCTTTGGTGCGCGCCCTCTGCACGCTGTCGATGTTGCTGCCGCCGGTGGTCGGCGGGGTTGCCCTGCTGACCGCGCTCGCCCCAGGCGGGCTCGTCGGCGGTTCGCTCGATCGATGGTTCGGCGTTCGGCTGCCCTTCACCACGACGGCCGTCGTGATCGCCCAGACGTTCGTGGCGATGCCATTCTTCGTCGTCACCGTCGAAGCAGCGCTGCGCCACGTCGACACCGGGCATGACGAGGCGGCGCGCACGCTTGGTGCCAGCAGTTGGTACGCGTTTCGTCGCATCACCCTGCCGGCCGTGCGGCCGGCGCTGATTGCCGGTGCACTGCTTTCGTGGGCGAGGGCATTCGGCGAGTTCGGCGCCACGGTCACCTTCGCCGGCATCTTTCCCGGCCACACCCAGACGTTGCCGCTCTCGGTGTACACCACGCTTGCCACCGACCCGAAGCAATCCATCGTGATCGCGTTGTTGATGGTCGCGGTCGCCCTCGCGGTACTGCTGGCGCTTCGTGACAGATGGACGGTCGCCGGAGTGCTGACGGCGTGACGCTGCGCGCCCACATCGTGGTCGCCCGCGGCTCGGTGAACCTCGATGTATGGCTGGATGTCCCCCCTGGCGAGGTCGTCGCGCTGCTCGGCCCGAAGCACGCCGGCAAGAGCACGATCCTGCGCTGCCTGGCAGGTCTGCTCGCTGTGGAGGGCGGTTCGATCGAGATGGTCGGCGAACGGCTCGACGATCCCGCTGCCGGCGTCCTCGTACCCGCCGAACGCCGTTCGTGCGGCGTGATGTTCGACCCGTACCTGTTGTTCCCGCACATGTCGGTGCTCGAGAACGTGGCTTTCGGACTTCGGGCCCGCGGCGTCGACAAGGCGACGGCGCACAAGGACGCGCGGCACTGGTTGCGCAGGGTCGGTGTCGAGAGTACCGAGAGGTTGCGGTCGGCCGAGCTGTCGAGGGGGCAAGCACAACGAATCGCGTTGGCGCGTGCACTGACGACAGAGCCGAAGATGCTGCTGCTCGATGACCCGCTGTGCGCACTGGAGGGTGCGAGCAAGGTCGACGTGCGCCGCGAACTAGCACGCCATCTCGCCGAGTTCCGGGGATCCGCAGTGTTGGTGACCCACGATCCCATCGATGCGTACCTGCTGGCAGACCGGGTCGTGATCATCGAGCACGGCCACGTGGTCCAAGATGGAAGCGTCGCCGAAGTCGCCGCCCATCCGCGGTCCGCTTACGTCGCAGACGAGGTCGGGTTGAACCTGTTGCCCGGCTCGGTCATGGGCGGTGCATTCGCGATCGATGGGGGAGCCACGTTGGTGGTCGAGGCGCACGACATCGATGGAGCTGCGATCGCGGTCATCCGTCCGCAATCGGTCGCGCTGCACATCACTCGCCCGGAGGGCAGCCCGCGGAACGCGTGGAAGGCGTCGGTCATCGAGGTCGACCATCGCGCCGATCGTGTGCGGGCCCGGTTGCAGGGCCCTGTACCGCTGACCGCGGAGGTAGCGGACTCCGCTGCTGCATCGCTGGGGATCAGGGTCGGCCGCGAAGTGTGGGCGTCCGTCGAGGCCACTGAGATCGCTGTAACACTCCGTTAGGCCGCAGGGATGCGGACGCGGTTCTGGCAAGATCTTGGGATGGCAATACGAGAGGGCGTCGAGGGTCGATGGTGATCCAACGGGTGGGCGTCGTCGGTTGCGGGTTGATGGGATCGGGCATCGCCGAGGTGGCGGCCCGCGCCGGGCTCGACGTGACCGTGGCCGAGAGCTCGCCGGCAGCCGCGGACGCCGGCATGGCACGCGTGGCGAGCTCGTTGAAGCGCGCGCTCGCCGCGGGCCGCCTCTCGGACGCTGATCATGATGCAGCCTGGCAGCGGCTGGCATTCGGTCACGATCTCGTTTCGCTCGAACAATGCGATCTGGTGATCGAAGCCGTTGCCGAGGACGAGGTGATGAAGATCGGCGTGTTCGGCCAACTCGACGCGCTGTGCAAACCCGAAGCGGTGCTGGCGTCGAACACATCGAGCATCCCCATCATGAAATTGGCCCGGGCAACCAAGCGCGAGTCGCAGGTCATCGGTATCCACTTCTTCAATCCGGTGCCCGTCCTACCGCTTGTCGAGCTGGTGACCTCATTGCTGACCTCCGCGGAGACCGCCGCCGAGATCGAGCAGTTCGCCACCGAGGCACTGGGCAAGACGGTGATCCGATCGCGTGACCGCGCCGGGTTCATCGTCAACGCGCTGCTGATCCCGTACATCCTCGCTGCGATCCGCATGCTCGAATCCGGGTTTGCGACGGCCGACGACATCGACACCGGCATGGTGAAGGGTTGCGCTCACCCGATGGGCCCGTTGAAGCTGGCCGACCTGATCGGTCTCGACACCGTGCAGGCCATCGCCGAATCGTTGTACGGCGAGTTCAAGGAGCAGCTCTACACATCACCATCGCTGTTGCTGCGAATGGTCGAAGCCGGCCTGCTCGGCCGCAAGGCAGGACGAGGTTTCTATGAGTACTGAACGGGACAGCCGGCTTCAGTGGATCTACGCATCGGCTGGCGAGCAGCAGCTGCGCGACCGCTACGACGTGTGGGCCGCGGACTACGACAGCGATCTCGGCGAGCTGCATTGGCTGGCGCCACAGGCAGGTGCGGAGCGGTGCGATCACTTTGCGATGCCCGGCTCGGAGCTGCTCGACGCCGGGTGTGGCACCGGTTTGGTCGGTGCCTCGCTGGCGGCTATGGGTCACACACGAATCGTCGGGTTCGACCTGTCGCCGGGCATGCTGCTGCACAGTGCATCGCGGGGTGTCTACGCCGAGCTGCACGAGGGCTCCTTGTTGGATCGTCTGCCGTTCGACGATGGACGATTCGGCTCCGTCGTGTCGGTCGGTGTCTTCACGCTGGGGCACGTCGACGGATCGGCATTCGCCGAGCTGGCGAGGGTGACGGCACCCGGCGGTCACGTCTCGATGACGTTCCGCGACGATGCCGTCGATCATCTCGGTTACCGGGACGAGCAGCAGAAGTTGATCGATGCCGATGTGTGGTCGCTCGTCGACAAGACCGAGCCGATGGCCCTGATCCACGAGGACGGCATCGATATCATGCTCCGCGTCTGGACCTGGCAGGTTGCATAGCCGCCGGCCGCTTCAGAGAGCCGGTTTCCAGGCCGACCTCGGCCTCGAGCGCCGTCATCGCCCAGTCGATGACGACAGCGCGCCCGATCACGCCGGGGTGCGCGGCCAGTTGCATGCTCAGCCCATCGAGCAACGACAACACCCTCCACGCGGTCGCGTCGGGGTCGCTGCAACGCAGCGTGCCGACGTCGTTCCCGCCGGCGATCGTGGTCGCGATCAAGCGCTGCCAGGCGATGTTCAAACGACGTGAGGTCGACCCGAGCGCCGGGCGCCGGCGGGCCTCCGACCAAGCGTCGAGCCACATCTGGAACGAGCTGTACTCGTCGAGTCGTGTGTACGACGCGAAGAACGTCGACAACCGCTCGACGGCGCCGTCGCAGGACTGCATCGCTGCCTGCGTGGCGGCGAGGTCTGCTGCTGCGGCCTTGTCGAACGCGGCTGCGAGCACGTCGTCCATCGAGGCGAAGTAGTGGTGGATCAGGCCGCTCGACGTGCCCATCGCCGTGGCGACATCGCGCACCGTCGTGTTGGCGAGTCCCTTGAGAGCGGCGACGCGCAATGTCGCGGCGATGATCTCGTCGCGGCGGGCACCAGGGCTCAATCGGGGCACGGCCCGACAATAACTGTTATTGCGCGTATGTCCAATAGCGGTCTACGATTCGGCGATGGTCCTGCACACCCCGTTCCACGAACGCTTGGCGCCGTTGAACCAGACACAGCTGTGGTCGCACTGGTCGGGATACCTGTCGGCGGTGAAGTACCAGATGTCCGACAAGTTCGAGTACTTCGCAGTCCGCAACTCGGCGGGCCTCATCGATACCTCACCGCTCTACAAGTACCGGATCGCCGGCCGCGACGCGATCAAGTTCCTGCGTGGCGTGCTGTCCCGCGACGTCGACGCCTGCCGCGACGGTCAGGCGCAGTACACGTTGTGGTGCGACGAGCGCGGCTACGTCGTCGAGGACGGTGTCATCATCAGGTTCGCCGCCGACGACTTCATCCTCACATCGGCCGAACCGAACCTCGCCTACTTCCAGAAGCTGATCGGCTACGACCAGGTCGAGATCACCGACGTGTCCGCCGACTACGGCTCACTCGCCGTGCAGGGGCCGCGGTCGCGAGAGATCCTCGCCTCGCTCGACCCCGAGATCGGCGCGCTCGGCTTCTTCCATCACGGCCCAGCGAAGATCGGCAACGTGCCCGTGCACGTGTCGCGCACCGGCTACACCGGTGACCTCGGATACGAGATCTGGGTCGGCGCCGACGGGGCCGTCGAGATGTGGGACGCCCTGCAGGCGGCCAGCACCGGCCGCGGGGTGCTGCCGGTCGGGCAGAGCGCGCTGTTGATGACGCGAATCGAGGCCGGCCTCGTCCTGATCGGCGTCGATTTCCACTCCAGCAGGTTCGCGTTCAACGAGCACGAATGCTCGACGCCGATCGAGCTCGGGTTCGCCTGGATGTTCCGCGATCTCGCCACCTCGAGGCGGCGCTTCATCGGGCGCGCTGCGATCGAACGCGAGCTCGCCGACAAGACGTCACGGTGGAGGATGGTCGGCCTGATGATCGATTGGCAGGAATGGAACCGCCACTACGGCGACGCCGGCCTGATCCCACCGAAGGACGAGACACCCGTCGTCTACGAGATGTTGCTCTATGACGACAACGGTGGGCGGGTGGGCTACACGACCAGCTTCATGTACTCGCCGATGCTGCAACGCCACATAGCCATGGCCAGGGTGCACCCGGACCTGGCGGCGCCCGGATCGCGCGTCAACCTCGAGCTCACCATCAACCACCGGTATCACACCGTCGCCGCGACGGTCGCTCGGCCTCCTCTGTTCAACCCACCGCGAAAGACAGCGTGAACCAATGACATCGAAACGTTCATACGACGCGATCGTCATCGGTGGCGGCCACAACGGGTTGGTCAACGGCGCGTACCTCGCCAGGTCGGGGTTGCGCACGTTGATCATCGAACGCCGCCACATCGTCGGCGGCGCGGCGATCACCGAAGAGCTCATACCGGGCTTTCACTTCAC
>JBDTYA010000148.1:0-16672 GCA_040005915.1 Ilumatobacteraceae bacterium
TGGCGCCCAGCAAGGTACGGCGAGGTCTCGGCGGCGGGGCGATTCACGAGCCCGCTCAGGCCCCCGTCGCGTGGTAGCCGCCGTCGACGTGGATGATTTCGCCGGTCGTCGCGGGGAACCAATCACTGAGCAGGGCGATGCAGGCCTTGGCGACGGCCGACGAATCGGTGACGTCCCAACCGAGGGGAGCACGGTCGTCCCAGATGTCTTCGAACTTCTTGAAGCCGGGGATGCTCTTCGCCGCCATCGTCTTCACGGGTCCGGCAGCGACGAGGTTGCTGCGAATACCGCGCCCGCCGAGAGCGACGGCGAGGTACCGGCTGATGCTCTCCAGCGCCGACTTCGACACCCCCATCCAGTTGTACGCGGGCCAGGCAACGGTGTTGTCGAAGTCCAGGCCGACGAACGATCCGCCGTTGGTCATCAACGGCGCGAACGCGTCGGCGAGCGCCTTGTACGAATAGGCGCTGATGTGCATGGCGACCGACACGTCCTCCCATGTGGGCTCCATGAAGTCGTCACCGAGGCAGGCTGCGGGTGCGAAGCCGATGGCGTGCAGCACACCGTCGACGCGGCCCCACTTCGTCTCGAGCGCAGCACGCACGTTGTCGAGATGTTCGGGGACCGTGACGTCGAGCTCGAACACATCGACGGGTTGCGGAAGCTTGCGGGCGACCCGCTCGGTCAGGCTCAGCGCCCGGCCGGCCCCGGTCAGCACGATGCCGGCCCCTTCCTCCTGGGCGAGCTTGGCCACCCCGAACGCAAGTGACGCGTCGGTGAGGACGCCTGTGATCACGATGTTCTTGCCGTCGAGCAGACCCATGCAGTGATCGTAGTCACGTCGGTTCGTTGACCTAGGGGGATGGGGCCGGCGTTGTGCAAGGCTGCGACGATGCGAATTGGCATCCTCGGTGGGACCGGGCCGGCGGGTAGTGCGCTCGCTGCTCGCTTGGCGTCCATCGGCTACGCAGTGGTGATCGGATCCCGCTCGAAGTACCGCGCCATGGAAGCACGCGACGGGCTGGTCGCCAAGTGGCCCGACCTCGAGTCGTTGCTCGCCTACGGCGACAACGCCGGAGCGTCGGAATGCGACGTCGTGGTCATCGCCACGCCGTGGGACTCGGCGGCAACGACGGCGCAGGAGAACGCAGCCGCCTTGTCGGGCAAGGTCGTCGTCAGCATGGCCAACGCACTCGTGCGTGTCGGCCACGAGTTCCAACCGCTGGTGCCGCCGCGCGGCAGCGTCGCCGCTCACGTGCAGGCCGCTGTGCCCGGCTGTCGCGTCGTCGCCGCATTCCACCACCTTCCGGCCACAGAGCTCGGTCATCTCGGCCAGCCGATCGACAGCGACGTGCTGATATGCGGCGACGACCCGGCTGCCGTCGAGACCATCAGTGAGATCGTCTGGAAGATCCCCGGTTGCCGGCCGCTCGACTCGGGCGAACTCTCGAACGCCACGGCCATCGAGGCGTTCACTGCGGTGTTGTTGCAGCTCAACGTGCGCTACAAGACCCGTGTCGCACCGAAGCTGACGGGAATCCGCTGCGATCCGAGGACGTTGCCCTGACCATGCGTCTCTACGACACGGCGCGGCGCGCCGTTGTTCCATTCGAACCGAGCGATCAGGTGTCGATGTATACGTGTGGCATCACGCCGTACGACGCGACCCACCTCGGTCACGCGTCGACGTTCATCGCCTACGACGTCCTGCAGCGGCGGCTGATCGACATGGGGCACACCGTGAAATGTGTGCGCAACGTCACCGATGTCGACGACCCGCTGTTCGCCAAGGCGCGTCAACTGGGTGTGCACTACCTCGATCTCGCGGCCGGCGAAGAGGCACGGTTCGAGCGTGACATGGAAGCGCTCAACGCGTTGCCGGTCGCATCGAGTCCGCGTGCCTCGTCGGCCATCCCCGACATCCGCGGCTTCATCGGCATGGTCCTCGACCGCGGGTATGCGTACCAGGCCGGTGGAAGCGTGTACTTCGATGTGTCGAAGTTCCCGTCGTTCGGTTCGATCGGCCATTACTCGCGGGAGCAGATGATCGGTTTCGCCCGCGAGCGCGGCGGCAACATCGACGATCCGCACAAGCGTGATCCGCTCGACTTCGTGCTGTGGCACCCGTCGGCCGCCGACGAGCCCAGTTGGGACACCATGTGGGGGCCAGGTCGGCCGGGCTGGCACATCGAGTGCTCGGCGCTGGCTCTGCGCGAGCTGGGCACCACCATCGATCTGCACGGCGGGGGCACAGACCTCATCTTCCCCCACCACGAATGCGAGAGGGCGCAGAGCGAGGCTGCGACCGGCGCGCCGTTCGTGCGCCATTGGATGCACGTCGCGATGGTCTACATGGACGGGCACAAGATGTCGAAGAGCCTCGGAAACCTCGTCTTCGTCGACGCCCTTCGCAAGGAATGGGACCCGCGTGCCATTCGCTTGGCGATCGTCGAACACCACTACCGGCGTGAGTGGGAATGGGACGACACGTTGATGCCGCGCAACGCCGAACGGCTTGCGAAGTGGTGCGAGGCCGGCACCGGTGATTCGGCGCTGCAGGATGCGCGTGACGCCCTCGACGACGATCTCGACACCCCCGGCGCCCTCGCCGCGATCGACGGGGCGGCAGCCGCCGGACACGGTGTCGGCGACGCTGCCGCGTTGCTGGGCGTCGATCTCTGAACCGGCGCGCGAACGCCGGACACGCGGAGTTCATCAGCAATTCGTCGTGTCGAGAACACCTGGTCCGGCGACCGATCTATCATGAACGCGTGAACACGGACGGGGCCGGTAAGGCACAGCAACGAGTTCGCCGCATCCTGCGCCCCTTCTCGACAAGGGTATGGGCGTTCGACCTGGAGGGTTTCGAGCGACTTCCAGCCCAAGGTCCGGCCATCCTGTGCCCCAACCACGTCAGCTTCCTCGACAGCGCGTTCCTGATGCTGCACGTTCCGCGCAACATCAGCTTCGTCGGCAAAGCCGAGTACATGGATTCGTGGAAGACGAAGTATCTGTTCCCGCTGATGGGGATGATCCCGATCGACCGCGGCGGTGGTGACAAGAGCCAGGCTGCGCTCGACACCGCCGAGGCCGTACTGCGCCGCGGCGAACTCTTCGGCATCTTTCCTGAAGGCACCCGAAGCCGCGACGGCACGTTGCACAAGGGTCGTACCGGCGCGGCCCGCCTGGCCCTCAAGATGGGTTGCCCGATATTGCCGGTCGGGATGATCGGCACGCGCGAGATCCAGCCTCCCGACGCGAAGGTGCCCAAGTTGCACGGCGCCTGCAGCATCAAGATCGGTCGGCCGATCAACGTCGAGCGCTACCGGAACCGTGGCGACGATCACATGGTGCTGCGGCAGATCACCGACGAGTTGATGTACGAGATCAGCGAGCTCACCGGGCAGGACTACCGCAACGTGTACGCCGGAAAGTCTGCCGAGACCGAGCCGACCGTCGTCGCCAAGGTCGCCCGGATGACCGAGCATCCCGCCGAACTCGTCGGCGCGGCGAGCGGCCAGTAGTCGCCGGCCCCCGATTCGAGAGATGTAATGCCGGGCGCCGGTAGTTGATGCGCTCGTAGACTCGGCTGCCTATGGCCGATATCTCGATCACATTGCCCGACGGTACGCAACGCTCCCTCTCCGAGGGTGCCACTGCGACCACCGTGGCTGAATCGATCGGTTCCCGCCTGGCCAAGGCTGCGGTCGCGGCCGTCGTCGACGGAGACGAATGGGACCTCGGCCGTGCCCTGCCCGACGGCGCATCCGTCGCCATCATCACCGGCGAGAGCGAGGAGGGCCGCCACGTGCTGCGGCACTCGACGGCTCACGTCATGGCCCAAGCCGTCATGCAGTTGTTCCCGGGCGCCAAGTTCTCCATCGGTCCGGCGATCGAGAACGGGTTCTACTACGACTTCGATCTTCCCAACGGCCAGACGTTCAGCGACGACGACCTCGTGGCGATCGAGGCCAGGATGAGCGAGATCATCAAGGCCGACCAACCATTCGTGCGCGACGAGTTGACGCCGGCCGATGCCCTGGAGTTGTTCGCCGATCAGCCCTACAAGTGCGAGATCATCGAGCGCGTCTCGACGGGTGCCGCCGATAGCGAGGATGCCGGCGAGATCGGTGGTGGCGAGACCATCAGCATCTATCGCAACACCGACGACTTCGTCGACCTGTGCCGAGGGCCGCACGTGCCGTCGACTGGCCGGCTCGGCTTCTTCAAGCTGATGAAGGTCGCCGGCGCGTACTGGCGGGGCAACGAGAAGGGCCCGATGCTGCAGCGCATCTACGGCACGGCGTGGGAGAGCAAGGCCGCGTTGGCCGAGCACCTGCACCGGCTCGAAGAAGCCGAGAAGCGCGATCACCGCAAGCTCGCAACGGAGCTCGACCTGCTCAGCTTCCCCCATGAGCTCGGTGGCGGATTGGCAGTGTGGCACCCGAAGGGCGCCATCGTCCGCAAGCTGATGGAGGACTACAGCCGCGACCGCCACGACAAGGGCGGCTATCAGTTCGTCTTCACGCCGCACCTCTCCAACGGCAACCTCTTCGAGAAGTCCGGGCACCTCGGCTTCTACAAGGACGGCATGTACCCGCCGATGGAGATGGACAACGGCACGTACTACATGAAGCCGATGAACTGCCCCATGCACTGCCTCATCTTCGCTGCTCGGCAGCGCAGCTACCGCGAGCTGCCGATGCGCTTGTTCGAGCTGGGCACGGTCTACCGCTACGAGCGGGCCGGCACGCTGCACGGCCTGATGCGCATCCGTGGCTTCACACAGGATGACAGCCACATCTTCTGCACAGAGGATCAGATGCAGGACGAGATCGCCTCCCTGCTCGACTTCGTCATGAGCGTGCTGCGGGCGTTCGGCTTCCACGAGTTCACGGCCAACCTGTCGACGAAGGACCCCGCCAAGTACGTCGGCGACGACGCGATCTGGGAGAAGGCCACGGAGGGCCTGCGCGCCGCGCTGGAGAAGTACGGGTTGCCGTACAAGATCAAGGAAGGCGATGCTGCGTTCTACGGCCCGAAGATCGACATCGACGTGCGCGATGCGATCGGTCGCACCTGGCAGCTCAGCACCATCCAGGCCGACTTCAACCATCCCGAGCGATTCGATCTCGAGTACGTCGGCGCCGACAACGCCCGCCACCGCCCGATCATGTTGCACCGCGCCCTGTTCGGCTCGCTCGAACGCTTCTTCGGCGTGCTGCTCGAGCACTACGCCGGCGCATTCCCCACGTGGATGGCACCGGTCCAGGCCCGTGTTCTCCCGGTGGCCGAGGCCCATCAGGCCCACGCCGCCCAGGTGGTCGAGCGGCTGGCCGCCGAGGGCTTCCGTGTCGACATCGTCGATGCCAACGACCAACTCGGCAAGCGAATCCGTACAGCGAAGCTCGAGAAGCTGCCGTACGTGCTGGTGGTCGGCGACGACGACGTTGCTGCCGGCACGCTCGGCGTCAACCCGCGTGGCGGCGAAGTGGAGCGCGGTGTGCCACTCGACGATTTCATCGAGCGGATGCACGCCGAGGTCGCAGCGCAGCTCGCCGTCGCTTAGGCGCTCGGCACCGACAGCATCAGGTCGTCGAACAGGATCGACGGGTCGGCGTTGACTCCGCGCGCCGCGAACCAGGTGCAGATGTTGTCGCAGTCGCGGCGAAGGAAGGCGAAGCCCTGCGGGTTGCCGACGAGGTCGACAGCCTGCGGGAGGTCGATCAGCACGAGCCGTCCATCGTGCACCAACACGTTGTATGGCGATAGGTCGCCGTGCGTGTAGCCGGTGTCCGCGAGGCGGCCCAACACGTCGCGGAGCTGCGTGTACAGCGCCGCTGCCTCGTGCGCTGACGAGCGCAGTTGCGCCAATCGAGGCGCAGCAACCCCGTCGGAGCTGCCGATGAACTCCATCATCAACTGCGTGCCGTACAACTGCACCGGATATGGCACGGCGGCCCCTGCAGTCCAGAGGTGTGACAGCACCGAGAACTCCGCTGCCGCCCATTGACCGGCGATCAGCTCGCGGCCGAAAGCGGTGCGCGTCGCGACAGCGCGCGTCTCGCGGCTCTTGCGCATGCGCCGGCCCTCGAGGTATCCGGCATCGCGGTGGAACATGCGGTGCTGCGCGTCGCGGTACTGCTTGGCGGCGAGCAGAACGCTGTTGTCCCTGTGCGTGCGGCGAATCAACGAGACGTCGGCCTCCTTCCCTGTCTTGAACACGCCGAGATCGGTGTCGGTCGCGCCCGGCGAGGCGGTCACCCAAGCGGGCGCCGGATCGGGACCGTGGATTGCGTCGGGATAGGTGGAATAGGTGATGCCGTCGTGCAGATCATCATGGATCTGTTCGTCGATGTTGCGGTCGGCATCTGATGCCCAGCCGGAGGCGGGCGGTTCGAAGTCGTCGTCGTCGAAACGACGGCGTGTTCGTGTGGTCACTGTGAACTCCTCGGTGCGAATGGCACCGATCCGTTCGGTGCCTAGTTGTTGGCGGGGACGCGGAGGACGGAGGCGATGCTGTTCATGGCCTGCCTCCTTCCTGCGCCGGTGGCGCCTTTCGAACGGACATCGACGACAGTAGCCGCGGACACATGGCTCGTGGAGAGTAATTTCGCCGTGTGGATGCCTACGAACGGTTGTGGAACGGGTGGCGAGCGGCCTACGTCGGTTCGGCGTCGTCGGGCCCGAACGATGAGGGCAGCGTGTTCTCGCAGATCCTCGCTTCGGGTCTCAGTGACGAGGAAGCCAACATCGTGCACCGCGGCGAGCATGTGTTCGCGATCCTCAACGCGTTTCCGTACGCGACGGGCCACACCTTGATCATGCCGTATCGGCAGATCGCGGACATCACGGACCTAGGCGACGCGGAGGTTGCCGAGTTGTGGCCGACGGTCACCGACGCAGTGCGAGCGGTTCGGGCGGCGTACAAACCGGGAGGTGTCAACGTCGGCATCAACCTCGGCAAGCCGGCCGGCGGCAGCATCAGCGAACACCTGCACGTGCACGTCGTGCCGCGCTGGACGGGCGATGGGAACTTCATGACGTCCATCGCCAACGCGCGAACCCTGCCCGAGGCCCTCGATGACACAGCGGCCAAGCTGCGCGCCGCATGGCCCAGCTAGCCTGACCGGCGACATGAGCGACACCGAAGACCTCGACACGCAAGACCTTCGCGATGCCCTGCCCGATGATCTCAACGCCAGTGAATACGTCGGCCCGTACCAATTTCCTGACAACAGCCGGCGGAAGCGGCCCGCCTACCTCTACTTCGGGATCGCCGCTGTCTGCCTGCTGGTGTGGCTGATACGGCGTGGTCACGATCCTGTGTTGATCAATCGCGGCATCCTCTGGGCAGCCGTCTTGTTGGCTGCGGTCGGATTGTTGTCGTTCACGTCAGGTTGGACGATGAACATCGACGAGAAGCAGGCGTTGATCTCCGCGCAGGGTGCCGTCGGCTTCGCCGTTGGCCACGCATCCGCGCAACAGGTGTGGCGTGGTCTGCGCAGCAGGCCGACCTGGCGTGTGCTCGTCTACTCCGCCGAGAGCCCGCCGCGGCAGCGATCTCTGGTGCTGGTCGACGCCATTGACGGCAAGGTCGTCGAGCACCTCACCGAGGACAACCCCGAGGACGACTGGGACGAGATGTAGTCGTCCCGGTGTGACGGACGAGATGTAGTCGTCCAGGTGTGGGACGAGATGTAGTCGTCCCGGTGTGACGGACGACGTCTAGTCGTCGTCGTCCTCGGCACTGGCTGCGACAGCGCGCAGCAGGCGACCGATGTCGAGGGCCGTGGTGCGCAGCGAGTTCAACGTCTCGTCGTCCCACGCGTCGGCCGGCACGCTCTCGATGGCGTTCGCGATCGCGATCGGCTCGGGGCTGCTGTGCATCAGGCCGGCAGCCGCGGCGAGTTGTTGATGGAGTTCGGCGGCGATCTGCGAAGTGGCGGCGGATGGGCTGTCGCCGACGGCCTCGCGGAGCCGTCGTGGGACCGATCGCAAGGTCACGGCGAGGTCGCTGGGGGAGGAGTTGCTCATGTCGACATCGTGGCACCTGTCGGCGCCGGTGTCGAAGCAGACAGGGCCCTGCATGTTCGACGGATAAGCTGGACCCCAATGTTCGACGGAATGTTCCGTGCGCCTATCGATCGTGCTGTGAAGCCGATCGGGAATGTGCTGCGCAAGACGGGGCTCTCACCCGACCACCTCACGATCGTCGGTCTCTTGATCGCCGGCGGCGCGGCGGTCGCAATCGGCCTCGGGTGGCTCCGACTCGGTCTGGTGCTGGTGATCCTTGCGGCACTACCCGACCTCTTCGACGGTGCCTTGGCGAAGGCGTCGAACTCGTCCAGCCAACGCGGCGCGTACTTCGATTCGGTCGTCGATCGGGTCACCGACGCGACATTGTTCGGCGGCGTGGCCTGGTACCTCGCCTCCCACGATTCGCCGCACATGTCGCTGCTGCCGTTCGCGGTGATGGCGCTCAGTTCGGTGATCTCGTATCAGCGCGCCAAGGCCGAATCGTTGGGCCTCGATGCCAAGGGCGGTCTGATGGAACGCGCCGAGCGGATCATCGCACTGTGCATCGGCCTGCTGTTCTCCGTCCTACTGATCCCGTTGTTGTGGGTCATGCTCGTTCTCACCGCGGTCACCGCGGTGCAACGGTTCGTCAAGGTGTGGAGGCAAGCGGCGGTTGCGCCGGTCACCGCTGCACGGATCGAGATGCGCCGCAGCCGCCGTCAGACCCGGCGCGTCGTGCGCACGGAACGGCGTCATACACGAATCTCTCGTCCGGGTCGTCGTCCCTGAGCTATTTTGGGGCAGTGATCTGAGACGTGGCGGACGACGAGCTCTCCGACGTGCGTCGGCGCCTGACCGGCGCGGCGACCCTCAACAGCTATCGGCTCGGCTCCCTCGCGGCCCGTTTGATGCCGGGTCCACTGGCGGCCGGAGCGTCAGCAGGCATCGGTTTGGGCGCCAGCTTCGCCAGCCCTTCGAAGCGTCGCATGATCGAGCGTCATCTGCGGCGGGTCAACCCAGCGCTGCGCGGCAACGCCTTGCGGGTCGCAGTGCAACAGTCCTTCGACTACTACGCCCGCTACTACGTCGAGAGCTTCAGGTTGCCGACGATGTCGAGGGCCGCCGTCGCCAAACCGTTCACCATCGAAGGGTGGGATCAGGTGCTCGACGGGTTGAAGGCGGGCAACGGCGTCATCCTCGCCCTGCCGCATCTCGGCGGATGGGAGTGGGCCGGTCGATGGGTGACCGACCAGGGCTTCAAGATGACCGTCGTGGTCGAGGCCCTCGAACCGCCCGAGCTGTTCGAATGGTTCGCCGACCTCCGCAAGGAACTGGGCATGACCGTCGTGCCGACCGGTCCGAAGGCCGGCCCGGCTGTCCTGAAGGCGCTACGCGCCAACGAGACGGTGTGCCTTCTGTGCGACCGGGACCTCGATCGCGCCGGTATCGACGTCGAGTTCTTCGGCGAGCACACCACCCTTCCCGCCGGGCCGGCAACGCTGTCGATCCGCACCGGTGCGCCGCTCCTGCCCGTCGGCTGCTACTTCACGTCGAAGTACAACGGCCACCACGCGGTCGTGCGCCCCGCCGTTCCCACGGTGCGCCGCGCCGGCCTGCGTGAAGACGTCGCGCGGGTCACCCAATCGCTGGCGCGCGAGCTGGAGTTCCTGATTCGTCGGGCTCCCGAGCAATGGCACCTCTTCCAACCAAACTGGCCCAGCGACCCCGGCTACGGGGACTGACCCGCCTTCCGAAGTCTGGCCCTCCCAGGACGCTCAACGACGTGGGAGCGACAAAGGTCGGGGGAGGACCTCACGTGAAGCGCACCAGGCAACGGCGCGGCCCGCGGACTTGGCCGCCGGCCCACGTGACCGACGACGGATCGACGAGCTCGAACTCGGGAATCCGTTCCATCCACGTCTCCAGTGCGACGCGCAGCTCGAGGCGGGCAAGATTTGATCCGGCACAACGGTGGATGCCGGCTCCGAACGCGACGTGGCGGTTGTGTTCGCGGTCGAGGACGACGTCGTCGGGATTCTCGAACTGTCGGGGATCGCGGTTGGCGGCGGGGAACGACATCAGCACACGATCGCCGGCATGCATCGGGCAGCCATGGAACTCCGTGTCATGGTCGACGATTCTTGCCATCGTCACCGGCGAGTAGGCCCGCAACAACTCCTCGATTGCCGTCGGCCAGACGTCGGGTTGCTCGCGGAGCTGTCGTCGGTGATCGGGACGCTGGGCGAGGTGCCACAGGGACGAGCCGATGGCCGACCAGGTGGTGTCGATGCCGGCGACCAGCATCAAGTTGCACACCCCCATCACGTAGTCCTCCGACACGAGCTCGCCGTCCACCCGGGTGTTGAGCAGATCGGTGATGAGATCCTCGTCGCGCGGGTTGGCCTTGCGGTCGTCGAGCTGGGCACGGAAGTACCCGAGGATCTTCATCCGGCTCTCGATGCGAACTTTCGGGTCGGTCAGCCCGATCTCCAGCACGCCTCGCACCCACGACGTGAACTCGTCGGCCATCTCCAAGGGCACACCGAGCATCGTTGCGATCACGCGCACCGGGATCTGCTGTGCGTACTGCGCGGCAGCGTCGGCCTGACCGGTGCCGACGAACCCATCGATCAGCTCGTGGCACAGTGCCCGCGTGCCGTCCTCGTACTTCGCCACCGCCTGCGGTGAGAAGGTCGGCAGGATCGTGCGCCGATGCCAATGATGGTCAGGCGGATCGGACGTGATGGGCGGTGCCGCGACGCCCGCGTACGATCCCTCGCCGGCACCGACCGGGGGTGGCACGACGATGATGTTGCGCGAGGTGAAGATGTCGTGCTCCTGCGCGATAGCGACGACGTCGTCGTAGCGCGTCGGCATCCACGAACCACCCCAGCGGTCGGTGTGGGCGATGGGGCACGACGACTCGCGGATGTCGGTCATAGCCGGATACGGATCGCGGACGAAGCCCGGATCGAAGATGTCGTAGTCGGCGACCCAGTCGGTCGGTGAGTTCTCGGTGCCCATCGCGTTCATCCTTCGTCGTGCAGTGTGATCGCCCGCTCGGGACAGTTCGACTCGGCGCGTCGCACCGACCTCTCGAGATCCTCCGGCACGGGATCGAGCATCACGACTGCGTTGCCGTAGTCGTCGCTGCCGAACACCCGAGGCGAAGCAATCGCGCACATCTGGTGCCCATGGCACCGTTCGGCATCGACCGTGACTCTCATGGCAATGCACACTACGGTGGCGCCTAGCTTGCGTAGGCAGCGAACAGCTCGCCGATCGCAACGGCCTGCCCACCGCTGGTCGAGGACATGACGGCGATCGGGAGGACTCCCATCGCGATCCATTCGTCGAGTCGCTCGCGCACGACGGGCGCAGAGCCGCTGATAGTGCAGTCGTCGATCCATGCATTCGACATCAGTTGCGCCAACCGGTCGCGTTCGCCGTCGGCGATCGCTGCCTCGGCCGCATTCATCTCGTCGACATACCCGGCCTGCTTCCAGTAGTTGCGGTAGTTCGGCAGGGTGAGGTATCCCGAGAGGGTTCGCCGATGGACCGCGCGGGCGGCTTCGAGATCGTCGTCGATGACCGTGGGCACCATGTTGGCGACGAAGAAGCCTTCGCGTCCGGCGGCGTCGATCCGCGCCATCTGCGTCGGCATGTAGCGCTGCGAGGCGTTGGCCCAGATCGCCCCGTCGGCTTCTGCCAACGCCAGGTCGAGCATCTTGTCGCGCAGTGTCGCCATGTAGATCGGTGGCAGGTTTCCGGCGGCACGCGTCGCCGCGCGGATGTCGGCAACGTACTGCGACATGTCGTGCAGCGGCTTGCCGGTATCGATCCCGAGGCGGTTCATCGCGGGCCGATGGCTGACGCCGAGACCGAGCCGGAAGCGACCGCCGCTGACCTCGTGCAGGTGCCCGGCAGTGATGGCGACCTCCACCGGGTGGCCGTGATAGATCGGCTGAATGCTCGTCCAGAACGGGATGGTCTTGGTGACGTGGGCCAGTGAACCGCACATCGCCAGGTTGCCGTGAATGCCCGGGCTGGCCACGCCGGCGAAGCCGCGGCGTTCGGCCTCGGCGGCCAGCTCGAGGATCGCGTTGCGTTTGGTCGGCGTGCCGATCACCGAGATTGCGGGCATTCCGCTGGTGTTTTCGGACGTCGGCGCCGTGGCGGTCATCTCCTGGACCGTACAGCCACGTCGGGTAGCGTGCGAGCCGTGGCCCAAGTTGAGTTCGGGGGAGTCGGGCCGCAGCCACCACGGCGGCTGCTGCGGGTCGCGATGATCTGCCCATACAGCCTGTCGGTGCCGGGCGGCGTGCAGGCACAGGTGATGGGTCTGTCGCGCGAGCTCCGCAAGATGGGAATCGAGGTGCGCGTGCTCGCACCGTGCGATGGTCCGCCGCCGGCCACATTCGTGACGCCGCTCGGCAACAGCCTGCCGACATCGGCCAACGGCTCGATGGCTCCGCTGGCGCCGGACCCGTCGTGCTCATTGCGCACGATGCGGGCGCTCGGCGACGAGCAGTTCGACGTTCTGCACCTCCATGAACCGTTCACCCCCGGGCCGACGCAGACCGCGATGTTGCTGCATCCGTCGCCGGTCGTCGCCACGTTTCACGCCGCCGGCGACAGCGCGAGCTACAAGTATCTGCGTCCCTTGATCAAGCCGGCGATCGACAACATCGCCCACGCGGTCGCTGTGTCGAAGGATGCCGCCGAACTGGTGCGGCGTTATCTCGGCGGCAACTACGAGATCCTCTACAACGGTGTGGAACTCGACGCTTACCGGGAAGCGCCTGCTCACCCCACCGACGGTCCGACGGTCTTCTTCTGTGGCAGGCACGAGGAGCGCAAGGGTCTCGATGTGCTCCTCGCTTCGTTCCGCCAACTCGATCCCGATGTGCGCCTGTGGGTCGGCGGCACGGGACCCGACACGGCCCGCCTGCGGGCCCAGTACGGCGACGAACCGCGGATCGAATGGCTCGGCCGGCTGACCGACGCCGACAAAGTGGCCAGGCTGCGCGGTGCCGACGTGTTCTGCGCGCCGTCGTTGTACGGCGAATCGTTCGGCGTCGTGTTGATCGAGGCGATGGCAGCCGAGACCGCCATCGTCGCCAGCGGGATCGACGGGTACCGCAACGTGGCGACCGCCGATGTCGACGCGCTGCTGGTGGAGCCCGGCGATGCCGACGCGCTGGCCGGGGCGCTGCGTCTGGCGCTGGCGGACCCGGACCTGAGGGCCGCCTTGCAAAAGGCCGGCGCCGACCGGGCGGAGGATTTTTCGATGACCGTGCTGGCCAGGCACTACGCCGACATCTACATGCGGCTGGCGACCAACCGCCCCAAGCGGGACCGGGCCCCCAGCCGAGAGTCCTTCTGGCACGGCTGGCGACGCCGTATGATGGCGGACTAACGCGCCTGTTTTGGCGCAATCATCAGTCTTGGAGATCTCATGATCTGGATCATTCTGGCGATCATCGCCGTCATCGTCATCTACCTCATCGTCGCCTACAACGGCCTCATCCGTCGCCGCAATCAGATCGAGAACTCCTGGTCACAGGTCGACGTTCAGCTGAAGCGACGCATCGACCTCATCCCCAACCTCGTCGAGACGGTCAAGGGCTACGCAGCCCACGAGAAGGACACGCTCGACGCAGTCGTGAGGGCCCGCAACGCGGCGATCGCGGCCCCGGCGACACCCGCCGGCCAGGCCGAGGCCGACAACCAGATCACTGGTGCGCTGCGCCAGTTGTTCGCCCTCAGCGAGGCCTATCCCGACCTGAAGGCCAATCAGAACTTCCTTGCGTTGCAGGAGGAACTGACCGCCACAGAGGGTCGCGTCGCCTACGCCCGGCAGTTCTACAACGACTCCGTGTTGGGCTACAACAACAAGCTGCAGGCGTTCCCCACCGTCTTCTTCGCAAAGGCGCTCAAGTTCCAGCGTCGCGAATACTTCGAGACCGACGAAGCCGCTCGCCAGGTGCCCAAGGTCCAGTTCTGAAGCGCAATGACGCCGCCGCGGCCGCGTCGATCTCTAGCGTGAGGCTCCCATGTTCGAATTGATCAAGGCCAACAAACGGCGCAGCGCGCTGCTGATCGCCTCCTTTGTCGTCCTTCTGTCGCTGGTCGGCGCCGCATTCGGCGTGTTGTTCGGCGCCGGACCGGTCGGTGCAATCATCGCACTCGTGTTCTCCGGCGCGATGGCATTCGCCTCGTACTGGAAGGCCGACGCGATCGCCCTGGCCGTCAGCCGGGCCAAGCCGGCCGATCCCCAGCAGTACCAGCGGTTGCACAACCTCGTCGAGGGATTGTGCATCGCTGCCGGCCTGCCCAAGCCGCGGGTCTACATCGTCGACGACCCGGCGCCGAATGCGTTTGCCACGGGCCGCAACCCCAAGCATGCCGCCATCGCCGTGACCACCGGACTGCTCGAGAAGTTGAACCGCGTCGAATTGGAGGGTGTGATCGCCCACGAGCTCTCGCACGTGAGGAACTACGACATCCTGGTGTCGACGCTGGCCGTCACCCTGGTCGGGTCGATTGCTCTGCTCACCAATATCGGGATGCGGATGATGTGGTGGAACGGTGGGCGGGTACGGCGCGAGGGTGACCGAAACGGTGGGAACCCATTGGCCATACTTGGCCTGGTGCTGCTGATCTTCGCCCCGATCATCGCCAAGTTGATGCAAGCCGCGGTCAGCCGGCGGCGCGAGACACTGGCCGACGTCAGCGCGTGTCAGATGACGCGCTACCCACCCGGTTTGATCTCCGCGCTCGAGAAGCTCCGCGACGACGTCACGGTCACCCATGCCGCCACGACGGCAACTGCGCACCTGTGGATCGAGCAGCCGATGTCGGGCGTGGGCGACGGCGGCAAGTTCGGAGCGATCAACCGAATGTTCGACACCCATCCACCGCTCGAGGAGCGGATTGCTCTCTTGAGGGAATTGTGAAATTCGCCAGATCGTCACTGCTGATCTTTGCCACGCTGACACTCGTCGCCTGCCAGGGATCCAGTGCGTCGCCGACGGCCGACACGGTTGCCGAGGCGTCGGCACCTACAACGAGCGAAACTTCAGAAGCGACGACCACGACAGAGGCAGCGTCGACCACGACCACCGGGGACTCGACGACGACGTCCACCACGATCGCGCCCGATCCGGTCATGCCGTTGACGGGGTTGCCCATCACCGACCCGGCGCTCGCCGCCCGGCCTGCAGTCGTCGTCAAGGTCTCCAACGATCCGGGCGCCCGGCCGCAGTCGGGCCTCGAATTTGCTGACATCGTGTTCGAGGCGTGGGGTGCCGGGCCGACTCGATTTGCCACCGTGTTCCAGAGCCAGGACGCACCGAAGGTCGGGCCGATCCGTTCGGCGCGAACTCAGGATGTCGATCTCGTCGGATCGTTCAATGGCGCGGTGTTCGCCTGCTCCGGCGGCAACAACGGTGCCATTGCAGCCATCCGTGGATCCGATCTGCTGGTGCTCACCGAGAGCCAAGGGCCGGGCTGGTTCCTCGACAAGAGCCGCAAGCGCCCGCACGCGACCTTCAACGACACGGCATCGCTGCGTTCGAATGCGGCAGCCGACCGCCCCGGCCCTGCGGTGCAGTTCACATACCGCGCCGCGGGCGTGTCAGCCACCGGTGATGCGTCGGATGGTTTCAAGCTGCACATCGAGGCGGTCCACGCCGAGTGGCACTTCGACGCCGCCAGCAACATGTATCAGCGCTCGCAGGAAGGCAAGCCGCACGTGTTGGCCAACGGCGACCGCGTCCAGTTCAACAACGTCATCGTGCTGTGGATCGACTACGGGCACAGCCCGGCCGATGGCCGGTCGCCCGACGGTGGCACCATCGGCAACGGCGACGCGGTGGTCTTCACCGACGGCAAGCAGATCCCTGCCCACTGGGCTCGCGGCGATCGGCTGAGCCCGATCAGCCTCACCGATGCCGGCGGCGCGCCGATCCTGCTGACCCAGGGAACGACGTGGTTCGAACTGGCCAACAGCGGCAAGGGCACGTTCCCCGGAACCGATGAGCTCGAAGTGCTGCCCGCTGCCTGACGCCACAGCCGTGGCGTGCCCTGCTACACATGGTCGGTAACAGCCCCCGCTCGAAGAGCGCTTTGCACTACTGAGAGACACTGTGAGACTCACCCGATCATCAGCGACATTCATCGGTTGCGCGCTCGCTCTGGCAGCGTGCAGCAGCGGTAGCGATTCATCGCCGGCCACCTCCGCGGTGGTCGGGACCACCCGTCCCGGCATCACCGAACCGGCCTCGACGAGCGCCTCGACAGCAGGGACCTCCTCGACGGCCGCGGGCGCAGCGTCGACCTCCACCTCGGCGACCGTCCCTGCCGAACCGGTGATGCCGCTGACCGGCCTACCCATCACCGATCCGTCGGCGGCGGGCCGGACGGCACTGGTCGTCAAGATCGACAACCACCCCGATGCCCGCCCTCAGAGCGGCCTCAACCAGGCCGACATCGTATTCGAGGAGAATGTCGAACAGCTCACCCGATTCGCCGCGGTTTTCCAGACGACGGCCCCGGATCCCGTCGGCCCGATACGCAGCGGGCGTACCCAAGACGTCGAACTGCTCGGGTCGCTCAACAAGCCGATCTTCGCCTGGAGCGGGGGCAACCC
>JBDTYA010000149.1:0-2936 GCA_040005915.1 Ilumatobacteraceae bacterium
GCGCGTCTGCCTATTTCGCCACTTCGACGTGGTGGGGTATTGAGGATAACGCAGGGTCAGGTGCGGACCAACAGGAATCCGAGAGCGACCACGGTGAAGATCCAGATCAGTGCGAGCACGCTGGTGATACGGGTCAGGTTGCGCTCGGCAGAGGTCGAACCGAGGGCTGCCCCGCCCCCGCCGCCGAACATGTCGGAGAGGCCTCCACCACGGCCGCTGTGCATCAGCACACCAGCCACCATGCCCACCATCGAGGCGATGTTGAGCACAACCGTCAGGTACATCACGAAGTCGCGCACGGTTTACCAGCCTAGCGTCGGTTACGAACTATGGACCGTCGGGGCCATCAACTGAACAACCTCGGGGAAGTAGCACGCAACCCGATGGCCACCGCCGTGATCGATGAGCAACGGCTCCTCGTCGGCGCACACATCCTGGGCCTTGGGGCAACGAGTTCGGAAGCGGCACCCTGACGGCGGGTTGACCGGGCTCGGCACGTCGCCGCGCAGCACTATCCGCTTGCGCTGACGCTCGATCGTCGGATCGGGCTCGGGAGCAGCCGACAGCAACGCCTGCGTATACGGGTGCATCGGCGCGTTGTAGAGGAGCTCGGAGGGGCCCGTCTCCATCACCTTGCCGAGGTACATCACGGCAACCCTGTCGGAGATGTGGCGAACCACGGACAAGTCGTGGGCGATGAACAAGTACGACAGCCCGAGGCGCGCCTGGAGGTCCTGCAGCAGGTTCATCACGCCGGCCTGGATGCTGACGTCGAGGGCCGAGACCGGCTCGTCGAGCACGATCAACTTCGGCTCGAGCGCCAGGGCGCGGGCGACGCCGACACGTTGCCGTTGACCACCCGAGAACTCGTGCGGGAATCGCTTGGCATGATCTGGCGCGAGCCCGACCAGCTCGAGCAGTTCGGCGACTCGTTCCTGATGATTGCCGGGGACGTTGTGCACCTGCAGTGGCTCGGCAATGGCGTTGCCGACTGTCAACCTCGGATCGAGCGACGCGTAGGGATCCTGGAACACCATCTGCATCTCTTGCCGCAGCGGCTGCAGGTCTTTGCGCGACATGCCGACGAGCTCCGTGCCGTGATATTTCACCGACCCCGACGTCGGGATGAGCAACTGGAGCACGCAGCGCGCGACCGTCGACTTTCCCGAGCCGCTCTCGCCGACAAGACCCAATGTGGTGCCCTCGTCGATCGAGAAGCTCACCTTGGACACCGCTTGCACGATCGCCCTGACGACACGGATGCCCTGTAGCTGGCGGATCGGGAAGACCTTGACCAGATCGGTGACCTCGAGAACGGGGGTGGTGCCCGACTTCTGGACCTCGATCTGACCTGCCGGCGCGCTCACGCCACGCCTTCGACAACGAGCAGTTCCTCGGCGCGCACACAGGCGGTCTCGAGGCCCAACAGAGGATGCAGCTCAGGGATCTCGCCGGCGCAGATCTCCTCGGCGAACGCACATCGCGGCCGGAACGCGCATCCGGAAGGCGGCCGCAACATGTTGGGCGGTGCGCCCGGGATCGGCGTCAGTCGCTCGCGGCCCAACGCAGGCAAGCTTGCCAGCAACCCTCGAGTATACGGATGGGTTGGATTGGCGAAGATCGACTCGACATCGCCGCGCTCCACCGTGCGACCGGCATACATCACCTGCACGCGGTCGGCGATACGCGCGACGACCCCCAGATCGTGCGTGATGAACACGACGCCGGCCCGAAACTTGTGCTGGATGTCTTGGATCACATCGAGGATCTGGGCCTGCACGGTGACGTCGAGCGCAGTCGTTGGTTCGTCGGCGATCAGCACATCGGGATCGTTCGCGATTGCGATGGCGATCATCACACGTTGACGCATGCCGCCGGAGAACTCGTGCGGATACTGCGATGCGCGAGTGCGCGGTTGCGGGATACCAACGATGTCGAGCAGCTCCACGGAGCGATCCCACGCCGCCGACTTGGAGATGTCGGAGTGGCTACGGAGCATCTCCGACACCTGATGACCGATCTTGTGCGTCGGATTGAGGGCCGACAGCGGGTCCTGAAAGATCATCGAGATCCGCTTACCGCGCTGCTCACGCATGTGCGAGTTGTTCATCCCGACCAACTCGATGCCGTGAACCTTCACCGATCCTTCGATCTTGGCCGACTTGGGTAGCAGTCCCATCGCCGCAAGGAACGTCACCGACTTGCCCGAACCACTCTCGCCGACGACGCCAAGCATCTCCCCCGCGCCGACGGTTACGTCGACACCGCGTACCGCTTGGACGTCGCCACTCTCGGTTGGGAAGGTGACCCGGAGGTCGCGGATCTCGAGTACAGGCTGCTCGTCGGTCACGCCCGGCTCATGTCTGACTTGGGATCGAACGCGTCGCGCAATCCGTCGCCGACGAAGTTGATGGCCACGATCGTGATCACGAGCAGACCACACGGGAACACGACCAGCCACCAGTAACCCGACAACACCCCGCTCTTCGACTGGGCGATCAACAGGCCCCACGTGGTGCGGCCCTCGCCCGGGCTGGGGCCGTACCCGAAGAACGACAGCGTCGATTCGGCGAGGATGGCTCCGACGACAGACAGCGACAGCGACACCATGATCGGGCCGAGGGCATTGGGGATGAGGTGCTTGAACATGATGCGCGGCCCGCTGGCCCCTACGGAGCGCGATGCCTCGATGAACTCACGTTCCTTCAACGACAGCACGACGCCTCGCACGATTCTGGCCACAGCCATCCATCCGACGGCGGAGAGCAACAAGACCATGAAGCGGACGGATGTCTTCTCGCCCATCACCGTCTTGAAGACCGGTATCTCGGCCAGCACGTTGCGCAGCACGAGGAGCGAGACGAGGATCGGGAAGGCCAGAAAGATGTCGGTGATACGCATCAAGATGTCGTCGAGGAGCCCGCCCAGGTAACCGG
>JBDTYA010000150.1:0-15385 GCA_040005915.1 Ilumatobacteraceae bacterium
GTCGCGCCCAGCGCCCGACGGAGCCGGTCGAGGTCTTGATGGTGGTGGAACGGGTTCCCGCCGGCCCAGTACACGAGCCGGGTATCGGGGTAGGTGTAGGTGCCGCCGTCGTATGTGAACTGCTGTCCCGGGTTGAGCAGCATGTCGGCGATGCGGGCCACCGGGATGAAGGTGCGCACGGGGTTGGTCCCCTTCGAGAAATGCGGCAGCGGGACCGCCGGCCCCGTCGAGCCGACGTCGCCCATCGAGCCGTAGCCATGCCCGAAGCCACCCCCCGGCAGACCGATCTGGCCCAGCAGGGCTGCCAGGGCGAGCCCTGCCCAGATCGGTTGCTCGCCGTGCGGAATGCGTTGCAACGACCATGTCACGGTCACCAGGGTGCGGACCGCCGCCATGTGACGTGCCAGCCGGCGGATGTCGTCGGCAGGGATCTGGCACCGCACCGCCGCCCACTCGGCGTCCTTCGCCACGCCATCCGACGTGCCGAGCACGTAGGCCTCGAACACTTCGGCGCCCGATGTGTACCGGGCGAGGAACTCGCGGTCGGCGAGGTTCTCGACGAGCAACGTGTGTGCCAACGCCAGCATCAGCGCGACATCGGTGCCGGGCACCACCGGATACCACGTCGCCGGAACGCCGGGTGGAAGGTCGTTGCGGACCGGGCTGACCAACGCGAACTCCACGCCGCGCGCCGCGGCACGGTCGAGGTAGTGGCCGGTGTGGTGCTGGGTGACACCGCCGAAGGTCACGAACACGTTCTTGGCGGGGATGCCGCCGAAGGCCACGACGAGGTTGGTGTGATCGACGATGGTCGGCCACGACGTCGGCTTGCGCAGCACCTCCTCGGAGGTGCCGACGATGTGCGGGAGGATGACCACCGACGTGCCGTTGCTGTACGAGTTGATCGATCGGGTGTAACCACCGATGAGGTTGAGCAGCCGTTGCAGCTGGTTGGTGGCCTGATGGAAGATCCCGGCGCTGGCCCACCCGTACGACCCACCGAAGATGCTCTCGTTGCCGTGCGTCGTGCGGACCCGGTCGAGCTCTGCGGCGACCAGTTCGACGGCCTCGCTCCAGTCGACCTCGACGAAGTCGTCGCGACCGCGACGGTCGGTGGGGCCCGGCCCGTGCTCGAGCCAGCCGCGGCGGATCGCCGGCCGCTGCACCCGGGTGCGATGACGCGCCGCGCTGACGACGCCGGCCAGCAGTGGGGACGGATCGGGATCCGTGGGATGCGGAACCACCTCGACGATCTCGTCGTCGACGACGCGCACGCCGTGGGCTCCCCAGTGCGATGCCGTCGGTATCACTGCTTCCGTCTCTGCTGTCATGTCAGATCACATCCCTGGGCGAGGGCCGGTGACGCCGGATCAGCAAACCGTCGCGCCGATGTCAACGTAGTCCGCCGTGGTCGGGCTCGCCGACATCGGCTTGAAACCGGGTCGGGCGTCGTAGCGGCGGCATCCGTTTCGACGACGGTGACGAATGGCAGGCGTATGAACAACGCCAGACCCCCGAGGATCGCAGCAGCCATCGCTTTGCTGATCGGAGGCCTGGTCCACCTGCAGCTCTACTTCGAGGGGTATCGCTCGATCGACAGGATCGGCCCCAGCTTCCTGCTCAACGCCATCGCCTCCGGCCTTGTCGCGGCCCTGCTCGTTGCGCGCCAGGAGTGGTTCGTACGGCTCGCAGGTGTCGCCGTTGCGGTGGGGACCATCGGCGCCTTCGTCCTCAGTCGTCAGGGCAACGGGCTGTTCGGCTTCCGCGAGCAAGGCCTCCATCCGTCACCGCAGGCGACCGTGGCGCTGGTCGTCGAGATCATCGCCGTACTCGCTCTCGCCGTGACGTTCCTCCCCAGGATGACCGATGCCGAGCGGCCTGCATCGACAGCGTTGCTCGGGGTCTCGGCGCTGGTCTCGGCCGCCGTGCTCGTCGGTCTCGGCGCCTACTGGTCGGGGCACTACGACGGCGCCTCGCCAGGCGCTGCCGGAAAGGCGAGCGCCGGGGGCGTGCAGATCGCCGACTTCGCATTCGGCCCACCGGACCTCAGCGTCGCCGCCGGCACCAAGGTCACGTGGACCAACACCGACTCGGTCGAGCACACCGTCGTCGCCGAGGACACCAGTTTCCTCAGCGAGAACATCGGCACCGGCCAGACGTTCGCGTTCGAGTTCGACACGCCGGGCCAATACAAATACGTGTGTGGCATCCACCCACAGATGCACGGCACCATCACCGTCACCGGGTGAGCGGCGACCGATCCGGTGCCCGGTGGCTAGTTTCCGAGCTCGGCCCAGATGAACTTGCCGTCACCGACAGGCTGGGTTCCCCAACGTCGGGCGATCGCCGCGACCAGCAGCAGGCCACGGCCCGTGATCGCGGTCGGTCCGGGCGTGCGCAACTGTGGGGCCACGACGCTGGCGTCGCGGACCGACAACCGCACGCCGCCCGCCTGGTTCGACAGGACGATCGTGAAATCGGTCCTGGCGTGGAGGATGGCATTGGTGGCGAGCTCGCTGATGATGATGGTCGCATCGTCGACCAGCTGGGCGCGACCCCACCCGTCGAGGGTCTCGGCGACGAAACGGCGCGTGTCGCTGAGCGACGCCGAATCGCATACGAATGTCCGGACCTCGACCGGTCTCGACGCGTTGACGACGCCGGTGTGGCAGTTGCAGACACGGACGTACGCGTGATCGTCGTCGGCGACGGACTGCGATGCGTATGAGCACAGGAGTGAGAACTCGATGTCGCGACCGAGCTGGTTCCACAGCTCCTCGAGCTCGATCGCTGCAGCGACGTGGCCGGCCTCCCACAGCACGGCCACCATCTCGCCGTACACCCGGATCCGTCGACCGCTCGCCCCGGCACGCCGCAACCGAGCGCCGATCGTGGCAGCGAACGCATCGCCGTCGGGCCGGTCACAAACGAGGAACTGTGCCATCGCATGTTGGGCGTCGATCGTGATCAGCGAGCCATTCGTTCGCGCAGCAGCGATGTCGATCCCATCGGCGATGAGCGCCGACTCGAACGCCGCCTGATGATCGGTGGTGGCGACGACGACGGCGACTTCCCCGGCCTCGACGGCGTCGCTCACATAGCGGGCCACCGATGAGACCAGATGCTCGTCATCGTCGTAGAACAGCACGACGTGGTCGTGTGACGCCTTGCGCTGGGCTGTATCGATCGGCATGCGGTCTCCGCGTCAGCTCGCCGATTGACGCAGGTCGCTGGGCCCGCCCTCGATGCGGATGACCTCGTCGAGGCCGGTGATCGACAGCAGCCGGTGAACGCTGACGGGTGCGTTGCGGATGCGCAACGAGTCGCCATCGGCGTGGCCTACAGCGGCGACGAGGACGTTGAGACCCGATGAATCCATGAAGGTGACTCCGCTGAAGTCGAGCACCACCTTGCCGGCACGATCGAGGCCGGCGTCGATAGCCGCGCCGAACGACGCCGCAGTGATCAGATCGATCTCGCCCCGGACCTCGAGCACGGCATACCCGTCGAGGTGCACCGTGTCGATCCGGAGCCCGTCGCCATCGGTCTGCAATTGAACCTCCGTCGGTTTGCGGCCGGCCCGAAAGCCTGGGTGCCCCATAGTTTCGCCCTCCGGACGACCGACGTCAAGCATGCGCGGGCGCCGGCGACGGATAAGGTGCTGCCGTGCTGCGCTCGGGGAGTCACGCCATACAACTCGGTGTCGGCCCGGAGTCCTCGTCGCCCCGTACGACCCGGCGGTTGTTCGCGGCACATTTCGCAGACCATCCACGGCTCGACGATCTGTTGCTGTGCCTCAGCGAGGTCGTCACCAATGCCGTGCTGCACGCCGGCCCGCCGATCGTCGTCGAAGGTGGGCTGATCGACAAGAGCGTCCGCGTCGAGGTGACCGACGGGTCGCCAGACGCGCCCGTGCAACGTCAGCCGGGTCGGCTCTCGCCGACAGGTCGGGGACTCAACCTGCTCGACAGCCTGACGTCATCGTGGGGCGTCGAGGTGACGGGCAACGGCAAAACGGTGTGGTTCGAGATTTCGGGCGCGCCGGTATGACGGAAGACGCGATGTTCGTAGTCGAGCTGCTCGAGTTGCCGTTGCTGGAGCTCAATCGGGCGACCGAACACAACCTGACGCTGATGCGCGAACTGGCGCTGGTGCACACCGCCGACGAAACCGGCACCGCGCCGGCGCGGCTGCTGTGGCTGTCGCAGCACCTCGACCAGCAGTACGCCGCCTTCAATGCCGAACCGCGCGAAACCCTGCAACGAGCCCTCGAGGGCGATCAGGCGCACATCGACATTCGCTATGAGGTACCGGACCATGCCGCGATCGCGGCAGAGAGGCTCGAGGCAGCACTCGACGAGGTCGACCAGTACTGCCGTGACGGTCAACTGTTGACACTCGTCACGCCCGTCGAAGCACTCGCGTTGCGGCGCTGGCTGCTCGGCGAGTTCGTCACCCAGATCCGCGACGGAGCGCCACCGAAACCGTGGAGCGGCTGCGCGGGTTCGACCGACGCCGTCCCGACACCCGATTCCACCCGGGGCGCGCCGCCGGTCACCGAGCGGTCCAATGGTCCGGCCGCGACCGTGGCGGTGCTCGACGACCTCGACCTGGAAGGGGCGGCCCGGTTGCGAGGCGAATTCGCCCAAATCCTCGAGGGTGGGGTGGTACAACTGACGGTCGACCTGGCGGCCTGCGCATTCATCGACTCGGTCGGTATCAGCCTGCTTCTGACAACACGCGAACGCCTGCAAGAAGCGGGCGGCGCCATCATGGTCACCAACGCGAGCCGCTCGATCACTCGCACGCTGCAGACCACCGGCGTCTACGACATCCTCACCACAGGCTCCTGACCGCGTGGACCGGGCGGCGAGTCGCCTCGAGATACTCCACGAGCTCACGTCGGGTCTGGCCGAGCGGATGGAACTGCAGTCCATCGCCGCATTCGTGCTCGGTGTCGGCCTCGATACCATCGCGGCCAACCGCGGCACCTTGTGCAGGCTGACGCCCGACGGGCTCTCGCTGGAGGTCGTGGCCCACGCCGGTTATGACACCGAGATGATGGATTCCTGGCGCGTCTTCCCGGTCTCGGCGAACTTTCCCGCGTCCGATGTGGTGCGCACTCGCGCCCCCATCTACCTGCACAGTCCGCAAGAGCGCGGCCTCCGGTATCCCGCCTTCGCCGAGACGGGTGGCGACGGGGCCAGCGCAATGTTGCCGCTGCTGCTTCGCGACGAAGTGCTCGGCGCGATCGTGTTCGGGTTCGAGGGCCCGCGCGACTTCGACGACGCAGATCGGTTGTTCCTCGCCGCGCTCGCTGCGCAATGTGCGATCGCCCTCGATCGCGCCCGGATGTACGACGCGGCGTTGCGGCGCCAGGCCGATCTCTCGCTCGTCGCCAAGGTCGCGACGGCGCTGACGGCCGCCGGCGACGACCTCCACCTGGCTCTTCAGCGGTTCGTCGAGATCGCATGCCCCGGCTTCGTCGACATCGCCAGCATCCATCTGCTGGAATCGCCGGAGGTCTCGCGGCTCGCGGCCGGCGCTTTCGTCGGCAGCGACAACCTGTCTGCGACCGAACGCGTAAATGGCTTCGGCGTCGACCTCACCGCTGCGCACGGCCTCGGCAGCGTGCTGCGCACCGGGGTCGAGTCGACTTGGTGTGATGCGTCGCAGTTCATCGAGCAGATCGCCCGTGACGACGATGATCGGGCGGCGTTGTCGGCGATGGACCTGGGCGCAGGCATCATCGTGCCGATGCGCGTCGGCGACCGGGTGACGGGCGCCTGCCTGTTCGCCAACCGGCGCGACCGTTTCATGTCCGACGACGACCGGAGCGTCGCCCGCACCCTCGGCGAGCGCGCCGCAGTGCTGCTCGACAACGCCAGGTTGATGCGCCAGCGCAAGGAGGTCAGCCGTGGCCTGCAGGCCGCGCTGCTGCCGCCGTCGCTCCCGGCCGTTCCGGGATTCGAGATCGGGGCGCGCTACCAGTCGGCCGGCGAAGGGTTGGAGGTCGGTGGGGACTTCTACGACGTCGTGCCGGTCATTGCCGGCTGGCTGCTGGTCGTCGGCGACGTCACCGGCCACGGCGTCGAGGCAGCCGCGGCGACCGCGCTCGTGCGCCACACGATCCGCTCGGCGGCCATGATGGGAATGGGCCCTGCGCAGGTTCTCGATCACACCAACAACGCGATGGTCAACAGCGCCGGGGCATTGCCGAAGGGCGTCTACTGCACCATTGCCCTGATCGCGATCGTCGCTACTGCCGACGATTCGGGCGGGACGAGCTCCCGCGTCGTCGTATCCTGCGGTGGCCACCCGGCGCCGCTGGTGCGGCGCGCCGCCGGTCACGTCGAGCAGCTCGAGGCCCACGGCCGGCTGCTGGGCTACTTCCCGAGCGTCGGAGCGGAGGAGATCCCCGTCGACCTCGGACCCGGCGACACCCTGGTCGCATTCACCGACGGCGTCGTGGAGCGCCATCACGACGGCGACTGGTTTCGCCAGCCCGACCTGGCAAAACTGCTCGCCGACAACCCGCTCGACGCCGACGCCACAGCGGGGCTCATCCGCGACGCGGTCGTCGATGCCTTTGCAACCCCGCCGTCCGACGACATGGCCATCCTGGTACTCCGCCGGTCGCCGGGTTGACGCTCACCTCAACAGGCGCGTCGCCTTGCGTTCGGCCACCGACAATCGCGTCGGGCGTTGGCCGACCGGCCGTTGCCATCGACGTCCCAACGTTCCGTCGAGGTAGGACTCGATCACGGCGGGGTGCACGTAGCTGTTGCGGCACACGGCTCTCGTGTTGCCGAGATGGTCGGCGACCTGATCGATGGCCGCGTTCAACACCGACGCCGTCGGCTTCTCCTCGTCGCGGCTCGCGTCGAACAGCGCTTCGGCGGCACGCACCGTCGCGTTCCAAGTCCTGAATGTCTTGGCCGTCGTGCCCGGACGGGCGTGTTCACCGAGGTACGCGTTGACGTCGACCGAATCGACTGCCCGCACGTTGCCGTCGAGCGTCCGGTACTCGAACAGCCGCTGGCCCGGCAGGTGCTGGCACGACTTGACGATCTTGGCGAGCCGACGGTTCTCCAACGTGACGTCGAAATCGTGCGCCGACTTCCCACGGAACTCGAAGTGGATCGTGCTTCCCCGGACCAACGCATGCCGGTTCCGCAGCGTCGTCAGGCCGAACGACCCGTTGCTGCGCGCATATTCGGCGTTGCCGATCCGCAGGCTGGTGACGTCGAGCAGGCGAACCACGGTCGCCACGACGCGTTCGTGACTGAGCTCGCCGCGGCGCAGGTCTCGATCGACCCGGCTGCGCAACGGTGCGAGCACAGCGGCGAACGCGACCAGATCGGCGAACTTGTGGCTGGCCCGGTCGTCGACGAACGCCTCGTGATATCGGTACTGCTTGCGACCACGCGCATCGCGGCCGGTCGCCTGCAGGTGGCTCTCGTCATCGGCAGCGATCCAGACGTCGGTCCATGCCGGCGGTACGGCGAGTGCCGTGACGCGCTCGAGTCGTTGAGCCGAGATCGCCCGGCCGGTTCGCTCGTCGACGTAGGTGAACCGCTTCGTCCCCCGTCGTCGAATGCCCGGCTCCTGGTCGGATCCGAATCGGAGGTTGGGAGGCTGCTCGGAGCGCGCTGTCACCGTCATGGCGCTCCGTCTACCCACATCGTTCCGATTGGAATCAGATCAAATAACATCTCGCGATCGAGATAACCGCCGGCCCAGAGACGATCGCAGCAGAGTTCGAAGTGCTCGACGAACGGTTCGCCGCGTGTCGTGGCGACTCCCGGATCGAACGACTCTTCGGTGGGTGCCGTTGGGCGGAAGGCCCCGTCTACGTCCCCGCGGGCCGCTACCTGTTGTGGAGCGACATCCCCAACGACCGCATGTTGCGCTGGGACGAGGTATCGGGCCACGTCGGGCTCTTCCGCGAGCCCTCCGGATTCGCCAACGGCCACACACTCGATCGGCAAGGGCGACTCGTCAGCTGCGAGCACGGCAATCGTCGGGTGACGCGCACCGAGCACGACGGGTCGATCACCGTCATCGCTGATCACTTCGACGGGATGCGCCTCAACAGCCCGAACGATGTCGTCGTGAGAGCCGACGACTCGATCTGGTTCACCGACCCCGCCTATGGCATCGACAGCAACTACGAAGGACACCGGGCCGTCAGCGAGATCGATGCCTGCAACGTCTACCGCTGCGATCCGGCCACGGGAACCGTCGTCAGGGTCGGCGACGACTTCGAGCGGCCCAACGGTCTCGCGTTCAGCCTCGACGAATCACAGCTCTACATCGCGGACACCCGTCGCAACCACATCCGCGTGTTCCCCGTCGATGCCGACGGCGCGCTCGGCGCAGGCGTCCACTTCGCCGATTGCTCGGCGGGCCATTTCGACGGCATCCGCCTCGACGATGCCGGGCGCATCTGGGCAGGGGTTGGCGACGGGGTTCACTGCTTCGACCCTGACGGCACGCTGATCGGCAAGATCCATCTGCCGGAAGAAGCTGCCAACCTCACGTTCGGCGGCCCCCAACGGAATCGATTGTTCATGACGGCCACCACGTCGCTGTACTCGATACGGATCAACGTCAATGGAGCGCCCCAACACTCGACGTGACCTCGTCGGGCCGGCCGACCCGGTCCTCGATCCGGAATTCCTGGCCCTTGCGGAGCTCGTTCACCGCAACCTTGCCGACGCCCAGTATCGGCCCGGCCATCAGCGCGCCGACGAAGCCGCCGAGCGCGCCGCCGAACAACGCGCCCATCAGCAGCACCAATGGCGGTACATGAACCACCCTGCTGCCGATCACGGGCTGGATCACGTGGTTCTCGAACGTTTGGTAGGTGACGAAGACGACCAGGGCGATGACGCCGGCCCACGGGCCCTGCCCGAACCCGAGCGCGACCAACGGCATGGCGCCGACGAACCCACCGATCTGGGGGATGAAGTTCCAGGTAGCCGCCCACAGCCCGAGGATGGGCGCCAGCGGTATGCCCAGGGCGATCGCGAGCAACATCACCACCGTGCCGTTCAGCGCGGCGACGAAAGCCGCCGCGGCGACCACGTTGGACAGCGCCGTGTACGCGGCCCTGCCGAACCTCGCCGCACGTTGGCGCTTGGCCACCGGGACCCGGCTGCGAACGGCGCGAACGAGGCGTGGGCCGTCCCACAACAACGCGAGCATGAAGCTGATCGTCCAGAACGCGCCCACCAGGCCGTCGCCTGCCGACTTGGCTATCCGCTCGACTGCATCCGATTGGCGCAGCCGGTCGGGTAGCGAGCCGATGAACTTCTCGACCTTGTCGGGTGCTCCGTTGCGTTCGAGCAACCGGCCGACGAGGGGCAACGTCTCCATCGAGCGAACGGCCTCCGGAGCCTGTCGGGTGACGGTGGCCGCAGAGTTGGTGATCGACGGCCCGGCGAGCACCACGACAGCGGCCACCAGCCCGACCATCAACCCCAACACGATCGTCGTACCGGCAAAGCGCGGCACCTTCCAGGATCGGCGCATCGCCGAGACCGGACGGTCGAACCCGATGGCGATGAAGCCGGCGATCGTGAACCAGACGATCAAGGACTGGGCGGCGACGGCAATGTGAAAGACGGCGACCGCAGCGGCAGTTGCGATCGCGGCTGTCGCCGCGGTACGGCCCGAGAGCTTCAACCTGACGTATGTCTCCTGGCCGCGCGGCTCCGCCAACACCGGCTCCTCCGCTGTCTTGCTGTCGGCTGCACCGGGGATGGCGCGGTCGTCGGGATCCTCGACGAGGTCGGCGATCGCCGCCGTGAGATGGCCGCGGCGGCTGATGAACGCGCAGACGAGCGCGACGACGAACAACCCGAGGATGGAGCCCGAGATGCCGATCAGCGTCAGGCCGACACCCAGGCCGACAACGGCAAGGAGCGGGCCGACATGTAGCGCCCGGTGCACCCAGCGGGCGCGGGCCAGCCGGTCGCCGACGATGCACACCAGAGCGATCGCGATGGCAACGACCAGAGGAACGTTTTTGACGTCGGCAAGGGCGATGATCGGCACCCAGGCCAGCGCGCCACCCAGTATCGGCACCGTCGACGCCACTGCGACCCAGGCCCCGATCGAAATCGATCCGGGCAGACCGAGGGTCCATGCCACGACACCTGCCGACACGCCATGGACCACGCTGACCGCGATGGTTCGGCGCAAGTATGCTCCGGCACGCGCCAGGGCGTCACCGAGGGCGTCGTGGAACTCGGCACGGATCGACGTGCGGCGCACGAACCGCAGCCCGAGATCGGCGACGCGACGCCCCCCGGCAACGATGAACGCGGCAAGCACGCCGACGATGACGACCTTGGCCACCTGAGCCGCGACAGCGAGCGGGTTGGTGTCACCGACCACGAGCCGTGCCGCGGCGCCGTCGAAGACTCTGTCGATCCGATCGTCGATCTTCAGGTCGGCGGCGGTGTTGGCGGCGGTGCTGCCCTCGGGAAGATCGGCGACAGCGTTGTGCAGCGAATCCGACAGTTCGGTCGCCTGACGGTCGAGGTCCCACGCCACCGTGCCCAGCACCGCGACAGTGCCGAACATCCCGATCAACGTGACCATCACCAGGGCGATGGCTCTCGGCATCCATCTGCTCAGCGAGCGCACGAACGGCATCGCGATCACCGCGGCCGTGGTCGCCGCACCAAGGATGGCGAAGACTTGCGACGCCCGCTCGACGACCATCACCGCGAGCAGGGTGGTGACGACGAAAAAACCCACGAACAAAAATCCTCGAGCGGACACGACCACCGAGTACTCACGATGCCGGCGGGAATCGCGCTCACTCGACATCTGTGCGCTCACGACGCAGAAATTACCCGGGAGGGGATCGGTTCAGGCGGACCGTCTGGCCGCCTCCGATCACGGCGTCCTCGACGGTCATCCCGATCCGAATCGCGGCACGTGCGTGTCGCCGAGCGCAACCTGCACGATGCTGATCTCGGAGTAGAAGTCGACGCTCTGCCGGCCACCCTCGCGGCCGAGGCCGCTTGCTTTGACACCGCCGAACGGTGTGCGCAGATCGCGTACGTTGTGCGAGTTGAGCCACATCATCCCGGCCTCGACCCGCTGCGCGACCCGGTGGCCCTTTCGCAGGTCGTCGGTCCAGATGTAGGCGGCGAGACCGTAGCGGGTGGCGTTGGCCAACCGGACGGCCTCCTCCTCACCCTCGAACGGTGTCACGCAGACGACCGGGCCGAAGATCTCCTCCTGGAAGATGCGCATGTCGGGTCGCACATCGGCGAAGACGGTGGCGGCCAGGAAGTTGCCGGTCTCCAGATGGTCGGGACGTTTGCCACCGGCCACCAGCCGGGCGCCCTCCTGCTTGCCGCTCTCCACGTACGACATCACACGCTCGTAGTGCTCGGTCGAGATCAACGCGCCGAGCTCGGTCGCCGGGTCGCTTGGGTCCCCGATGCGAACAGCAGCAGCGCGCCTGGCGAGCTCGGTGACGAACTCGTCGTACAGCGGTCGCTCGACCAGTACGCGCGAACCTGCCGTGCAGCGCTCGCCGTTGAGCGAAAAGACACCGAACAGCGCGCTGTCGATCGCCGCCGGCACGTCGGCATCGGCGAACACGATGCACGGCGACTTACCCCCGAGCTCCATCGACAGCCCCTTGAGGTTGTCGGCGGCAGACCGCATGATGATCTTGCCGGTGGTGGTCTCGCCCGTGAACGAGATCAGGGGGACGTCGGGGTGAGCGACCAGCGCTGCTCCGGCTTCTTCGCCGAGACCGTGGACGAGGTTGAAGACGCCCTTCGGCAAGCCCGCTTCCTCCATGATCTCTGGCAGCAGGCTGGCGGTCAGCGGACTGAGTTCGGCCGGCTTCAGAACGAGGGTGCAGCCTGCCGCCAGGCACGGCGCCAGCTTCCACGTGGCCAACATGAACGGCACGTTCCACGGCGTGATCAGACCGGCAACGCCCTTCGGCCGCCTGATCGAGTAGCCGATCTGGGCGTTGGTGCGGAACGCGTCTTCGTTGATCGAGCCGCACATGTCGGCAAAGAAACGGAAGTTCTCGGCAGCGCGCAGCGCCATCCCGTGAGCCTGGCTGATGGGCAAGCCGGTGTCATACGACTCGAACTCCGCAAGCCTCTCGGAGCGCGCCTCGATCGCGTCGGCGATGGCGTCGAGCGTCTGTGACCTCTTGCGGTTCGAGTAGCCGACCCACGGGCCGCCGACGAACGCCCGCTTGGCCGCGGCCACAGCCTTGGCCACGTCGGCGGTGTCGCCGGCCGCCAGCGTGCAGTACTGCTCGTGGCGCGTCGGCTCGGTGACCTCGATGGTGGCGAGGCTGACGCTGTCGACATGTTCACCATCGATGTAGTGGCGGATCGTCGATGGTAGCGAGTCGCCGATTCCTCGGCGTGCCGCCGAGACGGCGGTCATGGAGCGGCCCGCAGCGACCGGGCCGGCTCGAACGGCAGGCCGATCCGGAGGCGGTCCGTCATCTCGTTGCCGAGGCGATCAACTGCACGAGGTGCTCGTGCTCGTGCGGGTCGAGTCCATCCGACGGGCTCCTTTCTCGGCCGCACGGCTGTGCGGCGACGCCTTCGAGGGCGTTTCGGTGAACATAGACGATGTACGGGATCGTCGCGCCAATCTGTTGGCCGACTTGAGGAGGCCGACTGACCGAAGTATGTTCAGGCCACCTAACATAAAGGATGAAGGCGGTTTCACCGACTTCGTCCGGCACTCGACGAAAGGTTGCCCGTGCGCCGATCCGCTTCTTACAAGTTCCACCGCTTGACCCACTGGTTCACAGGCCTGGCCCTGGCAAGCATCATCGGACTGGCATCGTGCGGTTCCGATGACGTGACCTCGTCGACCGTTGCGGCATCCGCCGGCGCCGACGCAACCGTCCCCCCCGAGGACATCAGGGTAGATCCGGCGGTCGTCACCGCCGGCCTCACGAAGCTGCCGAGCACCATTGCCTCGGCGATCGCCGCGATCGGCACGCCCGGCGCAGGCGTCAAGGGCGCCGCCATCGAAGAGGAATGGGCCACCTTCGAAGGCACCGTCCGCAACACCGACCAAGACATCTACCTCGCGATCGAGGACCAGCTGCATCCGCTGCGGGACCAGATCAAGGCCGGCGACTCGGCCACCGCCACAAAGACCGCGGCCACCTTGTCGGCTCTGTTCAGCCAGTACCTGACCAAGCACCCAGGATGATCCGCCGGTTGCTCGTCGCGTGTGCCGGGCTGGTCGCCGCTGCTGCCGTTTTGGCGGCGCTGCCCAGCACCCCGGTCTCCGCAGCGACCAGTCGTCAGGATGCGATCGACCAGGTCCAGAGCGTTCGTGTCAGCGTCGATCTCACCCTGTCGCTGATCAAGCAGGGCCGCAGCGACGAGGCGTTCGCCGCGGCTGCCAGCGGCTACCTCAACCATTTCGAGCTCGTCGAGACACCGTTGCGGATCATCGACAACGACCTCACCATCGACACCGAAGGTCGTTTCGCCGACATTCGTCAGCTGATCCGCAACCATGCGCCCGTCGACCGGGTCCGCGACGAGCTGGTCGGGCTGCGCGGCTCCCTCGACACGATCGAGCGGAAGCTCACAGCCACCGGTGCTGCCGCGCCGGCCCTCATCTTCGGGCAGAGCTTCCTCATCATCTTCCGCGAAGGCTTCGAGGTCGTGCTGCTCGTCAGCATCCTGCTGGGATACCTCGAGGCGTCACGCTCGACGGCATTCATCCGACCGATCCTGATCGGCATCGGTGCGGCCTGCGTCGCGACGGTGCTGACCGTGATCGTGCTGAGGCTCGTCTTCGAATCGTTGCCGTTCTCGCTCGAGATCCTCGAGGGCATCACCGCGATGATCGCGGTGGTCATGTTGTTCTACGTGTCGTTCTGGCTGGTGGCACGCATGGAGCACAAGCGGTGGATGGAGTTCGTTCGCGCCCGCTTGTGGAGCGCTGTGTCGCTGGGTTCGACGTTCTCGCTGGTGATGGTCGGCTTCACCGCCGTGTATCGCGAAGGCTTCGAGACCGCGCTCTTCTACCAGGCGCTGTGGTCGTTCGGGGCCGGGCTCGGAAAGTGGGTTCTCGCCGGTCTCTTCGCCGGGCTCCTCGCCCTCACAGCCGTTGCTCTGGCGATGTTCAGGCTCGGCCGGCGGGTACCGATCAAGCGGTTCATGAACATCGCAGTCGCATGCGTCATGCTGACGTCCGTGACGTTCCTCGGCAACGCGGTCCATGCTCTGCAGACCGGCGATCTCATCGCCTATCACCGCCTCGACAACTGGCCGCGGATCCCCATCTTCCTGTCGCAGGTGACCGGGTACTGGCCGACCCTGCAGAGCGTCGTCGCCCAGATCGCATTGATGGCGATCTACCTCATCGGTGCGCTCTACACGTTCGTGGTGCGGCCGCGTCGACTCCGCGCCAATGCACCGACGACTCCTCAATCGCTCGTCGCGGCCTGACAGGCACATTGCTATGGGACTTCGAGTCGGGGTTGACGTCGGCGGCACCTTCACCAAGGCCGTCGCCATCGACGGGTTCACCGGCCAACTCGTCGCCCGTTGCGTCGTGCCCACCACCCACGATGCCGCGGCGGGCGTCGCCGAAGGGATCGTCACCTGCGTCGCCACCGTCGCCGCCGAGGTCGGCGCCTCCAACATCGACCTCGTCACGCACTCGACCACCCAGGCCGTCAACGCCCTGCTCGAAGGCGACGTCGCCCGTGTCGGGGTGTTCGGGCTCGGGCGCAAACCCGACCTCGCCAAGGTTCGTCGACGTACCTCGCTGGCCGGCGTAGAACTCTCGCCCGGCAAGCGCCTGCCGTGCCTTCCGGTCTTCTTCGATGTGACGAACGGTCTCTCGGCCGACGAAGTGAGCCGCGAGATGCAACGGTTGATCGCCGAGGGGATCGGTGCCGTCTCGGTGGCCGAGGCGTTCTCACCCGACGACGACCGCAACGAGCAGACCGTCGTCCAGATCGCCCGCGATGCCGGCCTTCCGGCGTGTGCGAGCACCGAGTTGTCAGGTTTGTACGGGCTAGAACTGCGAGCGGTGACCGCGGCGGTCAACGCCTCGATCCTGCCGATCGCGGTTCGCACCGCGCAGTTCGTCGAGGACGGCGTGCGAGGAGCCGACATCGCCGCCGCTGTCATGGTGATGCGCGGCGACGGAGGGGCGACCAACCTGTCGGGCTTTCGTGACGCGCCGGCCAAGACCCTGTACTCGGGCCCAGCGGCGTCGGTCGCCGGCGCCTTGCGTTCGGGCGCCATCACCGACGGGGTGATCGTCGAGGTCGGCGGCACCTCGACGAATGTCGCGGCGATCCGCGACGGCAGGCCGTTGTTGTCGTATGTCACCGTCGCCTCGC
>JBDTYA010000151.1:0-9929 GCA_040005915.1 Ilumatobacteraceae bacterium
CAGGCGCATCCGTGCCACTACGCAACTTTGCCTGTGAGTGGAGTTGGAGCGGCGGGTACGCTCACCTGGGCGCTCGGCGTTCAGTCCGGAGAGTTCGAATGGTCCATCTCACCGCTGCAATCGTCGGTCGCGAGCGCGAGTCGAACGCAGTCACGAACTTTGCTTCACAGGTCGATGGGCCGTCGGCATCGATGGTGATCGACGGTGTCGTGGGCATCGGCAAGACCACGCTCTGGTCGCATGGCATCGAAAAGGCAACGCAGAGCGGAGTCGTCGTTCGATCGTGTCGGTGCACAGAGGCCGACTCGGCCTGGGCGTTCTCCGGTTTGGGTGACCTGTTCGACACCATTCCGGTAACGGTGTTTGCTGCGTTGCCCGACGTGCAGCGCAGCGCCCTGTCAGCGGCTCTGCTGATGGCGAATCCGTTGCCCAGCGTGCCGAGCGATCGACTGGTCGGAGTCGCCGTGCTGAGCGTGTTGCGACTCCTCGCTGACGCCGCCTCGCAGCTGTTGGCCATCGACGACGTGCAGTGGCTCGACAGCGCATCGCGAGCGGTGCTCACGTTTGCGTTGCGTCGACTCGGCGACGAGCCGATCCGGCTCTTGGCCACGCAACGAACGACGCCGAGCGAGTCGGTCGGGCCGGCGCGTGCATGTCTCGGGCTCGCCGGGACCGGGGTACACGTCGGTGCGGTCAGTGCGACAGCGCTTCAGCAGATCATCAACGGATCAACGTCGTTCACCGTGTCGCGTCCGACGTTGGCCCGGTTGCATCACGCCACCGCCGGAAACCCGATGCTGGCGTTGGAGATGGCGAACGCCCTGCACCGTCGAGGATTCGAGCCGGCGCCCGATGAGCCACTGCCGATACCCGCCGACATACGGGTTCTCGTGGCCGAGCGGGTGGACGGCCTCTCTGCTCCGGCTCGGGATGTGGTCGTGCTCTGTTCGGCATTGACCCATCCGTCGGTCAGCACGCTCGCCAGGCTTGTCTCCGATCCGGCCTCGTTGCCACTCCATCTCGTCGAGTTGTCGCAAGCCGAGGTGATGGAAACCGATGACACCCGCCTCCGGTTCGTACATCCGCTGCTTTCGTCCGTGCCGTACGAGATGCTCTCGAGCGCGCAACGTCGAAACCTGCATCGGCGGATCGCAGGCGCCGTCGACGATCCGGAAGAACACGCCCGACATGTCGCCCTTGGCACCGACGGGGCGGACGATGCTGTCGCGGCAGCGCTCGAGGCGGCCGCGGAGCATGCCCGTCGTCGCGGCGGGGCTGCGGTCGCCGCCGAGCTCGCAGCGCTGGCTGCCGTTCGCACGCCGGCAGGCCGGCACGAGGATCTCTTCCGCCGGCGGCTGGTCGCGGCGCGATACGCGTTCCACATCGGCGATCCGGTGAGCGCACGTACGATGGCTGATCTCGCTGTCGGCGAGCGGGCGCCGGGGCCGGAGCGTGTCGATGGGCTCCTCCTGCTGGCGATGATGGACTACTGGATGACAGGCAGCCCAGCAGCTTCGCAACGTTGCGAAGCAGCGCTCGCCGAGAGTGGCGACGATCGTCGGCTGCAGGCCCGCTGCCACGCCGCGCTTGCCGACTTGGCGCCGTTCGAGGCACCTCTCCTGCTGGAGCACGCGCGACGCGCCGTCGAACTGATAGGCGAAGACAAGCATCCGCCTGCGGGCCTGTTGGCCAGCGCGTTGAAGAACGTGGCGTACCACGAGTTCCGGCTCGGGCGCGGCCTTCGCATGACGATGTTGGAGCGGGCAGTGGCCGCCGAGGTTGACGGTGATCCGCCGCCGGTCCTCGAACGCGTCCGGATGTACACGGGCATGCTGTGTCGCTTCGCCGGCGAGTTCGACACGGCACGCCGTGAGCTGAAAGCGATGCTTGCGGCGGCGCACGACGAGGGCGACGAGAGTGCCCTTCCGACGATCTATGGGCACCTCGCGCTGCTCGAGTGTTGGGTCGGCGACTTCCCGCTCGCTCTGCAACACGTCGACAAAGGCGACGAGTTCACGGTGCTCACCGGAATCGCCTCACCCTCGGTGTCGGCAGCCCATGTGTTTGCCGAAGCGGCCCTCGGCAACATCGACGAGGCTCGCCGCATCGGCACCGAGGCGGTCGCCGACGACGAGGCCGACGACGATGACGGCGACGTCGGATGCGACCTCCGCAGCCTTGGTTTCGCCGAACTCGCTGCAGGAGACCTCGCCACAGCTGCGACGCATTTGTTACGAGCGCTGGCGATCGTCGATCAACTCGGTGTGCTCGAGCCATCGATCCTGCGCGTGCACGGCGACACGGTCGAGGCGCTCGTCGGCCTCGGCCGGATTGCCGAGGCGGAGGCGCTGACCGCGCACCTCGAGCAGAGTCAACATGCCGCTTCACTGTGGGCCCGAACGATGGCGCGCCGTTGCCGCGGACTGCTCGCAGCCGCGAGCGGCGACCTGCACGCTGCCGAAGCCGCGCTCGTCGCGTCCCTCGACCTGCATCGAGGACTCGGCATGCAGTTCGAAGAGGCGCGAACCCGTCTGCTGCTCGGCTCGGTGTTGCGGCGCGCCGGCCGGCGACGCGATGCACGCGCCGCGCTCGAGGCCGCTGCACGATCGTTCGACCGCCTCGGTGCTTCTCGCTTCGCGAGTCGAGCGGGCGACGAGATCGCCCGGCTGGGTGGGCGGCCTCCCACCTCATCCGCGCTGACCGCTACAGAGGCTCGCGTTGCGCAGTTGGTCGCTCGAGGAATGACGAACACCGAGGTTGCCTCCGAACTGTTCGTCAGCGTCCGCACCGTCGAGAGCCACCTCAGCCGCATCTATCGCAAGCTCGGGCTCCGCTCGCGAACGGAACTTGCACGGATCCCCAGCGCCCTCCAGCCGGACAGGTAGCAATAGCGGCGCTCCGACGAAGAGTGGCGCGCAGCGCGCGTCTCGAGCACCCATCGGGACGAGGTTTGTCACGAAGATCGATGGGGTAGACCGACGGCCCAACGATGAAAGGACCCCATATGACTACCGATTCCAACCGCAATGAGTTCGAAATCGACGACAAGGCACGTGACGCTGCCAGTCGTGCGAAGCAAGATGTCGAGGGCGCCGGTCGCACTGCGGCCGACAAGGCCGAGGGGATGGGCAAGCGGATCAGCGACGCCGTCGAGGACATGATCCCAGGCGACTCGGACCACGACGGTCACTGAGCGACATTCAATTTACACGAGCGCCGGAGGCTGGCTATGGCCGGCCTCCGGCGTCGCGTATCCGGTAGTCCGGCGGCCGACACGAGTGTGAGGCGCCGAAGGTTTGCCAGTACCGCGAGTGGTGCCAGGCCCCCTGCCGGGATGTGCCAGCACCCTGGTCCGATGCGAGCGCTCCACTCTAAAATTCGGGCGTGGTTGGCAACGGCGGAGAATCAACGCGTACCAGGACCACGACCGTGCTCGTGTTCCTGACGTGGATCCGGCTCCGCGATCGTTGGCAGAACTGTGTTGCTGTCTCGGTGATCCTCGGCGTCGTGCTCGGCACTGCCCTGTTCGCTGTTGCGGGGGCTCGCCGCACGCAGTCGTCATACGACCGGTTCCTGCGGGCCGCGAACGCATCGACGATGTCCGTGGCGACACCAACCGGCTTCGTGCAGTCCGATGTCGACGCGGTCGCCGCGCTTGTGGGTGTTGCCCACTCGGGTACCTATGTCGGTTTCCAGGTGCTGGTTCTCGTCGATGGCAAGCCCGACTTCCGGCAAGCGCTGCAGACCGAAGCGTCGCTCGACGGGGCGTTCTTCGATCAGGACCGCTTCGCGGTGCGTCTCGGTCGGCGGCCGGACCCGTCGCGGCCCGACGAAGTCGCCTTCAACGAGCTGGCCGCACACCTGTACGGTTATCAAGTCGGTCAGCGACTTCATCTCGGTGTGTACCGAGTCGAGGACTACCAGGATCCGACCTTCTTCGCCAACGCGCCCCCGCCGCAGACCACCATCGAGGTCACCGTCGCCGGCGTCGGCTCATTCACCGATGAGTTGTTCCAGGACGAAGCAGACCGCTCGCCGCGCATGCTGATGACGCAAGCGTTCACGGCTCAGAACGAATCACTGGCCACGTATGGCTTCCAAGGTCTGGTACTCGCGCGCGGGGACGCCGGCGTGGCCTCACTCACCGATGAATTGGGCTCGATACGCGAGCCAGGGACATCGGAGGTCCACGTCACTTCTGTGGACCGGGAGCACGCTCGCCGCGCGCTCCGTCCGTTGTCGATCGTGCTCGTGGTGTTCGGTGCAATGGCTGTAATGGTCGCCCTTGTGCTCGGCGGCCAGGCACTGCGCCGCATGCAACGTCGCGACCTCTCAGAGGTCTCCGTCTTGCGGAGTCTCGGTGCATCGTCGCGTACCGTCGTCGCTGCTTCGCTCATCGCGCCACTCTTCACCATTGCCGGAACGGCCGTGGTTGCGGCGGTGGTCGCTGTCTCGGCGTCTCCGCTGATGCCGCTCGGCCCGGCGCGGCCATTCGAAGCAGAGAAGGGAATCGATGTCGATGTCACGGTCATCGGTCTCGGGGTCGCCGTAGTCGCGGTGGTGCTCGCCGGGGTGGTGCTGCTCGGAGGCCACGCGATGTCCAGATCGAAGCGCACCCGCGCAGTCGATCGTCGGCGGCCGGGAAGACTCGGTCTTGCTTCGGCGATCAGCAAGTCGCCGATCGCATCGATCGGACTTGGCATGGCCCTCGATTCGAGTGGTCAATCTCGGGCGGTGCCGATGCGATCAGTGATGGCCGGCACGGCGCTCGCAGTCGCTGCGCTCGTGGGAGCAATCTCGTTCGACGGCAACCTGCAGAGTCTCACCCACACTCCTGCGCTGTACGGATGGAACTGGGACGCGGCGATCTTCTCGGGCGATGGCTACGACAACCTCGATCCGGCGAAGACATCGGCGATCCTCGCCGCCGACCAAGCGGTTGCTGCTTGGTCGGGTGCGTATTTCGGCTCGGCCGAAGTAGACCGGCTCGACGTACCGCTGCTCGGGATGGACCCGAGCAGTCAGGTGCTTCCACCCGTGGTCCGTGGTCGCAGCATTGCGAACGACACCGAGATCGTGCTCGGCACGGAGACGGCTGCCGCGATCGGCAAAGGCATCGGCGACTCGATCACATTGGGCAGTGCCAGCGGCTCGCATGTCGTCCGAATCGTGGGCATCATGACCTTTCCGTCGATCGGCCGCGTCCACGTCGAGCATGTGTCATTGGGCGTCGGCGGGCTGGTTGCTCCGAGCCTCGTACCGGGATACGACCGCAACCTGTTCGGCGCTCTCCAACCGGGCGTCGGACCGAACGTCGCCTTCCTCCGCTTCAGTCCCGGCACCGACGCGCAAGCCGAACTGGCCAACTTGCGCGGGACGACCGCGCCTCTGTCCGGGGTCGCCGGACTCGACGTCCTGCTCGTGAAGCGGCCGAGCGAAATCGTGATTGCCGCAACGTTCGCTCATGCGCCGCTGTGGGTGACAGCCGGCTTCGCAGTGCTCGCCGCGCTGTCGCTCTGTCTCGCCCTCATCGCTTCGGTGCGACGCCGACGACGTGACCTCGCTGTGCTGCGGGCGCTCGGCTTCACGGGTCGTCAACTCGGCCAGACGGTCGTGTGGAATGCAACTTTTGTCATGATCGTCGGCTTGGCGATAGGCGTGCCCGTCGGCGTGGTCGGCTCGAACACACTGTGGCGTCTCTTCGCCCACCAGATCGAAGTCGTCGCCAGACCACGCTCGTCAGCCATCGCCACAATCGCCATCGTTGCGGTCGCGCTGGTCGCCGCCAACCTTGCCGCGATCGTGCCCGCCCGTCAAGCCCGCAAACTCGACGCCGCCGTCATCCTCCGCAGCTGACGAGGTTTCTTGATGTGCTCGTCAGGAGACCTTTGGCTCGCTACGAGGTTGCACGCGCTGCCGCGTAGGCGGCCAAGGCCCGCTGCCGCGCTGTCGCGTGATCGACGATCGGTGCCGGGTACGTCGCCGCGAGAACGACGCCCGCGCCAGCGAGTTCGAGCGGGCCGAGTTGCCAAGGAGCATGGATGGCAGCACCTGGGATCGCAGCGAGCTCTGGGACCCAACGACGCACATAGTCACCCTCGGGGTCGAAGCGGCGCGCTTGCGTGACGGGATTGAGGATGCGGAAATACGGTGCGGCGTCAGGGCCCGTGCCTGCGCTCCACTGCCAGTTGCCGGCGTTCTGGGGTACGTCGCCGTCGATGAGGAGGTGACGGAAGTGCCGCTCGCCGAGCCGCCAATCGACGAGAAGGTCCTTGATCAAGAACGACGCGGTGATGAGTCGGAGTCGATTGTGCATCCAGCCGGTTGCGCCAAGTTCGCGCATGGCAGCGTCGACGATCGGATATCCGGTCCGGCCCTCTCGCCATGCAGCCAGGTCATCGGGGTCGTTTTCCCAGTGGATCGTTTCGAATGCCGGCTGTTGACAATGATCGACGAGTTCGGGCCGGGCCGCGAACAGGTGCGCGTACCAGTCGCGCCAGGCGAGTTGGCGTACGAAGGCTCGCCGACCGGGCGTTGCCCGCCCGACCGATCGCACCACCTCACGTGGCGAGATGACGCCGAAGCGCAGGTCGGCCGACAGGTGAGAGGTCACGTCGTAATCCGGTCGATCACGATCGATGTCGTAGTGGTCGACCCGCTCGAGGAACGCGTCCAGGCGGGCTCGCCCGGCGTCCTCACCCGGCGCCTGAGGCACATCACCATCGAGTGCGCACAGCTCGTCGCGCCTGACGCTGAGGACTTGCGCGTCGCCGGGGAACACTCGGTGCGAAATGTCGCGGTCCGCCCACTTTTCGAAGAACCGACCGAACACGCGTGGCACGGCGCCGGAGGCGGTGGTGATCGAGCCCGGTGGCTGCACGAGCGTGCTCCATGCCGTCTCGACCCCGACGTGAAGATGGGCCAGAGCGGCCTCTACCGCTCGGTCGCGTCGCTGAGCGAAGCCGGTCACGTCGGCATTCCACACGCACACGTCGACCCTGTTCTCGACAGCAAGCCGGGCGATCGCGTCGACCGGATCGCCGATCAGAATGGTCAGGGCACCGCCCAGATCCGATATCCGCCGAGCCAGACTCTCGACCGAAGCGATCAGCTGACGCCGTCGGTACGCTCCGGCCGCATCGAGCAGCCGATGGTCGAGAACGTAGACGGGCAGGATCTCGTGATGATCTGTCGTAGCCATCGACCACGCAAGATTGTCGACGAGTGACAGATCACGCCGGAACCAGAAGATCGCCCGACTCATGGTCGTGCGTGGCGACCCGTCCGGGCGAGGGAGAACTGGCTCACGCCCAGATAGCCGGCTGCGAAGCCGGCCTCGCAGTAGGCGAGGTAGAACTCCCACATCCGCCTGAAGACGAAGTCGAATTCGCTCCCGGCGATCGTCGACCAGTTGGCGAGGAACCGTTGTCGCCACAATCTCAGGGTGGTTGCGTAGTGCGAACCGAAGTCGTGCCGGTCGGTCACCACCAGGGTGGTGTGGGCCTGCAGGGTACGTTCGATGGCGTGGACGGACGGGATGATCCCGCCGGGGAAGATGTACTTGTGGATCCAGGTGTACGAGCGCCGGGTAGCCACCATCCGGTCGTGGGGCATGGTGATCGTCTGCAACCCGATGCGACCGCCGGGGCGCAGTAGTCGGTCGAGAGTCGAGCAGTACTCGGGCCAGTAGCGCTGACCGACAGCTTCGAACATTTCTACGCTGACGATTGCGTCGTACCGGCCGGTCACCTCGCGATAGTCGCAGAGCAGGACGCGAATCTGATCGGAGAGTCCTGCGTCGGCGACGCGGCGGATCGCGAGGTCACGTTGCTCGATCGACAGCGTCACGGTGGTCACGTCTGCGCCACGGCGGGCGGCTCTGATGGCAAGCTCCCCCCAACCGGTCCCGATCTCGAGCATCCTCGTGCCTGAGCTCACGGCGGCACGGTCGAGGATCGCGTCGATCTTGCGAAGTTGTGCGGTGGCCAGATCGTCGCCTTCCTCGAACAGTGCCGAGGAGTAGCTCATCGTCTCGTCGAGGAACGCTGCAAAGAGCTGGTTGGAGAGGTCGTAGTGGCGGCTGATGTTCTCCTGGGCCTGAGGGATCGTGGCGCGCTCGCTGGCCGGCTGTCGTAGGTCGACGAGCCCGCGGAGTCGCTGCAGCACCGGAGGCACGAGTGTTGCGACATTGGCGGCGAGTGGTGTGAGGAGGTCGGCGAGATCGGTGCCGGGCGCGGCATCCCAGTCGCCTGCCATGTACGACTCGCCGAAGCCGATCTTGGCGTCGATCCCGAGGCGGGTGAAGAACTCGCTTGGTCGGTGAACGATCATGAGCGGGTCGCCGGGGCCGCCGGCCCCGATTCGTCTGCCGTCGGGGAACTCGATTCGCAGTGGCAGGCGAGCGACGGCCCGAGAAAGGATCCGGCGGGCGATGGCCGCCCTGATCGGTGACTCGACCGTGTCGAACAACCCCGACCACTTCGCGTCGGGTGATGTGGCTTGCCCGTGCAGTTCGGTGAGGTGGTGATGTGTGTGGGCTTGGACGGACACGTTCAGACTCCTTGCTGAGGTATGTGACGCGGGCGGTTGACGACGGGTAGTCGACGGAGCCACAGGCGGATCCCGTGGTACCGGATCAAGGCCGACACCCGCTGGGGCATCGCCGGCATCCGACGCGCGTATCTGGCGACCGTTCTGGCGGTCGCCGGTGTTGGCTCGCCCGTGAACGATGCCCGGAACACTTCGTGGTCGTCGCGATGCAGCGCAATCGTCACCACGACGGAGAGACTGCTGATCGAAAAGGTCATCGTGTAACGGCCGGAGACGTCGTTGAACGGGGACACGAAGAACTCCTTGTCGACGCCGACCGCTCCGTCGACGTCGGGCTCGAGGAGATAGGCGTGTCGTTCGCCGTACGTGTTGTGCACCTCGGCGATCACGCAGGTCAGCGCGCCGTCGGCGGCGAAGCACCAGTAGACCGTCAAAGGATCGAACACGTGGCCGAGGACGCGGGCGTTGGCGAGCATCACGACGCGACTGCGGTTCCCGAGTTGAACGCCCCGCCCTGCAAGGAACCGCTCGACATTCGGTTTGATCTCGGGTGACGCGCCGGGAGCCTTGCCACCGAGGTGATCACGTGCATCGAAACCGGCGAACGGACGCAACCACCAATGCGGGTGTGGGATGTGGTCGAGATCGATCAGCCACTGATAGACGTGATGCCCGAACGCGTACTGGAGCGGATCTTGGCGGCTGTGGAGGACGACACCGTCGACGATGGCCGGAAGAACCGGTAGATCAGTCGTCGTCGTCACCACGTCACCCCGAGCCACTCGGCCGCGTCGACCCCGGACCGGCAGCCGTCCTCGTGGAATCCCCACCCGTGGTAGGCGCCGGCGAACGTCGTTCGCGAGGTCGACAACGACCCGAGGCGGGCTTGCGCCTCGACCGCTGCCAGGTCGTAGATCGGGTGCTCGTAGTCCATTTCGGCGAGTATCGCTCGCGGGTCGATGCGGTCGGATCCATTGAGTGTCACGAAGTACTGCTCAGCGGTTTCGAGTCCCTGGAGGCGGTTCATCCAATAGGTGACCACCGGTGCGTGATCGCCGTCTGCATCAGGGGGTGTGAGGTAGTTCCAGGAAGCTCTGGCGTCCAGCGCAGTGGGCAGCAACCGGGGGTCGGTGTGCAGCACTGTTTCGCTGCGTGAGTAGCGGAATGCACCGAGCACTTCCTTCTCGTCCACGCTGGCATCCGCCAACAGAGCGAGGGCTTGGTCTGCGTGTGTAGCGATGACGATGGCGTCGTACCGATTCAATGTCCCTGAGTTGTCCTGAACCGAAACCCCGTCGTCGTCCCGCATCACGTTCACGACCGACTGCGCGGCGCGCACCTGGGGGAGCCTGGCCGCGATCGCGGCGACATACGTACGA
>JBDTYA010000152.1:0-3309 GCA_040005915.1 Ilumatobacteraceae bacterium
CGCCCACTTCGTCGGTCTTCAACGTCGGCACCGACAGGGTCATCTCGTTGATGACAGTGCGCAGGATGAGATATTCCTGCGTAGCACCGAACGCTTCCATCTTCTTGGTTCCCTGCACGATGCACGCGCCATGCTGGGGGTAAATGACGGTGTCGCCCTTTTTGAACTTCACACACGACCTCATGCGGCTCGAACTGCGGACTCGTTTATGGTAGGGCCGAAACGGCCGAATCCCTACCCGATCACCGGGTCGAACAGCTGAACTCGCGGTGGTGACTGGGGCGACAGCTCGACGTCGAATCGTTGTTCGGTGCCATCGGCATGGCGCATCGTCACCGTGCCGCGCACCGGTGTGTCGGCGATCACCGACTCGACCTGCAGCGTGCCGTGGGCAGCGGTCAGCTCGGTGGCGCGGCGTTTCCGCCTGGCGAAGGATTCGTCCAGTGCGACGTTGTCGGCGAACAACCCGGCGGCTGCGGTTTGGGTCCAGTGCGACAGCAACGACGCCAACTGTTGGGCAGCGCCGAGGAGGGCGTCGCTGGCCTGAACGGGTGCGGCTGGAACGAGGCCGTGGTCGTCGAGGATCTCCACCATGCGGCGGGCCATCACCGACATGGGCACGTATGTGCAGTTGCCGAGCGCGATGACGCCAATGGCCCGCCCCGGCAGCCACCGCATGTTGGAGCCGTAGCCAGGCAGCCCGCCCGAGTGCTGGACGAAGTGATCGAAGCGTGTGTCGTGACGCACGAACAACCCGAACCCGTAGCCGCCGCCGTCGATGCGCAGGGGCAGCGCTTCATCACCTTCGCCACTGGCCGTCGTGTGCTCCGTCGGCCATGCCCGCTGCACCTGTTGCATCTCGCGACGCGATGCCCGGCACAGCGGGCCGCAGTCGTCGCCGTCGCGGGGCGGAAACGCGTCGGCAAGCCAACTCACCCACCGGGCGAGATCCGATACACACGACCACAGGCCACCCATCGGCGCGATCGCCCCATCGCCCAGCGGCGCGAGGTCGGCGACGCGCGTCTCGTCGACGACGTCGAACGGCCGGGCCCAATCGTCGTCCTCCGGCTGCAACCACGTCGTCCGATCCATTCCCAACGGCTGCAGCAGGTTCTCGGTGATGAAGTCCTGTGCGCGCTGCCCCGACACGATGCGGATGACACGGCCCAACATCGCGAAGCCGATGTTCGAGTACTCGCCGTGGGTCTGCGGCGCCCACGAGAACGTCGCCCCGTTGCGCAGCAGATCATCGAGCTCGTCGTCGGTGTAGTCGAGGTGCCGATCAGCCCACACATCGTCGGTTGCGAGGCCGCCCGCCATCGACATCAGGTGACGCAGAGTGATGGGTGGCGAGTCGCTGGTCGGCCCGACGACTGCGGCGAACTCGGGCGCAATGCCGGCGACCACATCATCCAGCCGCAGCAGGCCACGATCGCGGAGGATGAGGACCGAAGCTGCCGTGAAGCTCTTCGTCATCGACGCAATGCGGAACACCGTCTGCTGGATCGGCAGCGGGTCAGGGTCCGCGGCATGCGCACCCGTCAACACCAGCTCCCCGGCGGAGACGACGCCCCACGAGATCGAACACTTGCGTTGCTCCGAACGCAGCGCGACCAGTCGCTCGAGAGCGGGGCGAGCGGGTTCGAACGACTCGGGATGCATCCACCGATCTTTGCTCACCACACACGACGAGAACGGACCTATTCCTCGACACCTTCGGTGGGCCGCAACCCCGCAGAGCGGGAAATGGCGCCTCCGGAGAGAATCGAACTCCCAACCTACGGGGTAGAAACCCGCTGCTCTATCCGTTGAGCTACGGAGGCGTGACCTGAGCCTATTCGGCGGCGAGCAGGTGACGGCGGAGGTAATCGAGTGCCGTGATGACGCTCATCTGGCGCATCTGCTCGCGCTGGCCCGGTAGGCGGAACGTGCGAGCGACCACGTTCGTGCCGTCGTCGATACCCACGCACAGCGTGCCAACCGGCATGCCGTCCTGCTCGGCGGGCCCGGCAACCCCTGTGAGCGCCAGGCCCACTTCTGCGCCGAGAACGCGTCTGACACCGGTGGCCATCGCTGCGGCAGCGGACTCGCTGACGACCGGTCCCTCGGGCACATCGAGCAGTTCGAACTTGACCTCGCTGGCGTACGACACGATGGCTCCGCGCAACACGTCGCTCGCGCCGGCGACGGCGGTCAGCCGGCCGGCGACCAGGCCACCGGTGACCGACTCGGCGACGCCGAGCGTGAGACCGCGCGACCGCATCAACGCCAACGTTGCCGACTCCATCGTCTCGGTGTCGACGCCGAAGACGTGCTCGCCGACGACGAGGCGGACCTCTGCGTCCCACGTGTCGAGCAGCGACTCGGCCTCCGCCCGGGACGGGGCCTTCGCGGTCAGCCGCACCTTCAGCCCTTCCCAACCACTGGCCAGGAACGCCAACGTCGGGTTGCCCACGTCGTCGAGGCGGCTGATCAAGGGATCGAGACGTTCGTTGAGCCCGCTCTCACTTTCGCCCCAGGTGCGCAGCGTGCGACTGACGATCACGCCGGTATCGCCCGAGCGGCGGCGCAGATCGGGCAGCACTGAACGCTCGACCATCTCCTTCATCTCGTGGGGCACACCGGGCACCGCATACACCACCTTGTCGATGCCGTCGATCGTGACCGGGCAGATGAGACCGGGCGCCGTGCCCCGGGTCTGAGGGATGATCGTCGCACCCACCGGCACCAATGCCTGACGAAGATTGTTCGCCGCCATGTACCGGCCGCGGGACGCGAACATCTGTGTGATCGCCTCGGCGACGGCGGGATCGTCGACCAGCTCGACGCCCATCACCGCAGCGATCGCCTCACGGGTGAGATCGTCGTGCGTCGGGCCGAGGCCACCACACATGATCACGGCATCGGCGTTGGCCAAGGTGCTGCGCAACACCGACTCGACGCGGCCGAGGTTGTCGCCGACCTTCACCTGCAGCAGCGAGTCGATCCCGTTGGCCGCAAGGCTCTCCCCCAGCCAGGCGCTGTTGGTGTCGACGATCTGGCCGAGCAACAGCTCGGTGCCGACGGCGACGACGTCACATCGCATTCGCGGCGATCCTCGGTCGACGGGCTCGCCACATGTATTGACCACCGCTGATCAGTGCCAGGGCGACGGACAGCCACAGCAACCCGTTCCACAACCACTTGGCGTCGAGCGCTGTCAACGGCGCTATCGCGAAACCGACTGCGAGCTGTTGTGTCAACGTCTTCAGCTTGGCGATCTTGCTGGCCGGCACGCTGACTCCCTTGGCCCCGACGAACGTGCGG
>JBDTYA010000153.1:0-19090 GCA_040005915.1 Ilumatobacteraceae bacterium
TCGGCGACCGCGAGCGCATGGCCGTGATGTTCTGCGACCTCGACGACTTCAAGGTGGTCAACGACAGTCTCGGTCACAGCGTCGGAGACCGCCTGCTGCAGGTCGTCGCCGACCGCCTGCAGACCGCGACCCGCGGCGGCGACATCGTCGGCCGTCTCGGGGGCGACGAGTTCCTCGTCGTCTGCCGCAACATCGGAACCGACGCCGAGGTCGCGGCGATCGCCGACCGCCTGCTGGCTGCGGTGAAGGCACCGATCAGCCTCGACGGCCGCGAGCACGTGGTGTCGATGAGCGTCGGAGTGGCGTTCGGTATCGGTACGGATCCCGCCAACGAGATCGTGCAGCGCGCCGACCTGGCGATGTATGCGGCCAAACAGGCCGGCCGGCGGCGCGTGGCGATGTTCGATCAGACGATGCGCCGCCAGGTCGACGACCGGCTCGACATGGAGCGCGAGCTGCGCGCCGCATTCCGCGACAACCAGCTGTCGCTGCACTATCAGCCGATCGTCAACACCGGCAGCCGTGAGGTGCTCGGCTTCGAGGCACTCGTGCGGTGGCAGCACCCGACCCGCGGCCTCATCCTGCCCGGCAAGTTCATGCCCATCATCGAGAGCGCCGGCTTCTCGATCCAGCTCGGCGAGTTCGTGCTGAACGAGGCCACCCGCGCTGCGTCGCTGCTGCGGTTGCGTTCACCCAACCTCAGCATGTCGATCAACCTGTCGGCCCCCGAGCTGAACAACGGCGACCTGGTCGAGAACGTGGCCAAGGCCATCACCCGCGCCGGCATCGGTGCATCGGCGTTGACCGTCGAGATCACCGAAGACATCGTGATGGCCGACATCGTCGCCGCCAAGCCGCAGCTCGACGAGCTGCATTCGCTCGGTGTCCGCATCGCCATCGACGACTTCGGGACCGGCTACAGCAACCTCGCGCTGCTGCGCCAGTTCGCCGCCGACTTCGTCAAGATCGACCGCAGCCTCATCAACGGGCTCGACACCGAACGCGGTGGCAGCGAGTTCGTGCGGCTGATCCTCTCGCTGGCCCACGAGCTCGGGTTCGCCCCCATTGCCGAGGGCGTCGAGACCGAGGCGCAACTCGACGAGCTGCGGCGCCTGGAATGCAAGATGGCTCAAGGCTTCCTGTTCGCCAAGCCGATGACGCTGGCCGATGCTCTGGCCTTTGCCAGCAGCGGCTCGTACGGACAGCGGGTCTGAGACACCTGTAGGCTCTGACCCGGTAAACGTCGCCGAATCATCGGCCAACAAGGTAGGCGGCATGGGACAGTTGCAGAAGGTGAGCTGGCGAACGGTGGGATACGCCGCGCTCGGCACCGTCGTCGCCGCTGCCTCTGTTGTCGCCCTCATCAACAGCGACGGCGTCCGCCCGACGTCGTTGACGTCCAGTACCGCATCGCGGTGGCTGGTCGACCAAACCACCCAACGAGTCGTCCTGGTCGACGGACTCGCCGGGCGTGTCGTTGCCCGGATCGCCACCGAGTCGAAAGCCACCGACGAGGTCGCCGTGCAAGGCGCCGGGGGCGCCTTCCTGGTTGCCCCCGCGCAGGCGTCGGTGCGCACCATCTCGACAGCCAAACTGCAGCTGGGCACACCGCAAGCGGTTGCGCTCCTGGCCGAGCGCAACGCTCAGTTCGGCGTGGGCGCCAGCGGGCTCACCATCCTCAGCCCGACGACCAACGAGGCCAGCGTCGTAGCGGTCGGCGACGTCAGCCGCTCGGTCAAGGTCAACGTGCCGAAGTCTGTCTACTCATACGTCGCCAACGACGGCAGCATGTGGCTGCTGACGCAGAACGCTGCGACCCACGTCAACACCGACGAGACCAGCACCACCGTGCCGCTACGCGCCAAGCCGAGCAACACGATCACGATCGGCTCGAAGGCGGTCTCGCTCGACAACAACAACCGCATGGTGCGCTGGCTCGACGGTCGCGACGTGTCGATCCAGTCGATCGACAACGCCACCGAAGCGATCATCCAGGAATCCAGCGACGACGCCTCGTGCGTCTGGGTTGGCGCCGGTGACGAGTTGGCCTGCGTCGGGCGCTCGGGTATCGACAGACGTGTGACGATCGACGGGTTGCACCTGGCGTCGGGCGACAAGCTGGCCGTCGCCGGCAGCGCAGCAGCCGTCGTGCGCGCCGGCACCAATGAGATCCTGCGGATCGATCTGGAGAACGGCAGGATGGCCGACGATCCGACCACCGCATCCGTCCCGAGCGATGCCCAACTGAAGATCACCTCGGCCGGCGACCTGATCTGGATCGACGACACGGCGGGCGGTCACGCCTGGGTGATCTACCGGTTCGGGGTCAACACCATCACCAAGAACGACAACTCATCACCGTTGCTCGACGCCCAGGGTCAGGTGACCAACGAGGGTCAGGGCGGCGGCGGGCCGGGCAACGGGCCCGGCAACGCCGCCGGCAGCGACGACATCAGCCACCTCGACGACAACGGCCGGGAAGACAAGCCCGTAGCGGTCGACGACTCGGTCACGGCGCGCGCCGGCACCACCATCGTCGTCCCTGTGACCGGCAACGACTACGACCCCGACCCGGGCGACGTCATCGCCGTCGTCAGCGTCGGCGACGTGAAGAACGCGACCCACGGCACGACCGACGTGCTCAACGGGACCTCGGTGGCGTACGTGCCCGAACCGGGCTTCAGTGGCCGCGACACGTTCAGCTACACCATCGCCGACACCAGCGGCGAACAGGCAACGGCGACCGTCCACGTCGAGTTCTTCCCGCCGGGCACGCCCAACAAGGCACCCATCGCCCGCCCCGACAAGGCCACCACCCGGCTCGGCCGACCGGTGACCATCGACGTCCTGGCCAACGACATCGACCCCGAGCGCGACACGCTGACGATCTCGGCGTTCGGCCAGGACACCGACAAGGCCGGCACGATCACCGAGACCACCAGCCCGGGGTCCGATCTGCAGGCCCTGAGGTACACCCCGCCCAGCGATGTACCGGGGAACTACGAGTTCACGTACCAGGCCGCGGACCCACAGGGCGGAACCAGCCAGAAGGCGTTGGTGAAGGTCACTGTTCTGGCCGACACCACACCGAACAGCCCACCGATCGCCAACCCCGATGCGCTGCGATTGCGCCTCGGCGTGCCCGACACGATCGACGTGAAGGCCAACGACACCGACCCCGACGGCGACCCGCTGACCATCTCCACGAAGACGGCCCCGACTGGCGTCGACGTCGTCGTCGTCGGCCAGCAGTTGCAGATCAAACTGCAGCCCGGGGCCCTGAAGTACTCGGTGGTGCAGTACACCCTCAGCGACGGCATGGGCCCGACCCACGACCAGACGGGGAAGGTCCTTGTCGTGCGCATCGGCGACAGCGCCGAGAACCGGCCGCCCGTCGCCAACCCCGACACCGAGCGAGTCGTGGTGGGCAACTCGGTGATGATTCCGGTGACGGCCAACGACATCGACCCCGACAACGACAACATCGTCCTCCTCTCGGTCGACAAACCCGTCGGCGGCGTCGGCACGACAGCCGTCAGCGGCAACTCGGTTCGATTCACCCCCAACCTGCCCGACATCACCGAACCGACCCCCGTCTCGTTCGGCTACAAGATCACCGATGGTCGTGGGCACGACGTGAACGGCAAGGTGACCGTCACCGTGTTGGTGCAGGCACTCCCGCGGGCGCCATTCGCCCGCGACGACTTCGCCGACACCGTCGTCGGCAAGCCTGTCAACATCGATGTCCGCGCCAACGACAGCGATCCGTCGGGTGGCAAACCCGACCTCCTGGGCGATCCGCGCTGCAACAACGGAGGCCAGGCGACTACGACCGCCGACCAACGCGTCACGTTCACCCCGCCGCCCGATCCGGGCACGTATCGCTGCCGGTACACGGTCGTCAACACCCAGGGCCTCAAGGCCGAGGCTTCGATCATCGTCGCCGTCACCGCTGCATTACCCGGCAATCACGCTCCGGTCATCATCGGCTCGGCAACCCAGCGGGATGTCAACGTCGGCGGGACGATCACGTTCAGGGCAGGCGAGATCGCCAACGACGACGACGGCAACCCGTTGGTCTTCTCGTCGGTCGCGATCACCCAGCCCACCCACGGCACCACCGATTTCTCCTCGGCGTCGCCGACCTTCACGTACACCGCTCCGAAGGTCGGCAGCCCCGACCGGGTCGCGGCCGTCGACAAGGTCCCCGTCGTCATCAGCGACGGGCAGGGCGGCAACGTTCCGACGGTGATCTCGATCAAGATCAACGACATCACGCCGCTCCCGACCGCGGGTCCGGTGGTCCACGAGATCCTGCGAACCGCGGCGTCGGGCGCCCCGGTGGCCATCGATGTGCTCGCCGACCTGCTCCCCGACAACAACGGCGCCACGCTCACCCTTGCGCCGGCGTCTGTCGAATCGGGGCCGGGCACGGTGACGACCGGCAACGGGATCGTCAGCGTCGTCACCACAGGCCCCGGCGTGGTGGTCATCGGCTACACGGTGACCAACGCTTCGGGTACTCCGGCCAGTAGCAAGATCCGCGTCACCGTCCTGCCACCGGTACCCAACGACCCGCCGGTCGCCAACGACGACGCCCTCACCGTTTCCAGTGGCGGTTCGGGCAGCGTCGACCTGCTGGCCAACGACACCGGCTTCAGTGACCTCGGCGACAAGGTGACGATCGTCCTCAACAACCGCCCGCCGGCCGCGTTCGGCACGGTGACGATCACGGGCTCGGTGTTGACGTTCGTCGCCGGCTCGGACCCGCCGGGGATCGCCACCCTGCGCTACACCCTCACCGACGGCAGCGGCGCCAGCGACGATGCGACCATCACGTTGACGGTGCTGGCGTGCAGCGAGAGCTCGCCCTCCGCCGTTCCGGCCAACCTCTTCACGCCCTACCTCACGCCCATCAACATCGACCTCAACAGCTATGTGGTCTCAGGCCACATCCGTGCGGGCAGTGTCGTCGGCGCCGGGCTCAAGGGGCCGACCGGCACATACACGCCCCCAGCGGGTATGAACGGCAACGAGACGGTGACCTACGTCGTCGAGAACGGCTGCCACCAGACTGCGCAGGGCACCGTGACCATCGATGTCAACCACAGCCCCGTCGGCGGGAACATCAGTCGCATCCTCGATCGCGGCAATGCACCGCTGACCCTGACCGTGACCGAATTGGCCGGCGACGACGAGCCGTTGACCATCACCGCCCTGACCGGCAACCCGGCATGGGTCACCAGGACCTCGGACACCACCATCGTGGCGGCTGCCCCAGGGGGTACACCCAGCGGCACCTACACCTTCACCGCCACCGTGCAAGATCTCGGAGGCCTCACCGCCACGGCGACGATCAACCTGTCGATCAGCAACCTGGCGCCCTCTGCCATCGATGACGCCTACTCGACCGAGGTCACCGACGCGGTGTACGCGATTCCCGATCCGACCATCAACGACACAGACCCGGAGGGTGGCGTACTGGCCATCCAGACAGCGTCGGTGATCAGCGGTCCGGCGACGATCCAGACGATCACCGGCAAGTCGATCGCCGTCCTCCTCGGGCATGGCGTGTCGACCTTGAGCTACACGATCGTCGACGACGGTGGCCTGACGGCGACAGCGACAATCACCATCACCTCCAATCGGCCACCGACCGTTCCGAACGCCAGCGGGGCGACCAACGGGCAGCCGACGTTGCACGTCGACCTCGACCCCACCGAGCCCGACGGCGACCAGCTGATCGTTTCGTGCGACGCCGGCCCCAACTTCGGTATCGACGCCATCACCCCCGAACCCAACTCGGGCCCGGGTTCGGCCGACCCGACGCACCCGAAGTTCGACCTCACGATCAGGGTGCTGCACGACTTCACCCCGCCGGCGACGTTCCCGTGCACGGTGACCGACACGTTCGGCCGGTCTGCGACGGCGACGGTCTCGATCTCGGTGATCGGCAACTGACCCGGTACGGGCTCGGCGATATCAGCGCAACGGCGACTGGGTACTGCGGCGCAATGAACGGGTGCTGAGCCACCACTTCCAACGCCACCAGCGCGACGACGAGTTGCGGATGCTCGACTCGACCAGCTTCAACTGATCGACGGCATCGGCGGCGCGCTGCGGGTCGCATGTCGCTGTCGCGAACGTGACCGCATCGGCATGGCGTTGCAACCGGCCCAGCGGTGGCCCGGCAGCCGGTTGTGTCCTGACGCCTGCTTCGACGAGTTCTGCGTTGGTGTGGCTGGCCTGCAAGGTGGCGCCGGCGTCGACGAGCGCGTCGGTGGCCAAGGTCCAGGCCGTGCTGACGCGCCGCGCCGGATCCGTGGCCTTCAAGCCCTTGCGGCGACGCAACTTCTTCCACGTGACGACGACGGCGAAGAGGACGACCGGCCACAACATCAGCCCGGTGAACAGTCCACCGCGCAGGACCCACACCCGTACGGCCGACCATCCCCGAGCCTTGGCCGGCGGGAGCGGTGCCTCGACCGGCTTGTCGGGATCGGCTTGGTCGACGCGTGGCGGGTCGAGCGGTTGTGCGGCCGGAGGCGTCTCCGATTGCCCTGCCTGAGGGCTCTTGGGTGGATCGGACACCGGCGACTGGGGAAGGACGTCGACCGAGACCCATTGCCCGCCGACGCGTATCTCCGGCCAGGCCGTCGCCTCGGATGTCTCGATCGTGGCCGACGTCGCCGAGCCGCGGATCTCGTATCCCGTGGCGATGCGGGCGTCGACACCGAGGCTCCGCGCCAACAGCACGAAGCCGGTGACGAACTGCTGGAGGTTGCCGATCCTGGTGTCGCTCAGGAACCTGTCGACCAACTGCTGCTGCACCCCGCCGGGTGTGTCCTTGTTGAGCTTGTAGGTGTCGTGCAGGCTCGACGCCACGTTGGCGATCTGCTGGGAGATCGTGCCACCGCTGCCGCCGGCGAGCCGCAATGCCAGAGTCTGGAACGAGCTCTCGATGTCGGTGGGTTGCACTTTGGCGAGCGGCGCGCTGTTCGCCGGATTGAATTCGGTCAACGGCTCGACGGTGAAGACGGTCGATGCCGGCCGCGCCGAACCGATGATGCTGATGACCCGCCGCTGGGCGTCGGACTCGACGGGGCTCGTGCTGCGCAGCACGGCGCCCGGGGCGATCCACAACAGCGTGTCGGAGCGGCGCGCGGTGACCCGAACGGTCACCTTCGGAGCACCGCTTGCGTTGCCAACCCGGTTTCCGATGGGAGTGATACGCCCACTGGTCGTCCACGACTCACCGTTGTACAGGTCGAGAGATGCTCTCCTCCACAGTCGCAGCTCGCCGAGGTCGGGTGAGGAGACGTCGTACAGCGGCAATGAAGTCGGCGCCCGGCTCTGGGCGGCGACGTCGGCGAGGGGATCGACCAACGACAGTTGACTGTCGGCTTCCTCCCCGCGGCGCGGGTTGGCCCGGTCGGCCACCGCGACCCCGACCCCTAGCGACGCGATCAACGCCGCCAATCCCAGGGCAACGGCAACCAGGAACCCCGAACGCAAGCTGGCGACACGGTCGTCGAGGCCGATCCAGAGCAGCACGAACCCTGCCACGGCGGCGCACAGCACCGGCTGCCATTGGGGGCCGTCGGGGGCGCCGACGGCGATCAGAGCAACCATCGCCACCACCAGCGGGGCGATGGCCGAAGCCCGCCACCGTATGCGCATCGCCAGATCGGTGGCGACCGCCGCGGCCACGAAGATCAGCGCGGCAAGCGCCACGAAGATCGTTGTGAACCGCGGGCTGGGCCACGCTGTGGTGATGACCTGACGCGGCCCATCGAGCAGACCGCGTCCGAGCGAGTTGATCGTGCCGTCGGAGAGGTAGGCGACAGCCACGTCCGAGGCGATGAATGCGACGACCAGCGCAACGGTTCGGGCGACGATGTGGATGCGCGACACGAACCACCCGACCAGAACCGCCACCCCGGCCGGCACGAACAGGATCGGCTCGAACCGAGTGCCGACCACGCGGGCGCCACTGAGTGCGAGGCCCGCAGCGAAGACGAACACGGCCAGGGCGCGCACGACACGGCGGCCGTTGGTCAGGGTCGGCGCGTAGCTCAGTTCCACTGTGATCTCAGTTCCACTGTGCCCACCGTTCGGCGAACTGGGACGCGTCGTTCGCGGCGATCGCCGGGCAGTTGAGGCCGGCGGTACCAGCACCCACACCGATCCGGGCCACGCTGATCTGGTCGCCGTGCGAGAAGATCGTCGACGGGCCCTTCGGCCCGGTGACCACCAACACGGCGATCCCACCGAGACCGCCGGTGAACAGGCTGGCCAGAGACAGCACGTCGGGTCCACTGCCCTGCTCGAGCGGTGTCAACAGGTCGAGCATCTCGGACTGGTCGACCAACGGATACGGGCGCCCGGCACGCAGCCGCGATGTCGAGCGCACGACCACGTCGAGACCGGATCGCAGGGCGAACGCGGCGACGCTGGCCCCGGCATCGACGATCTCCTCGAAGTCGTCGGCGGTCGCGACCTCGGTCGATGTGTCGATGACGACGGTGAACTCGTGGCGACGCAGTTCGACGAACTCGCGAATCATCAACGTCGCGGCGCGGGCCGACGTCGGCCAGTGGATCAAACGGGTGTCGTCACCGTATTGATACTCACGCAAGGACTGGAACCCGGACTGCGGGTCAGCGGAAGGCCGGCGCAACACGGCGTCGTTGGTGATCACGCGCACGGCCCCGGACGCAGTGATCAGTGGGTAGACACGGGGGTGCACGACCACGGTCCCCACCTGGCCGAAGGGCCGGCTGGCGCTGGCCAACCCGAGTTGATCCGTGCGCTCGAACGACAGCGGTCCGATCGGGAAGATCCCTCGCCGGCGCGTCGGGAAGACGGCATCGACCTCGTGGCGCGTCATGCGCGGCAGGGTCGGTACGGCAAACGACTGGGTTCGGCCCTGGAACTCGTCGCTGAGCCTGGTGGAGCCCAGGCGGCGCTGGGTCTGGTTGAAGATCTGATAGCGAACGTGCACGCTTTCGCCGCGGGCGACACGGGCGGTGACGAGGCGCCGGCGAGCTGAGTGGCGGGTGGGGCGCCGCGAGGTGTACAGCGCCATCGCGACGGCCACCGCACCGGCGGCGGAGAGGGCAATGAGCTCCTCGTATCGCCAGAACAGGCCGAAGAACGCGCAAACCGCCGTGCCGATCAGTACGCCGAGCCCGGTGCGAGTCAGCACGTTGTCATCCCTCGCGGTGGCGGGGCACTGCGATCTCGTCGACGATCTCGGCCAGCACCTGCTCGCTGCGCACACCGCGCAGTTCGGCCTCGGAGCTCAACGAGATCCGGTGACCGAACACAGGCTCGATCAGTGTCTTGATGTCGTCGGGTGTCACGTAGCCACGCTGCTCGGACGCCGCGTAGGCCTTGGCGACACGCATCAGCGACAGCGTGCCACGGGTCGAGACGCCGAGCCGCAGGTCAGGGTGGGCGCGGGTGGCGTTGGCCAGCCGGACGATGTAGTCGTTGATGCTGTGCACGACCTCGATCTGTTCGATCGCCGCGATCAACTGCTCGAGCTGGGTGGCGTTGGTGACCGCAGGGACCCCGCGATCGCGGTTCTCGCGACGGTACGACTCGAGCACGACGACCTCGGTGGCCTGGTCGGCATAGCCGAGCGACAGCTTCATCGCGAAACGGTCGAGCTGCACGTCGGGCAGCGGGAATGTACCGTGGAAATCGCGCGGGTTCTGCGTGGCGATGACGAAGAAGGGCCGTGGGACGAGGTGCGGCACGCCGTCGGCGGTCACCTGTCGTTCCTCCATCACCTCGAGCAGCGCCGACTGGGTCTTCGGGCTGGCTCGGTTGATCTCGTCACCGATCAGCACGTTGGTGAAAACGGGGCCCTGGCGGAAGGAGAACGACGACGTTCGCTGGTCGAACACCATCACGCCGGTGACGTCGCTGGGCAGCAGGTCGGGTGTGAACTGCACGCGTTTCCACGAACCGGCGATCGATCCGGCAATGGCCTTGGCCATCGACGTCTTGCCCGTACCCGGAACGTCGTCGATCAGCAGATGGCCCTCGGTGAGGAGGCAGCACAAGGCGAGTCGAATCGACTCGGCCTTGCCACGAACGATGCTCTCGACATTGTCGATCAACGCGTGGAATACGCTGGCTACCTGGTCCGCCATGGCGGGTGATGCTATCGCTCATCTATCCTGGCTGCGGGTACCGCCAGATTGTGAAAGCCAGAACTTGACGTTGTCTTGAATTTTGAGGTTATCTCGTGGACCTGTCGTACCGATAACAAGATCATGAGGCCCGTGTACGTCTTCGAGCCCCGAACACACCTACGGTCGCGCCCGCACACATGGATCTGATCGTTTCGACACCACAGGGCGAGGCCGAGATATCGGTCAACGCCGTCCACGAGTCGGTCACCGTCGGCGACCTGTTGGGCCGCGTCCTCAGCGCGGCTCCGCCCAGCCTCGTCTACATCGACGGTCGGGCGACCCCCACGGGTACCCTGATGACCGCCGCCGGCCTGGTCACCGGGTCGCTGATCGAGGTCGTCGCCCCCTTCGAACGACTCGACGACGGCGACATCACCCTGGTGCAGGCAGCGGGCGAGGGCGGAGGCAATCGCCGGCCGTTGCAGCCCGGTCGGTACTCGCTCGGGACCGCGCGGCGGGCCAACGTGGCCCCGCTGACTTTCAACCAGGTGCTCGTGCCGCGTTGTGAGATCGTGGTCGAGCACTCCAACCAGGTCACCGTCGCTGCGAACCAGGGCGACCTCGACGGGCATCCGGCCACCAACCCGGCGCGCTGGGAGGGCCAGCGCCTGCGCATCGGCCACCGCGTCTTCAGGCTCGACAATTCCATCCACGATCGCGCCGCCTCCTTGCTGCCGACCGCCCTCGGCCAGCTCAACTTCGTGCGCGTGCCGCGCGACGAGCCGGCTGCCGATCCCGAGCCGAACGGTCGCAGCCGCGCCGCCGGCCGCCGCGCTCGCGGCCGGCGCAACAACCGCCCCGAGACCGCCCAGCCGACCGCGCTCGACACAGCCGATCCCGCCAAGGTCGCGTACGACGCCGATCTCGACAGCCTCCGGGGAACCCATCTCGATCTCGCCGAAGTGATCCGTCGGGCGACGAAGCTCTCGGAGCGGCTGTGGGAGCGCCGCCCGGCCGACGACGATGCGTTCGTGTTCAGCGTCGGCCTCGCCGACCAGCGTTGGATCCCTGAGGAAGGCATTCACGTCGACCGCCGCGATCTGTCCGTCCTTCCCTCGGCGCCAGTGCTCGTCGACCTCGTCAATCAGCGCGGCGTCGGCTTCGCAGGCACGCCTCCGCAGGCCCGAGCCGCGGCGCGAGCACTGGTGATGCAAGCGTGTGTCGCCCACAGTCCGGCAGATCTCGGTGTGGTGGTGCTCTCGACTCCGGCCGGCGCGGCGCGCTGGGAATGGATCAAGTGGTTACCGCACGCCCGTGCCTCGCAGGGCGTGCAGTTGCTCAGCGACGACGAGGCGATCACCGACTGGGTCAACGCCCAGCGCACCCTCACGACGGTCGTTGCCAGCATCCAATCGCTGGGCCGGCCGATCACACCGAGCCGCCTGACGTTGGCCGTCGTCGACGACCCGGCCCTGTGGCGAGGCCGGGCAGCGATGCTGCGAGGGCTGTTCGCCGAGGCCCAGCTGCCCGTTCGTTTCGTGGCCATCACCGACCGCGCCGACGACGTGCCGGCAGTGTGTACGACCGTCGTGCGCATCGAGGCCAACGGTGCTTCCGAGGTCGACTACCCCATCAGCGGGCCGACTGTCACCGACGTGGTTCCCTTCGTGCTCGAGCACGACGTCGCCGTCGCCGCGGCCCGCAAGCTCAGCCCGCTCGAGGACCACACCGTGCAGCAATCGGCGAAGGCCCTGCTGCCGGCGGCCGTCTCGTTGGCCTCGCTCATCGATCCCGACGGTCCCGACGCGGCTCGCATCAGCGAGCGCTGGGGCGTCGGGCACAAGAGCCGTCACCTGCGCGCACCGGTCGGTGTCGGCGAAACCGGCCCGATCGAGATCGATCTGATCGACGAAGGCCCACACATGTTGGTCGTCGGCGCGGCGCGGTCCGGCAAGACCGACCTCCTGCGAACGATCGTGGCATCGTTGATCGCGGCCAACGACACCACGGCTGTCAACGTGATCTGCATCGAGCCGGCCGACGGCACCTCGTTCGGCGCGTTCACCGGCCTCGAGCACATCGTCGGATCTGTCGACAAGTTCGACGAGCACGGCGGGGTGCGCCTGCTTCGCGCCCTGCAGTCGGAGGTCAATCGGCGGGCGCGCGTGCTGGCCGAGAACCACGCCGTCAGCCTCGCCGACTACGCCGCCCACCCCATGCCGCGCCTGGTGATCGTCATCGACGATGCCGACGATGTCATGCTGCGGCACGCCGCGTTCCTTCCGCAGCTCATCGAGCTCGTCGATCGATCCCGCCACCTCGGCGTGCATCTCATCGTCGCCGTCGAGCAGATGTCACGTTCGATCGAGAACGCGCTGAAGTCGTTCGCCAACATCCGGCTCGCGCTGCGGATGAACGACCCGGTGGAAGCCGTCGCGCTGATGGGAAGCCGCGAGCCGGTGCAGATCTCGCTCCACGCCGTCGGTCGCGGCTTGCTGCGGATCGGTGACGGCGGGTCGGTGCCGGTGCAGTTCGCCTCGGCGGCCGCGAAATCGGCCGACCTGATGGAGATCACACCATTCATCCTCGCCCGCGACCTGAACTCGGCGGAACGCAGGTTCACGTCGCGACCGGCCGACGGCCCGGTCGATGTCGAGCCGCGTCGAGACGGTGGGCTGCGTCATCTCATCGACGTCATCGCCGACGCCGAAGGTAAGCAGATCGAGCGTGAGCGTCAGCCGATCCTGTGCCCCGACCTGCCTCTCGAGCTGCCGTACGAGCAGATCTCCTCGCCTCGGGCCAACTCCTCCGACGCCGACGGTGCGGCCTTCGCCCTGTGTGATCTGCCCGACGACCACACCCAGAACCCCCGCCGATGGAATCCGGCACACGACGGAAACCTGTTGATAATCGGGGGGACGCCGGCCGAACGTTCCAACGCGTTGGCCACCCTCTTCATCGCAGCCACAGACCGAATGTCACCGGACCGCCTGCACGGCTACGTGATCGACTCGGCGCCGGGGCAACTGAGCCGATTGGGGGTACTCGAGTCGTTGCCCGCCTGCGGCGCCGTTGCATCGACCGATGATCCCGACCGCATCCTGCGGGTCCTCATGTTGCTCACCGAGGAGCTCGAACACCGCGCCCACCGCGAAGAATCGTCGGCGGCGGAGGTCCACATCGTCCTGGTCGTCAGCGATATCGGTTCACTGTTGCGAACCCTCGAAGTCGGCGGCGAGTACGAGCAGGGCCGCGACATGCTCGATCGGATCGTCAGCAGCGGGCCGCTCAACGGCATCACCACCCTGATGAGCTCGGCCAGCGAACAGGCTGCGCCGGCGCGCATGTTGGGCCAGTTCCAGCAGCGGATCATCTTGCATCTCGACGATCGCACCACCTACCGGGCCATGGGCATCGACACCGGTCGCGTCCCTGTGCAGGTGCTCGGTCGGGCGATCACCCTCCCGGACATGGTCGAGATCCAGTTTGCGACCATCACCGACCTGGCGGCCACCGTCGCGCAACGCACGGACCAACGCCAGTTCGCCAACCTGCCGACCGCGGTCTCGCGGACACCACAGGGCGTCTCGGTAGCGGAGCTGATGGCGGCCACCGAGTTCGAGAACGAACGGTGGCGCCTCCCCATCGGGCTCGACACGCGAACCCTGCGGCCGGCGGTGTTGGAGGTACGAGGACCGGGTGGGGCCCTCATCCTCGGCGACGCGGGCAGCGGCAAGTCGACGGTCCTGGCCAACATCGCCCGTTGCGCATTGGCGCTCGGCGCCGACGTCGCGATCCACGCGATCGCCTCGACGTGGAACCCGTTGCTGCTGCTGCCGCGGCTGACCGGCGCGACGACGCTCACCGGCATCGAGAAATGGGCGTCGGAGTTCTTCGAGCAGACCGAACGCACGCGACTCGTGCTGGTCGACGATGCAGACCGACTCGACGGTGCGGTGTTCGAGCGGCTCGCCGCGCTCGACGATCCGCGGCTCGTCGTCGTCGCTGCCGGTCGCACTCGCGACCTCGAACTGCCGACTCACTGGACTGCGCCGCTGCGTCGTTCGCGCACGGCCGTCATCCTCCGCCCGCTCGCCGGCGACGCAGCCATGTTCGGGCTGCATCTGCGGGTCAACTCATCGCATCCCACGTTGGGACGCGGCCTGATGATCGACGACGATCGCTCCATCCCTGTCCTCGTGGCCGGCCCGACCGACGACGAGCAGCCGATACAGCCGAACCGATTCACGCGAGCGCTGAAGGACGGCGGGTCATGATGCGGCGCGGCGACGGGATCGGCATCGAGGTCCTGCCCGACGCGTTGCGCGGCGTACGCCTGCAACAGGATGCGCCCGGCCGTGTCGCCAAGGTGGCCGGCGTTGCCTGCGACACCAACAACGACCTGCTGTTGCTCGACGGCCTCACCCGGCTGCGCAGCCTGCTCGACGAGGCCGGGCAACCGACGCGGGTTTGCATGTGGCGACACGACTCGTACATCCAGTCGCTCGACATCACCGGTTGGAGCACGACCGAGCTCAACCTGCACCGGTCGAAGCTCACCGACACGTCGGCGACGATCGAGATGGCTTCGAGCGCCCGGCGATTGCTCGCCCACCTGAGGACCGACATGATCCATCACCGGCGCGTCGAGCGGTTCGTCCGCCAAGCCGGTTTCGATCTCGAGTCGATCGAACCGACGCCGATGGCCATCGCCCGATTGGTGCCGGCGTACACCATGCGACTGATCGGCAGCCGGGGCGACGCTCAGCCCTGGATCGCCGTCGTTCACGACCATCTCGTGTTGGCCGCTGCCCCGGTCGCCGAAGGACGGTTCGAGACCAAGCGCACCGAGCTGCTCGCCACCAGTTGGTCGGCCTCGATCGAAGACCTACGCGAGCGGCTGCTCGACCCGGCGCAACTCGCGGTCACCGTCAACGAGCCGGCCGGAATGGCGGTGTCGCTCGGCCTCAGCCTGGTCGGCGACGCATATCCCGAGTTCCCTGACACCCACCCCGCCTGGGGTCCTCGGTTGGCCGGCGCGCTCGGAGCCGCGGTCGCCGCGGCAGGGCTGGCCGGACGCGTTCATCAGGTCCAGCCGCTCGTCGCGCCACACGCGTTCAGTGACGACGGGGGAGTCTGGGTGATCGAGCGCGTCGGCGACGTCGCGCCGAGCGCACCGATGCCGGCGGCGCGCAAGCGTTGGGGCCGCTCACCGGCGGCTCGACGAGCTGAACCGGCTACTTCAGACACTGCCGACTGCTACTGATCGGCGGTCGAGACTGCAGCTGCGACTATCTCGTGGACGAGATCACCGGTCAGCTCATCGTGTGCGCAGAGTGCGTCGGCAACCGCTAGCAATGCGCCGCGGTGCTCGAGCAGCATGCAGGCCGATCTGTCTGCGGCCTTGAACATGATCTCGTCGGCCTGTGCTCGGCAGTGCTCGTCGGCGAGCACCTTGGCGGCCATGTTCCCGGCCATGTGCATCTGAGCGACTTCCAGGCTGAGCAGGCTGTCACCCGCGCCGACCAAGCCGATCAGCTGAGCAGCGATGCTGGTGGCCGCGCCGAGATCCGAGGCAATGCCGGTGGACGCCTCGCCGAACTCCTGGATCTCGGCGGCTCGACCGCCGAGGGCGACCACGATGAGATCGCGCAGCTCCGACGGGGTTTTCAGGTGTCGCTCCTCGCCATCGTCGTGGGCGACGAGACCGAGCGAGCTCGAACGGCGCATGATCGACGCGACGCGCACGTCGCGGCCGACGAGCACGGCGATGACCGCGTGACCCGCTTCGTGGATCGCGATTCGCCGACGCTCGTCCGGGAGATATCCGACGTCTTGGGCGAGGCCGACCTCGGTGATGAGTTGGGCCTCGACGAGGTCCTCGACACCCAAGGACCTTCGTCCGCTGCGCAGGGCGATGATCAATGCCTCGTCGAGCAGCTTCTCGATCCGCACCGGGCTGTAGCCGGCCGTGCGATCGGCGATGGCAACGGCGTTCACCGATGGCTCGTGCGACTTCTTCTCGAGGTAGTACGCGGCGATCGCGATCCGGTCGGCGCGCGGTGGGAGGTCGAAGTGAATTGTGCGGTCGAATCGGCCTGGGCGCATCAGTGCCGGATCCAGCCCGTCGGCACGGTTGGTGGCGGCGAAGATCAGCACATTGGCGGGGATGGTCCTCGGGCGGTGAAGTGCTTTGGCAGGCGGCAGGTACAGGTTGACGCGATCGATCAGCTTGCTCCTCAGCTTGTCCCAGCCGGTGGGGAGGTCGAAGCTCGACATCTGCACCAGCAGCTCGTTGACGATCCCGGCGTCGCCCGCGCCACCGTTGCCCATTCCGGAGCGCGCCTGGCCGATCGCGTCGAACTCCTCGATGAATCCGATCGCGCCACCCTCGGCGCGCGCCGCCTGGCGCAGCGCCTTGAAGAACTTGCGGACCTTACGGTTGGTCATCCCGTAGAAATGCGATTGGAACTCGCTGGCCGAGACGAACAGGAAGGGGACGTCTGCCTCGGCGGCAATGGCCTTGGCGAGGTACGTCTTACCCGTTCCCGGGGACCCCTCGAACAACACCCCGCGACGTACCGAGCCGCCCATCTCCTCGGCAAACGTCTCGTGGTTGAGGAACAGGTTCAGCGTGTCGATGGCCTCCCGGCGGGTGGCCTCGGCGCCGACGACATCTGCAAGGCGGATGGTCGAGTCGGACGGCCGCAGGACGGTGTGCGGCGAGCGGGCGGAAGCGAGGAGCGGGATCATCATCATGCCGGTGATCAGGACGAGCATGATGGCAAGGAGCGCCAGCTCTGGGCTCTCGCGGATGATCGGCGGGATGCCAGGGCTGACCGGGTCGCCGCCGAGCAGCCGCCACCAGTACCACAGCAGCGGAACGCCGAGGATCACGAGGAGCCGGCGCAGGCGCTGCTGGCGCCTGCGTTCCCGGTTGGCGCTGGCATTCACATGTCGACCCCGAAGGAGGGCTCCGTGTTGCATCTGAGTGATATCGATCACATCGACCCCCGTATCGTCCTGCGCTCTCACCGCACAGTACTTGTTCGACAGAGAGTGTGCAATTCTCTCACTCTCAGTGGTGTCGTGTTGTACGCCGGGCAAGACCGATTGACGAGATCTTGAGGTTTGCCGTCGGGGACACAAGGGTCGCAGAGCCGGGATCACTCGTCGGTCGACGGCCGCCTGCGCTCCTGCTTGCGGAGCGAGGTCTGGTGTTTGGCGACGAGTCGTTTGCGAACGGCCGACCGCGACGGACGGGTGGCCCGACGCGGCGGCGGGGGCGGTTTGGCTGCCGCGTCGAGGCGCTCGAGTGCAGCGGCCCAGGCAGTCGCACGATTGCGGAACTGCGAGCGCGAATCCGCGGATGAGGCCGTGATCGTCGGGCCGTACGCGGCGAGGACCCGGTCACGAACCACGTCGCTCAATGCGGCTCGATCGACGTCGATGGTGATCGTCACAGCGGTGTCGGACGTGTTTGCATGCTGCCCGCCGGGACCACCTGAACGCGTCGCCGACCAGGAGACCGCGTCTGCTGAGATGCGCAACCCGCGCGGGGTCCGGTACACGCCGTCAACTGGTTCCACGCTGACATTGTGACCGTTGCGCGGCCGTGGCGTTGGTCTCTTTCCGCCTCGTGTGGCACCCGCCGACCAGCCGCATTAGCGTCGGGCCGGTGAACCCCTGGGAACAGCTGCTCGAGGGAATCGACCTTCCCTTCCATCCCGATCTCGCAATTCCCGCGCTCACCGAGGTGGCGCTCGCCCTCCCCCGGCCCGACCCGGTCGGCGATGTCGAGGGCACTGCGCATCGACAGGTCGTCGATCGCCTGGCGGGCGCGATCTCCGAAGGCATGACGGTGGCGGTCGGCGCGGGCAGTCGCGGGCTGGTCGAACGTGTCGCACTCCTGCGTGGTGCGATCAGTGGTCTGCGCGAACTGGGCGCAGTGCCGTTCGTGGTGCCGGCGATGGGCAGTCACGGCGGGGCAACTGCCGAAGGCCAACGGTCGATGCTCGAGACGCTCGGGATGACCGAGGACGCGATCGGCTGCGAGATCAGGGCGACGATGGAGACCGTCGAGGTCGCCCGTACACCCGACGGCATGCCGCTGTACCTCGATCGCAACGCCGCCGGAGCCGATCGGATCATGCCGGTCAACCGCATCAAGCCCCACACCTGCTTCAAGGGACCCATCGAGAGCGGTCTGACGAAGATGGCGGTCGTCGGGTTCGGCAAGCAGCCGGGCGCTGCTCAGATCCACGCCTGCGGTCCTCTCGAGATGCGGAACCGCCTGCTCAACGGGATCGCTGCGTTGAAGGGCACCGGACGCCTGTTGGGTGGGGTCGGCTCGTTGGAATCGGCCGACGGTCAGGTCGTCGACGTGCGTGCGCTCACCGCCGACGAAGTCGGAACCGACACCGAGATCGGCCTCACCAACGAGGCGCGCGACCTCGTGCCACCGCTGCCGTTCCCCGTGATCGACGTGCTCATCATCGAGCAGGGTGGCAAGGACATCAGCGGAACCACCCTCGATCCCAACGTCACCGGCCGCTTCTGGGTGCACGGCCTTGCCGACCTCGACTCACCGCGGGTGAGCACCATCGTGCTACTGGGAATCACCGAGGCGTCTGGCGGCAACGTGCTGGGCATCGGCTTCGCCGACTTCATCCCCGCGTCGGTCGCTGCCGGCATCAACTGGCAGAAGACCTACGTCAACTGCTTCACCGCCGGGCCGTCTGGAGTCCGGCGTAGCCGGATGCCGATGGTGCTGCCCACCGAAGAGGACTGCGTGAAGGCCGCACTCAGCATGTGCGGCAAGGCGGTCGACGAGCCGAAGAGCGTGGTCCGGATCCGCAGCACGCTGCACCTGACCCGGTGTTGGGTCAGTGAGCCGCTGCTGTCGCAGCTTCCGCCCGGCGCCCGCATCGTCGCCTGACCGCCCG
>JBDTYA010000154.1:0-8666 GCA_040005915.1 Ilumatobacteraceae bacterium
AGGTCGACGGGCTCGACGTGACGTTCGACGTCGTCGAGTACCGCGCCGGCGACGCGTGGAACTCGCGCTGGTATGCCCCCGGCGCGACCAAGTACTCGACCGTCAAGTTGAGCCGGGCCATCACAGCCGACACCGAGAAGGTGCGCAAGTGGCTCAGCGACACCGCCAAGAACCACAAGCCAGGGCTGATGGTCGTCGAACTCAAGGACAGCGCCGACAAGGTGGTCTTCACATGGGAGATGCGCAGCGCGATGCCGTCGAAGTGGTCGGTCAGCGGCTTCGACGCCGGGACCAGCAAGATCGCCACCGAACAGCTCGAGGTCGTGCACCTCGGCTTCCTCGACGACGACATCGCCTGATCGGTCGATCGCAGAATGCCTCTCACCGACTCGACCCAATATGGGCTCGTCATGCGCTTCGACGTTGTCGTCGACGGCATCGATCTGGGTGCCTGGTCGTCGTGCGACGGGTTGAAGGTCGACTTCGGATTGAAGGAGATCAAGGTCGGCGGAAACAACGACTGCAAGGTGTACCTGCCCGACCGCGTCAACTATCCGCACCTCGTGCTGAAAAGAGCGATGACCGCCAGCGACAGCGGCAAGGTCATGACCTGGTTGCGATCGATGATCGACGCGACCGACGGTGGCACGGCCACGGTCACGCTGCGCGACAGCCACAACCAGACCGTGTCGGAGTGGACGTTCGCGAGCGCCCGCCCGGCCTCGTGGAAGGGCCCGACGCTGACCGCAACAGGCAAAGAAGTGGCGACCGAGATTCTCGAGCTCGTCCACGAAGGCTTCCTCTAGGAGACGCGATGAAAGCCAAACTGATCAACGAGAAGTTGCCGTTCGAAATGGTCGAGTTCGACTTCAACCCGGAGTCGTTGAAGTACGCGCGCGAGACGCGCAACACGACGAATCCAGCCGCTTCGCCGGCCGGTGTCGGCTCGACCCCGTCGATCCTGTTGAAGGCTCCCCCGAAGTCGCTCGCGGGTGAGGGGTACCTCGTCGGCGACGACGTCCACGATCGCTCGGCTCAGCTCTACGACTGGATGGATCCGGGCGGCGGCCTGCTGGGCCAGTTGATCGGCGCAGCCGTCGGCGCGCTGACCGGCGGCCGAATCAACCTCGCCGCCAAGCCGCCCGCGTTGATCTTCCAGTGGGGCACGCAGATCATGCGCTGCACGTTGACCTCGGTGACCGTCAACTTCGAGCGGTTCAACTCATCGGGCAGCCCTGACCGCGCCAAGATCGCCTTCAAGGTGCAGGAGGAAGCCAACATCTTCGGCATGCTCCCGACCAACCCCACTTCTGGTGGCCTGCCGGGGCGGCAACGGCACGTCGTCAGCGCCAGCGAGAACGTGCAGACCATCAGCACAGCGGCGTACGGCAGTCCCAAGCTGTGGCGCGGCGTCGCCGAGGCAAACGGGATCGACGATCCATTCCGCGTCAAGCCCGGCGACACGGTCTATCTCCCGAACGCGAACGAGATCGTCGGGAAGCGGTGATCTGACTTGTCGTTGATGCCCGACCTCACCGATCTTTCGGCAACCGTCGTTCCGACGGTGTCGATCAACTCGGTCGACCTGATCCCGACGGTCGCGCCGAAGCTGAAGCGCACGGTCGTCGACACACGCCTGCATCTCCCCGACATGTTCGAGCTCACCTTCGAAGACACCGACAACTCGGTGATCGAGCACTCGATGGTTCGCATCGGCAGCCTCGTCGAGATATACGGCGGCGCGTCGGGAACACCTCAGGCCGCATGCCTGATCAAGGGCGAGGTGACCTCGATCGAGGGCGAGTACCACGGGCTGACGATCTACACGATCATCCGCGGCTACGAGAAGTCACATCGCCTGCAACGGTCCAGCCGCACGCGCACCTTCGTCGACATGAAGGACTCCGACATCGCCGCGAAGATCGCCAAGGAGGCCAGCTTCTCCGGTGCCAACACCGAGATCGACGACACCGCGACCACTCATCGCCACGTCTCGCAGATCAGCCAGACCGATTGGGACTTCTTGCGCGGGCGCGCCCAGGAGATCGGCTTCGAGACCGGCGTCGCGCAGGGCAAGTTCTTCTTCCGCAAGGCATCCAGCGCCAAGCCCAGCGGCGGGGGCGGGATCGGTGGCGCCATCGCCGGAGCCGTGTCGAGCCTGGCCGGTGACGCGCCGCCGACGTTGACGTTCCAGCAGAACCTGCAGTCGTTCCGGCCGCGCCGCAGCGCCGCCAACATCCCGTCCGATGTCGAGGTCCGCGTCTACGACTACGAGACCGCCGAGGTCGTCGTCGGATCGGCGCCGTTGAAGACCGGTACCGCCAAGCTCGACGACGATCCGGACCCCGGGGCGCTGGCCGGTTCGTTCATGGGATTGCCGTTCCCGATGCCGACCCTCCCGAAGATCCCCGGACTGCCGAGCCTCGGGTTGCCGACCAGCCCGACCGCGAGGGTGATCGCCAACCGTCCGCTCGATTGGGGCTCGCCGACGACGTCGGCGGTCGACGAGATGGCCAAGGGCGTTGCCGAGCATCTCGCCAGCACCATCCTCGAGGCCGAGGGGACGTGCTACGGCAACCCGGGTGTGCAGGCTGGCAAGAAGGTCGTCATCGGCGGCGTCGCCGAGGAGTTCAGCGGCGAGTGGATCGTCACCGCGGCGCGCCACATCTTCGAGACCGAGATCGGCGGCTACTCGACCTACTTCGAGGTCAGCGGCCGCCACGACCGCACACTGCTCGGCCTGACGTCGCTGGGCAGCGCCAGTGTCCGGCCCTCGACCATCACCGGCAACGTGATCGGAGTCGTCACCAACAACAACGACCCGAAGAAGTGGGGCCGCGTCAAGCTCGGGTTCCCATGGCTGGCGCCGTTCTACGAGACCGATTGGGCACGCGTCGTGCAGATCGGGATGGGCAAGGAGTGGGGCAACCTGTTCCTTCCCGAGGTCGGCGACGAGGTACTCGTCGGCTTCGAGTTCGGCGACACTCGCCGGCCGTACGTGCTCGGTGGGCTGATCAACGGCAAGACCGAACATCCGTTGCTGAGCTCCGCCGTCAAGGCCGCGGGACCGACCGCGCAAGTGGCCAAGCGCGGCATCGTGTCGCGCACCGGCAACCAGTTGACGTTCGAGGACGAGATCCCCTCCCCGCTCACGCCCAACCCGCCGACGAAGAGCACGATCCTGCTCGGCGACGCCGATCACAAGTTGGAGATCCAGTTCGATGTCGTCAACGGCGAGCTGAAGATCGTCTGCGACGGTGGGGTGCTGAACCCGATCGGCAAGATCTCCATCGAGCAGAAGTCGCAGGGCGGGGAGATCACGGTGAAGAGCGCCGGCGACGTGACCATCGAGGCCTCGGCTCCGGGGAAGCTCACGTTGAAGGGCGGCATGGGCGTGGTCATCGACGGCGGCACCGCCAACGTCGAGATCAAGGGCACAGCCGGTGTGAAGGTCGACGGCGGAGCAGGCCTGGTCGAGCTGAGCGGCTCGATGGTGAAGTTGAACTAGGGAGACGACGATGCCGGTAGATCATGACTTCGTAGGAACCGGGTGGGCATTCCCCCCGCAGCTCACCGCATCGGGCGGCATCGCGATGGTGCGGCGCGAGCGCGAGCTCGAAGACTCGATGCGTATCATCCTGTTGACGTACCCCGGCGAGCGGCCGATGCGGCCCGACTTCGGATCGCGCGTTCGCGACTTCGTGTTCCGCAGTGTCGACGACGAGATGACTACCGCGCTCGCGTTCGAGGTGAGGAGCGCACTGCAGCGATGGGAGCCGCGAGTCGACATCGTCAAGGTCACAGCGACACCGGATGTCGACAGCCACGAGCTCGTCTTCATCGACATCGAGTACGCGGTCAAAGGCACGAACGACCGACGCAACCTCGTCTTCCCCTACTACACGATCCCCGACGATGGAAGTGACTACTGATGGCACTGCCCGCACCAGATCTCGACGATCGCCGATTCCAGCAATTGGTCGACGACGCCAAACGGATGGTCATGGCGCGCTGCCCGACATGGACCGATCACAACGTGTCGGATCCAGGCGTGACTCTGATCGAGACGTTCGCCTACATGACCGACATCCTGCTGTACCGGCTCAACCGCGTCCCTGACCGGTTGTACCTGAAGTTCCTCGAACTGATCGGCCTGCAGCTGTTCCCGGCGACCTCGGCGCGCACAGGCGTGACGTTCTACCTCTCATCGCCGGCCCAGGCGACGCTGACGTTGCCGCGCGGCACACGCACCGCGACGTTGCGGACCGAGACGGAGGAGCCGGTCGTGTTCACGTCGGTAGAAGACCTGCCGATCGTCGCCTGCACGTTGGGTTCGGTGCAGACCGTGCCCAACGGCAACGAAGGCCGCGAGAATCGGACCGATCAACTCCGCTTGCGAGTTCCGTTCGCGGCATTCAGCAATCCACCCGAACCCGGTGATGCACTGGTGGTGGGGCTCAGTGAAGCGGTGCCGCGCTGCGCAGTCCGGCTCCAGTTCCAGTGCACGATCGAAGGTGTCGGCGTCGATCCCGACGATCCTCCGCTGCTGTGGGAGGCCTACGACGGCACGACATGGCATGCGTGCGAGGTCAGCGAGGACGGCACCGGTGGGTTGAACCGCGAGGGGTCGATCATCGTTCACGTGCCGCGACAGCACAGCGCGACATTGCTCGACGGCGAGCGCGGCGGATGGCTGCGCGGCCGAGTGGTGGCGGCCGTCGAGGGTCAGCCGTCGTACAGTGCCGCCCCGATGATCCACGGGCTCGTCGCCGACACGATCGGCGGCACCGTCGATGCGGCTCACGCCGACATCGTCGAGCACGAGGCGTTGGGTGTGACCGAGGGTGTGCCGGGCGAGACGTTCAAGACCGCATACGCGCCGGTACTGCCGGCCGGGGATTCGTTGTTGGTCCTGGTGACTTCGGAAGAGGGCACGACCGAGTGGACACAGGTCGAGCACTTCGCCGACAGCTCGCCGACCGACAACCACTTCAGCCTCGACGCCGTGCACGGCGTCCTCACGTTCGGTCCTGGCGTGCGCGAGCCCGACGGGTCGCTGCGTCAATACGGGTCGGTCGCGCCGAAAGGCGCCATCGTGCAGATCGAGGCGTACGCGACCGGCGGTGGCCGCATCGGAAACGTCGGAGTCGGCTCCATCCGAACACTGAAGTCGTCGATCCCATTCGTCGCCGGGGTCGAGAACCGCGGACCCGCAACGGGCGGTGTCGACGGCGAGGATCTGGAGTCGGCCAAGACCCGCGGCCCCATACTGCTGCGCACACGAAACCGTGCGGTGACGGCGGAGGACTTCGAACAACTCACCCGCGCCGCGGCACCCGAGATTGCCCGCGTGAAGTGCCTGCCTGCAGGTGACGGCGCCGAAGCCGGCAGCGTGCGAATCCTCGTTGTTCCCGCGGCGCCCATCATCGACGGGCAGATCAGCTTCGAGCATCTGGTGCCGACCGAGGAGACGATGGAGCGCATCCTCAACGCTCTCGATGGAGCCCGACTCGTGGGCACCAGGGTCATCATCGAGCCGCCGGTGTACCAAGGTGTCACGGTCGTCGCTCAGGTGAAGGCCAAGCCGAAGATCAGCGTCGTGCGGGTCCGCGAGGAGGCTTCCGCCGTTCTGCATCGGTACTTCAACCCTCTCGTGGGAGGGCCCGATGGCAAGGGTTGGCCCTGGGGCCGACCGATCCAATCCGGCGAGGCGTACACCGCACTGCAGGAAATCCGCGGGGTCGACTTCGTCGAGGAGATCCGACTGTTCGGAGCCAACCCGGTCACGGGCGAACGCGGTCAGGCGACGACGCGCCTCGAGCTGGCATCCAGCGCGGTCGCGTTCTCGTACGAGCACCAGATCCGAGTCGTCGCACCATGACCAGCGAAGCCGAGGGCGAATCGTGAGGGGCACCATCGCAGGACTCCATTCGCCTGTGCCGATCGTCGGGTTGCTGCCGGGGATCTACCAGGAAGACCTGTTCACCGCCGAGTTCACCGGTGGTCTCGACGACGTGCTGGCACCGGTCTTCACGACGCTCGACTGCCTCGACACCTACGTCGATCCTTGGCTCGCTCCGGAGGACTTCCTCGAGTGGCTCGCCGGTTGGGTCGGGGTGGTGATCGACGAGGGTTGGCCGCTGGACCGCAGCCGCGCCTTCATCGCGAGCATCGCCGAGCTCTATCGCTGGCGCGGAACGATCCGCGGCCTCACCGCTGAATTGGCCATCTACACGGGTGGGGATGTCGAGATCGCCGAGAGCGGTGGCGCGGCGTGGTCGCTGACACCGGGCACGGATCCCCCCGGCGACGACCAGCCACGGATGGCGGTGCGCGTCAGCGTCGACGACCCATCGACCATCAATGAGGGCACCGTCGACAGAATGGTGGCCGCGGCCAAGCCTGCACACGTCGTGCATGTTGTCGAGATCGCCAAACGCCGCAAGGGCAAGCGTGGGGAGAGCGAGTCATGATCGTTTGCAAGGAGTGCGGGTTCAAGAACGCCGATGCCGACTCGTTCTGCGGCGCGTGCGGCAGCTTCCTCGAGTGGACGGGAGAGAAGCAGGCGGCCCCGCCGGCGCCCGTCGAGGAGCCGGAGGAGACGCAGCGCAAGAAGTCGCTGTACGAGCGCATCCAGACAGTGATCTACGCCGACGTCGGTGAGGCCAAGCCGCTCGAGTCGGCAACCCCCGCTGGCCCAGGCGGGCCGGGTGGCTCTCCGGGTGCGGGCGGACCACCGCGACCAGCGGGCCCAGGTGGGCCTCCCGGTGCAGGCGGACCTCCCCGACCCGGCGGCCCCCCACCAGGCCCAGGCGGGCCGCCACCACGACCCGGCGGACCACCACCAGGGCCGCCAGGCGCAGGTGGGCCACCATCGGGCCCGCCACCACGACCCGGCGGCCCGCCACCAGGCCCCGGCGGGCCACCACCACGACCCGGAGGACCACCACCAGGCCCTCCGGCAGCGCCGATGGCAAGCGGCGCGCCCCCGATCCCCGGCACTGCCGCGCCCACACAACCGGGCTCCGTCATGCCCGCTGCCGGCCCAGGCTCCAGCGAGGCGCGACAGATCGCAGCAGCACTGGTGGCGCGACCACCGGCGCCTTCGGCTCCCGGTAGCGGGCCCGCTCTACCGACGCGCACCGAACCGCCGCGGCCCGCCGACCCGGTTGTCAATCCGGCCGCAGCCGCGGCGTTGGTCGCGCCGGTCGCACCGGCCGGGCAGCCGGCGCCCGTTCAACCGCAGGCAATCCAGCCGCAGGCCGCGCAACGGCGCAAGCCGCCGAAGGTGCAACCGGGCAAGCCCACTCGCACGCCGCAGAAGGGCGACCTCATCTGTGGCGAGTGCGGGGAGGCGAACCCTCCTGGGCGAAAGTTCTGCAGTCGCTGCGGCACGTCGCTGGCCGCCGCGGTCGTCGTGCGCATCCGCTGGTGGAAGCGGATCTTCCACCGCAAGCCGAAGTCGGCGATGGCCGGCGAACGTCCATGGACAGCCGGTGCCGGCGGCAAGAAGAAGCCGAAACGCAAGGGGATCGCCAGGTTCATCGGCCCGGTCAGGCGGTTCGGCGGAATCGCCCTGCTGGTCCTCGGCCTCGTCTATGGCGTGTATTCGCCGTTCCGGAACTGGGTCAACGATCGATACACCGGCGGCAAGGACAAGGTGATGTCGATCATCCATCCGCAGTTCGATCAGGTCACCGTCGGCCCGGGCACGACCTCCAACGAGGTCTCGAGCAACCCCGACCACCCGGCGACGATGGCGGTCGACGGTTTCAAGAACACGTATTGGCTCACCGCCCCCCCGACCGACGGCTTCAGGCCGGAGCTCGATGTGCAGTTGACCGACAAGGTCGACCTGGCGAAGGTGATCGTGCGCACCGGCGCGTCCGACGACTTCCAAGGCCACCACCGGCCGAAGACGTTGTTGTTCATCTTCGATACCGGCGCCTCGTACGAGGTGCAGTTGAAGAACACACCGGATCCACAGACCGTCACCATCCACAACGGCAAGGACGTCCAGCACTTCAAGATCGCCGTGACGGCGATCTACGAGTCCCTGAACGGCACCGACCTCGGGTTGACCGAGATTGAATTCTTCAAGAAGAAGTGACAGACGGTGACGATCGGTACGCAGTTCGATCTCAGCGATGGATACAACCGGATCGTCGATGACTGGTATCCCGTCTTCACATCGACGAGCCCGCTGAGCATGCCCATCGCGGCGTGTGCGTACCCCATCAACATGGGCGAGCAGACGATCGCCGCGATCAGCGACGACGTGCAACCGGAGGACTACCACCTGCGTTGGCAGATGGCCATGACGACCGGCGCCAAATACCACCTCTACTGCAACTGGCAAGGACGCGCCTGGGATCACGACGAGGATCATTACCTCTTCATCGACAACGCCGTCGGCTGGGTCGACTGGCAAGGTGGTGAAGCCGTCGGCCAACTCGCCGTTCACGTCGCGTTCGGCCGGCCGTACTTCGACAACAACATCGCCTCGATGGCCGTCGACTTCTATGTCACCGAGATCATCCCCGACGGCACGATCGTCCGCGAGATCCACCGCAATTTCCGATTCCGAGCCGACGGCCACCGCACCCCCCTCTTCTAGTGGAGTGTTTCAAGCCCACCTGGGTGCGCCGCCGCACTCCACGAGCGAG
>JBDTYA010000155.1:0-5553 GCA_040005915.1 Ilumatobacteraceae bacterium
CACGGCAAGCGTCCCAACATGGGACGTGGCTGAGCCGACGACTCCTCCGGCACCTCCGACCCGGCGAGGCGCCGATGTCGAGTTGCTGCACGGAGTACAGGTAGCCGATCCATATCGGTGGCTCGAGGACGGCGATTCCCAAGAAGTCGCAGCGTGGGTCGCGCTCCACAATGAACGAACCAACCAGGCGCTCGAAGCCCGGCCGATCTGGGCCAAGTGGCACGAGCGCCTCTCCGCGCTGACGGCGCTGCCCACGGTGGCCGGTGCCCGGGTGGTTGGCGAGTCGCTGTTCGTACTCGGGCGGGCTGCCGGTGCCGACCAGTTCTCGCTCGTCGTACAATCCGCCGCGGATCCCACGGTTGCGCCACGCACGTTGCTCGATCCGGCTGACCGCGCTGCGGACGGTGCCGTCGCCATCGACTGGTACGAACCGTCTTCCGACGGGTCGTTGGTGGCCATCGGGCTCAGCGAAGGAGGTACGGAACAGAGCACGCTGGCCGTCATCGACGTCGCCACGGGCCGCCACCTCGCCGATTCGATCCCGAACACGCGGGCGTCGACGATCGCCTGGATGCCCGACAACTCCGGCTTCTGGTACCTGCGCTACCCCGAGGACGACGCGTACAACAGGCACGCGTTCTTCCACGAGCTCGGTACCGACCCGACGACCGATCCAATCGTGTTCGATGCCCTACCCACGCCGGAGAGCTGGCCCGACGTCGTCGTCAGCGACGACGGGCGCCACCTGCTCGTGACGATGCTCGTGGGGTGGGATCGCATCGACGCGCACCTGCTGGATGTCGCCTCCGGAGCGTGGCGCGAGGTGATCAGCGGTGTCGCGGCTCAGTCGTCGTTCTTCTTCCACGCGGGCGAGCTGTACGGCGTCACGTCGCGCGATGCATCGAATGGCCGCATCATCGCCGCCTCGCTCGACAACCCCAGTGAGTGGCGAACGATCGTTGCCGAACGCGATGTCGTGCTCACGAGCGCGGCGAGCTACGGCGAGCGACTGCTCGCTGTATCGAGCAACGCCGCTGTCGACACCGTCGAGGTCTGGAACGTCGACGGAACGCTCGATACGACCGTCGCCGATCTCGGTTTGATCAGCGTTCAGTCGCTCGACACCGACGGCAGCACCGCCTTCATCGTCGTGGCCTCGTTCGTCGCCCCGCCGACGCTCTATCGGGTGATCGATGGCCGCGCCCAACGATGGTCCGCGCCCACCGACGAGTCGGTCGTGCCCGACCTCAGCGTGACGCAGACGACGTACCGGTCACCCGATGGCACTGATATCGGGCTGTTCGTCATGCACCGCGCCGACGTCGAACCCTCGACGCAGACGCCGTTGATCCTGACCGGGTATGGCGGGTTCGCGATCGCCGAATCGCCGGCGTGGGTCGTCCGCGGCGCGGCGTGGTGTGCGGCCGGAGGAGTGTTCGCCGTCGCCGGCCTGCGGGGCGGGTACGAACACGGCGAGGCCTGGCATCGCGCCGGGCGGCGAGCCAACAAGCAGAACGTCTTCGACGACTTCCACGCCGCAGGCGATTGGCTGGTGGCCCAGGGCTACACATCGTCCGACCTGCTGGCCATCGAGGGCGGCTCGAACGGCGGGCTGTTGATGGGTGCGGCAGTGACGCAGCGACCCGACCTGGCGCGGGCCGTCCATTGCGCGGTCCCGCTGCTCGACATGATCCGCTTCCCGCGTTTCCTGATTGCCCGGCTGTGGACCGACGAGTACGGCGATCCCGAGGTCGCCGAGGAGTTCGGATGGCTGCACGCCTACTCGCCGTATCACCACGTCACCGACGGCGCCGAGTACCCGGCCGTGTTGTTCACGACTGCCGAGGGCGACTCGCGTGTCGATCCGCTTCATGCCCGCAAGATGGCGGCGAGGCTCACTGCAGCCAGCTCGTCGCAGGAGCAACGCCCCATCCTGCTGCGACAGAGCGGCCGCAGCGGCCACGGTCAGGGCAAGCCGGCCAACATGCGCGTACGCGACGACGCCGATGTGCTCACCTTCCTGAGCTGGCAGCTGGGTGCCCAGTCGATGCTGGACCCCCGCTCGTAGTCTCGGAAATATGCGGCGCCGACCGGGTACACGTCATCGCGGGATCGCGGTCGCGGGTCGTCACGGCTCGATCTCGTCGTCGCCTCCGCTCAGGTAGGTCTGGCCCTCGGTGCATTCGCCGCGGTACGGGCACCAGCGGCACGAGACGCCCGGCTTCTTCAATGCCGGTTCGCCCTCGACCCGCAGTTGGATGAGCCGATGGATGCCGTCGAGCGTGCGCCGCAAGGCGGTCCGCAACACGCCCTCCGTCACGTCCTCGACGATCGGTTGGGCGGAGTCGAGGTAGAAGGTGGCCAGCTTGCGCGGCGGCACATCGCGGACCAGCGTCTCGACCAGTGCGTAGAACCGGAGGTCTTCGCGATGTCGCTGGCTGACCCGGCCGGTCTTCAGGTCGATGATCACCTTGCGGCTCTCGCGCCCGATGGGGCGACCCATCACCAGATCGACACGAGCCCGCAGCAGGATGGGATGGTCGAGTGGCCACTGCGCCGCAGCCTCGGTCGAAGGGTTGCTGCGGACATCGAGCGGTGGGAAGCACTCGGCGAACTTGCTGACCCGCTCGACGGCGCCGCCGCGCAGGTCGGCTTCGTCGCCCGGAGACAGAGCCGCGATCCACCGGCCGAAGTCGCGCTCCTCATCGCCCAAGCGCGCCAACGCCTCGTCGACGAGCTCGCGTGGGCTGGGCTCGCCGCGCCAGTTGAGCATCAGCTGTATCGCCTTGTGCGCCACCTGCCCGCGGGCCCTGGCCGGCGTCCATTCGAAGTCGTCGGGCGCCAGGAAGTGGACTTCGCAGTCGTGCACGCTGGCCAGGGTGTGCTTCGTGACGAACAGAGTCTGTCCGTCGAGGCGGTCGCTGAAGTGTGTGAACGCCTCGTTGGCCTGCTCGCGGAGATCGTCGACGACCGCCGCGTCGAACATCGTCGGCTCGGCCGACCGCCGCAGGAGCGCAAGCGTGCGCTGCTGCGCCGGATTGAGTTGCGGCGGTTCGTCCACGTCGTCGACCCTAACGAAGGGGTGTCACAGGCCGGTTGTAACACCCCTGCGCGACACTGATCACATGCCCGTCAGCAACACTTCCATCGACTTCGCCCATGCCGCCCGCACGATCGGTCGCGAGGTTCGTCGTAGCGGACTCGTCGCGCCGGGCTTCCGCTGCCCGCCGCGGATCGCCGGCGTCGACCGGTCGCTGCGCAGGGTTTCCAACGGCGCCGTCGTGGCGGTGCAATTGAAAGGCCGGCCCTGGGCGGCGATCATCGGCGACATGATCGAGGGCGTGATCGTCACCAACCAGCTACAACCCCCGCGCTCCGACCGGCTGCGGGCCGAACTGTGGCAGGCGTTGGGCTTCGAGGCTCCGCGGCTGCGCTCTGTCGCCTAGTCAGCTGACGGCGATCAGCCAGACGACGGTGGTGTCCGGCGGTACGTCGACCTTCGCGCTCTGCAACGCCTCGTCATCGAACGCCTTCGGGCCCATGGCGATCACGGCCATCGTGCGGTCCCGACCGTCGCTGTAAGCGCCTTGGGCGATGTCGTCGCCGGGCAGGATCGGCGGAGCGTCGAACTTCTGGAACCCTGCGCCGGTCAATGCTGCGGTGTAGGCAGCGACGGCGTCGTCGGCGCTCAACGAAGTCGTGCGCATCTGGCCGAAGACCTGCGTGGGCGGGGCGCCGAGGGCCGACAGTACGGCGGGCAGGTCGACGACGCCCGAGATGCCGGTCGGCACCGGCAGCGCGGCCCACCAAGCGGGTTCGGCGATCACCGGGTCGCTGTTGCACACCATGTCGGCTGCCGGCAGTTTCAGGTTCCTCAGCACGTCACCTTCGATGTTGGTGACGCAGTTGCTGGCCAACAGCTGACCATGGCCTTCGCCCGTGTAGGTGACGAGCCGGGCGTGCGGCCCCATCTCGGCGACCATCTTCTTGGCCCAGCGGATCGGCGTGGCCGGGTCGTTCGTGCCGCCGACCAGCACGACGGGTCCGTCGCCGGTGTACGACAGGGCCACCGGCTTCACGTCGCCGACCAATTGTGTGCACTCATCGACCTGATCGGTGAGGTCCTTCGCCGTCACGTTGCGGGCGAACCGCGGCGCCTCGGCGCGCAGTGTCGCCGCGAGTGCTTCGGGGTCGTCCGGTCGTGGCTCACCCATACCGCTTGCGCAGGTGATGATGGGGAACGACTGGAACAATGTGTTGAAGGTGCCGTCCGCTTTGCGTCCGTTGTACGAATCGGCGATCGAGAAGATTCCGGCGGGATTGCCGGTCTCGGCCTGGGCAAGTGCCTGGGCCAGCACCGGCCACTCGCTTTCGCTGTAGAGCGCAGCCTGAGTCGCGGTCTCCATCGTTGCGTTGTTGGCCAGGCGCCCGTCGCCGCCGGCGATCGGCGTGGCGTCGAGCTGGGCGTCCAACGTGTCCCACCGCGCCGAGATGTCGTCGGACGTGAAGGCACACGTCGTGTGGGCCTTGCACCACGCCGCCCAGTTGTTGAACGCCCCCTCGAACCCGACCGCCTGCGTCTCGAAGGCCTGCTGAGCGGTGTCGCCGTTGGTCTCGACGACCGAATCGAGCACCATCGCCCGCACGCGAGCGGGGAACATCGTCGCGTACGTGGCTCCGAGATAGGTGCCATACGAGATGCCGAGGTACGAGATCTGGTCGTCGCCCAATGCGCCGCGGATCGCATCCATGTCGCGCGCCGTATTGGCCGTCGAATAGAAGCGGAGGGTGTCGCCGTACTTCTGCTTGCACCCGTCGACGAAGCCCGAGAGTGCCTCGTCCTTCAGCGTCTGCTCCTCCGGAGTGTCGGGCGTTTCGTCGATGTACAGGTGCTGATCCTGGAACTGATCGCTGACGCAGTGCAGCCCCCCGGACCGGTCGACACCCCGCGGGTCGAAGCCGATGAGGTCCATCGACGTGATGTCGAGGCCCTGCACGTATGCCGTGCCGCCGGCCGCCACGTAATCGAAGCCGGACCCGCCGGGCCCGCCGGGGTTGTACAGCACCGCGCCGGTGCGATCGCCCGAGGCAGGCACCTTGATCAGCGCCAGATCGATGCTGTCGCCGGTCGGATCGTCGTAGTCGAGTGGGACCGGCAACGTCGCGCACTCGAGGGATGGATCCTGCGCGATCGGGTCGTCGCACGGTCCCCAATCGAGCGTGTCGGCGGAGGCGATCGTCGTGTCCGTCGGATCGGTGGACGGGGTGGAGTCACCCGGCGCGGTGGTCTCGCTCGGCCCGCTCGTCGCCGTCGTCGAGCCGTCGATCGGATCGGCGCGCTTGGTGTGAACTCCCGCGCTCGTGCCGCACGCGGCCAAGGCAAGGATGGCCGCAAGAGCCAGTGGTCGACTTCCGAGCCGCATCGTCCTGCACGCTAGGTCAGAGTTCAGATGACGCCGCTTCACCTGCGCGCTGATCGATCCGAATAGCCTGAGTCCGCTCACCTGCCCGGGTGGTGGAATTGGCAGACACGGGGGGCTTAAACCCCCCTCT
>JBDTYA010000156.1:0-1990 GCA_040005915.1 Ilumatobacteraceae bacterium
GTCCGCAGCAGAGTCGATGCTGCCCGTGGCACCGACGATCTCGACGGTGATGCCGATCTCGGCCAGGTTGGCCTGCACGACCGTCGCCACCTCGGTGAAGCCGGCGTCGTCGTTTCGTGCCCGCAGCTGGGTCTTCACCGGCGTGGTGATGCCGGCCTGCTGCATGAGGGACTTGGCCTTGTCGAGGTCCGGTGCGTTCGGGTACACGCTGTACTCGCGGTAGTTCGGCACGGCTGGCGGCAGGATCTGGTCGGTTGGCGTGCCGACCGACGGGCCGCCCCACACCCGCTGGATCTGGGTGCGGTTGAGCGCGAAGTTGACGGCCTGGCGCACCAACGGGTTGTCGAACGGGGCGACGTCGTTGTTCAGGAACAGCGTCAGCACGGCCGGTCGGGCGGACGCGAACTGCTGTGCCTTGAGCGTGGCGTCGTTGCTGATCGAGACGATGTCGGCGGTCGGGAAGTTGCCCGTGTAGGCGTCGATGTCTCCGGCCTTGATCTTCAAGGCCGCCTGCGCCGGGTCGACACCGATCGTGAAGTCGATCGTTTCGGCATGGCCGCGCTCGCCGAGCGTGGCCGTGTCGTAGTTCGGATTGCGGACCCACTGCATCGACTGCTCATCGGTGAACGACTTGATGACGTAGGGCCCGGATCCGTACTCCTGCAGGATCGATGCGTCGGAGTCGCTCGGCGCCTTCGCTGCGTCCTTGCCGACAGGGCAGGTGGTCGGCAGTGCGATCTTGTTCTCGAACGAACCGTCGGCGGTCGTCAGCTGGAACGCCACCGAGTCGGTGGTGGTGGTGATCCCGGCGATGTCGGGCGTCTTGCCGTCGGCATAGTCCTGGGCGCCCATCAGTGTCGCTTCGAAGTAGCCGCCAGTGCCGGTGTCGACCTTGGGATCCATGAGCCGCTCGAATGTGTACTTGATGTCGTCGGGCGTGATCGGGTCGCCGTTGGCGAACTTCGCCGCCTTGAGCTTGAACGTGTAGGTGAGGCCGTCGGCCGACACCGTCGGCAGGTCGGCGAGGCCAGGCACGACCTTCGCCCCGTCGGCGCCGGCGACGTCCGCATAGCGGATCAGTGTGGTGCACAATGCGTTCGCGAGGCCCCACGTCGCCGCCGAGTACCAGCGTTGCGGGTCGAGCGTCTGCACGTCACCCTTGGCCATGCCGATCTTCAGGGTGCCGCTCGGCGCGGCGCCGCTCGCCGCCGTCGTCGTCGCCGCGCCGCCCGTCCCGACCGGTGTCGACGTCGCCGCGCCGCCGGTGGACCCGGCAGTGGAGCCGGCGGCGGTGGTGGCTGAACCGGCAGCGGTCGTGGCCGTTGCGGCGACGGTGGTCGCCGGGGCGGCGGTTGTCGATGTCGTCTTCTTGTCGCTGCTGCAGGCGACGATCAGCACGGAGCCGGCGAGTGCGGCGGCCAGCCACGTCGATCGGGCATGCCGCCGTCTCGTGGCCGGGTGGTTCGGTGCGGGGTTGGTCATCTCGCTGCTCCTGGTGTGTGGTGGATCTGGTGTGTGGACGACGACAGCGCTCACGCGGCTGCGGTGACGGCGCGGACGCGGGGGTCGAGGGCGGCGTGGAAGAGGTCGACGATCGTGTTCGCTCCCACTGCGACGATCCCGGAGAACGTGATCACTCCGGTGACGAGCGGATAGTCGAGGTTCTGGATCGCGTTGAGTCCCGTGTAGCCCAGCCCGGGGATGTTGAAGACGGTCTCGACGAACAACGTCCCGCCGAGGGCAATGCCGACATCGAGGCCGAGCAGCAGGATCAGCACCGGCGCCTCGTCGCGCCCGACGTGGAGCACGAGCAGCCGCCGCGTGCCCATGCCCTTGGCGCGGGCAGTGCGCACGTAGTCGTCTTGCAGCTGCTCGATCGTCAGCGTGCGGACGTAGCGGGCGTAGATCGCCGCGAACGTCGTTGCGAACGCGAGCCACGGGAGGATCAGGTGATGCGCCCACTCGATGACGCTCCTGGTCGGCCCGACGT
>JBDTYA010000157.1:0-4633 GCA_040005915.1 Ilumatobacteraceae bacterium
CCGCATGTATCTGTCGTACGAGTGCCACGTGCTCGCCTCGAGCACCGGTGGCCGGCGCGACGGCAACCACTCATCGACGAGGAAGTCGGCCAACGAGATTCGTTCCGCCTTCACGTAACTGCCGTTGGACAGCGCGTGAGCCGCGGTCACGCGTGCTTCCTCCGCCTCACGCTGGGTCTTGAAGCCACCCTTGCTGTGTTGCTCGCGCCCACCATCGGGTCCGGTGACGTAGACGTAGTACGTGTAGGTCGAGCCGCGCTTTTTCACGTTCGGCTTGCTGTTGCCACGCTTCCGGCTTGTCGCGGTGTCAGTCATCCGCTGCCGCCTTCGCCAGGCTGTCGCGTATCGCCGTCGCCTTTGCCGCGCTTTGCCACGATCGGAGCTGCCTCGCCAACCCGGTCAGTGCCTCATGCCATTCGTCGAACCGAGCCAGCTCCTTCATCACGACGGCGTTGAGCGCATCCTCGGCGCGCCAGGTCAGTTGATCTTGCGCGTCGGTGAGGTCCGTCATGCCAATCTCGTTGAGAAAGCTCCGCAGTCGAGTCGACATCACATCACCCTCGCCAGGTTTCCCGAAGATGGCATCCACGAGTTCGGCCAGCGTGATTCCGCCCCATGGGTTCTCCGCTGACTTCAGCCGCAGCGGTGTCTCGGATTGGCTCGGCCGCGGCGGCATGAAGAAGTACCCAACCGGGACGCGGAAGCATCGCGAAAAGGCAACGATCTCATCGGCGGTGAATTGGCGGACTCGTTGTCCATCGACGGAGCGCTCGGCAGCGGAGAACGTCGCCTTGGACCATCGGGCACCGACGAATGGCTCGAGCTCGACCGCCGCCTTCTCCTGCGTCCAGCCACGCAGGTTGCGAGCTTCCGCAAGGTTGAACGCGACCACCTGGTTCGGCGAGATCTGGACAAGGTCGTCGACCTCGGCTTGCTTTCTACGACTCATCGGCACTCCTTCCCCGAACCCAACTATAGACCAGTCAGCAAGACTGTTGACCTCTGAACGACATCAGTGTAGTTTGTTCCTCCCCAGACGAGTCAACACCACGGTGGACCATGCAGGAGGTGCCCCGATGAACCAGCAATCACTCGACGAACTGCCCGATGTGCTCACGATTCCCGAAGCCGCCAAATTCATGCGGGTGAGTCCAGGGGTGGCCTACGGAATGGCCCGTCGGTACCGATCGACGAACGGCCGCGAAGGCTTGCCGATCTTCATGGCAGGCGAGCGGATGATGAGGGTCGCCAAACTCGACCTGGTTCGCTACATGACTGGCGGGACGTCGTATGGCCTCGCTGACAGCAACTGATCAACTGCCGCTGCTCACACTCGGACCGGTCGCGCCCGTTGTCCGTCGGACCGTCGGGCCGAGTGCCTGGGCCGTGCTCGAATGCCTCGCTGCGAGTTGCGTCGACCGCGAGGGCCAGACCGTGTCCTACGAATCAGTACGCGGCATCGCTGACTCCCTCGATCTTGCCAAGGACACCGTCGCCCGAGCGCTTAGACGACTCGTCGCCGAACAGTTCGTGACGTACGTCGCAAGTCGCGCCGACGACGGGCGTTTCGGCTCCAGCCACTATCGACTCAAGTTGCCGCACGACCTCTTCGCCCTGTCCGTCCAAGAATCAACACCCGCACCACCAAAGCCGAACAGTCATTCAAGACGTCAGTCCACCCGACCGCGTCCATCCCAACTGTCCCTGATCGACGCACTCGCGATCGACCCCTGAAAGCGCTTCCCGAACGATGAGCGAACTACCCGATTTCAAGTCACGAATTTGCACCATGGTGCCGGCGGTGCATCGGAGCGCGTTCGCGCGGGGTGTTCGGCCGTGCTGAGTGTGTGGAAGCTCGCTCACGGGCAGGAGGACTACTACCTCAATGCTGTAGCGCAGGGCGTCGAGGACTACTACGTCGGCGGAGAAGCGCCCGGCCGATGGATCGCAAGTAGCGATCGCATACTTGGCCTCAGTGGCGAGGTCACACCGGAAGCGTTGCGGGCGGTGCTCGCTGGCCATGACCCAGCGACTGGGACACGGCTCGGCCAGCCGCATCGGGTGCCTGGTTTCGACCTGACGTTCCGGGCGCCGAAGTCCGTGTCCGTGTTGTTCGGACTCGGTGATCCGGACACGGCACGGGCGGTACGCGGTGCCCACGACCAGGCCGTCGAAGCTGCGCTCGAGTTCGCGGAGCGGCACGCGGTGTGGTCTCGCCGTGGCCATGGTGGTGTCGAGCAGATTCGCGGCGAGGGCTTGATCGCCGCAGCGTTTCGGCATCGAACGAGCCGCAACGCCGACCCGCATCTGCACACTCACGTGTTGGTGCCGAACATGGTGCTCGGTGCCGACGGGAGGTGGGCGACGCTCGACGCTCGATGGTTGTACACATCTGCCAAGACCATCGGGTACCTGTACGAGGCGCAGCTGCGCCACAACCTCACCGTTGCCCTTGGCGTCGAGTGGGGGCCGGTGACCAACGGGATCGCCGACATCGCCGGTGTGCCCGCAGCAGTGTTGAAGGCGTTCTCCACTCGTCGCGCCGAGATCGAAGAGCGCATGGACATCCGTGGCCAGCACTCGCCTCGCGCCGCGATGGTCGCCGCTCTCGACACCCGGCGAGCCAAGGACCACAACGCCGCCCCCACCGATCTGCGGGCGTTGTGGCTCGATCGTGCGCGAGCGATCGGCTTCGAGCCCAATCAGCTCGCCTCGGTCATCGGGCGGGCCGAGACGGCTGCGCTGTCCGATGGCGGGCGTGGTGCCATCGAGGATTGGCTGCTCGGCGCGGATGGGTTGACGGCGCATGTGTCGGCGTTCGATCGCAACGACGTGCTGCGGGCGTGGTGTGACGCGCTGCCGGCGGGTGGCTCGATCGAGGAGCTCGAGATATTGGCGGAGCATTTCCTCGACCGGTTGGCCGTCGCCCCGCTCACTGGGCTGCCCGGGCGTGGTCCGGTGATCAAGGATGCCGCTGGGCGGATCTTGTCGGTGTTGCCGGCAGGGGAGCGGTGGTCAACGTTCGAGCTACTCGACATCGAACGCCGCGCCATCGACCGCGCCCGTAACATGCTCGATACCGGCCGAGCCGTCTGTCCAGAGCAGGACGTCCTCGCCGCGCTCCACACCGCGCCGTCGCTGTCCGACGAACAGGTTCGCGCTGTCGTGCAGGTCGCCACATCAGGCAACACGCTCGACATCGTCACCGCCCCGGCCGGTGCGGGCAAAACCTACGCGCTCGCTGCGGCGCGCGAAGCGTGGGAACGCAGCGGGTTCCGCGTGACCGGCGCTGCCCACACCGGTGTCGCCGCCGACGAGCTCTCGAACGCCGCTGGGATTCCGTCGACCACGATCGCTCGCCTGCTGATCGCCATCGACCGCGGTGAGCCTGGCGGCCTCGACCCGTCATCGGTGCTCATTGTCGATGAAGCCGGTACTGCAGGCACGAGAGACCTGGCCCGGCTACTCGCCGAGGTCGACCGTACTGGTGCCAAGTTGGTGTTGGTCGGCGATGCGAAACAGCTCCCCGAGATCGCCGCGGGCGGCTTGTTCGCGGCGCTCGTTGCTCGTCAGCCGATCATCGAGTTGCGAGACAATCGCCGTCAGCGGGAGGAGTGGGAGCGCGCCGCGTTACGCGACTTGCGCGATGGCGATACCGGTCGCGCGCTGGCGGTTTACAACGAGCACGGTCGCATCACGATCGGCGAGGATGCGGACCGCACCAAACGTCTACTCGTCGCTGACTGGTGGGCTTCCCAGGTTCGGGGCGAGGATGCGGTGATGCTCGCCGGGCGACGCTCCGAGGTCGCCGAGTTGAACGTGCGCGGCCGAATGCGCGCCCTCGACGCGGGGTGGTTGCACGGCCCGGCACTCGATGTCGACGGCGTCGCCTTCCAAGCCGGCGACGCGGTGATGATGTTGCGCAACAACCGCAAACTCGGCGTTCGCAACGGCAACCGTGGCGTCGTCATCGACGTCGACCCGAACGAGCAGACACTGCGTGTCAGCCTGGCCAGGGGAGAAGTGACGTTGCCGGCGGCGTATCTACTCGCTGGCAACGTCGGGCACGCCTACGCGATGACGGTCAACAAGGCCCACGGGATGACATGCGATCGCACCATGACCCTTGGCAACGATCAGCTCTACCGCGAACTCACCTACGAAGCGCTCAGCCGCGGTCGCGTGTCGAATCAGCTCTACGTACCCCGCTCGTGCATCCTCGACATCGAAGACGGCCCACACGCCCGCACCCAGGCGCCGGCCGATCCAATGGAGTCGCTGGCACACGCCGTCCAACAGCGCCGAGCCAAACACCTCGCCCTCGACGAGATGGTCACGGTGCCGCTCACCGCATGGTCGACCAGCGACCTGCTCACCGAACGCCAACGACTTCGAGCCGTCCTCGACGAGGCCCCACCAGACCGTGCCGCGGACCTCGCCGCCCTCGTTGAGTCACGACGAGACATTCAGTCGAACCTGTGTGACTCCCGGATCAACGTCGCAACGTTGGAGTGCCGTCGTCGTCAATTGCGTGATCGTCGCAAGCCCGATGTTGATCTGATCAACGCCCGCCACAACTGAACCGGCCGGGGTTTTGCATCAGGTCCTTTGAAGTCCTGAGAGGATCAGAAGA
>JBDTYA010000158.1:0-2591 GCA_040005915.1 Ilumatobacteraceae bacterium
ACCAACTGCGTGCGCTTGTCGCCGAGGAACCTGGTGTGCTCGAAGCGCGACGGTCGCTGCATGACGCCCGACGCTAGCGCGGCGATGCCTCGATGCGATGATGAGGCCGTGCCCACCGAGATCGAGTTCTTCTTCGATCCGATGTGCCCGTGGGCGTATCAGACGTCGGTATGGATCCGCGACGTGCGCTCGCAGATCGGCCTCGACATCAGCTGGAGATTCTTCTCGTTGGAGGAGATCAACCGCCCGGACGGAAAGCGCCACCCGTGGGAGCGGACGATCGCGTACGGGTGGACGCCGATGCGCGTCGCCGCCTGGCTGCGCCGCATCGACATGGACCTGTGCGACCGTTGGTACGACGCCTGCGGTCGGGCCTTGCACGTCGACGGTCGCAGGTTCTACGACCGTACGATCGCACTGGACCTGCTCGACTCGATCGGCGCGCCGCACGCGGCGTGGGACGAGGCCATCGCTGATCCGACGACGCACGACGATGTTCGTGCCGACCACGATCGTGCGGTGGATCAGTACGGCGGTTTCGGGGTGCCGATCATCGTGTTTCCAACCGGCCGGCCGGTGTTCGGACCCGTAGTCGTGCCGGCCCCGACCGGCACCGAGGCCCTCAAGCTGTGGCACCTGTGCAACACGTACTCCGAGATCGGTGGACTGTTCGAGATCAAGACACCGAAACGCGGCGACGACCTGAAGATGATCGCGACCCGATTCGAGCCGTACCTGTCGGCTCGCGAATGGTCGACGATCGAGAACCCTGCACCGTGAGGCGACGATGAACTCGCACGACATCATTCGAACCGTCGACAAGCTCGAGGCAGTCTGGCTGTCGATCTCGGCACTCGGCGCCCAGCTCGACGAGCAACAATGGAAATTGCCGACCGAACTCCCCGGTTGGACCGTGCAGGACAACCTCGCCCACCTGATCGGGACCGAGCGGACACTGCAGGGCCTGCCCAACGCCGACATGCCGGCAGAGGTCGGCGGTCATGTGAAGAACCCGATCGGCAAGTTCAACGAGGCCGAGGTCGAGGCCCGGCGTGGATCGACCGGGGCGGCAGTGCTCTCGGAATGGAACACACTGATCGACCTGCGCATCGCGACGCTGCGCAATGCCGACGACACCTACTTCGCCAAGGAGATGGCGACGCCGACGGGCCCGGGGACCGTGGCCGACTTCCTGCACATCAGGGTCCTCGATTGTTGGATCCACGAGCAGGACATGCGGCGTGCGGTCGGCAGGCCCGGGCATCTCGGTGGCCCCGCCGCCGAGCACACGATCGACCGACTGCTGCGAACGCTGCCCATCGTGGTCGGCAAACGCGCAGCGACGCCGGAGGGTCGCGCCGTGGTGCTCGACATCACCGGAGACGTCAGCCGTCACGTGGTGTGCGAGGTCACCAACGGCCGCGCGGCCATCGTGCAGTCCGCAACGTCCGAGCCGCTGGCGACCATCGTCCTCGACAGCGAAACGTTCCTGGTGCTGGCCACCGGTCGGCTGCCCGCGGCGGCGCGACTCGATCGGATCGCTGTGACCGGCGACAAAGACCTGGCAAACCGACTACTCGACGCCCTCAACATGATGATCTGACCCAGCGATGCGGGGGACGTCGGGATCTGTGGCTGGCGGGCCCACTGCGCCGATGGCCTCGAAGTAGGCGTGGTGGGCGTCGACGACGTTGACGACATCGACATCGTCGAGGATGACGATTCCGTTGCGCTCAGCCTCGCCCAGCAGGAATCCTGTCAACGTGTCCTCGCTGACGACGACCGGTGTGGAGATGTCTTGGCGCCGATCGACGACGTTCGACGGCTGCAGGCCCTTGCTGTGCAACCAGCGCATGTGGAACGTCAGCAACTGCTCGAGCTCGTCGGGGGTCAGGCGGGATTGAGTGTTGGCCGGCAGGTACTCGGCGACGAACTCCACCGCCTCATCGACGATGTACACCGATCGCGGTGCGACCGAGTCGAGGCGGCGCGCCTCGCGGCCGACCACCACTGCGGCGATCACGAACGTGCACAGCGCAGCGACCGCGACCAAAAGGAACGTGACAGCAGGCATCCGCCAGCCACCCTAGCGATGTGGTTGCTGTCCGGTCCTCGTGCCGGCGTCAGGCCCGGGTGGGCCCGACGCCGACCCGGGTTGTCAGAACAGGTAACCGATGACGTCGATCACCAGATGGGTGGAGTTGGCTCCACCGGTGACCTTCACCGCGCCCGACGAATCGACTGCGACCTGCGTCGTCACCGCCAGGTTCTGGTTGTTGCCGGCCCAGTTGATGCTGCTGGTCGCCGGGGCATCGGTGAGGGCGGCGCTGTACAGCTTGACGTAGCCGCCAGGGCCCACCGTCTCGGTGACGGTCAACGTGACGATGGCCGCCGTCGCTCCGGGTGGCACGGCGATGACGCTGGCCCCCGTGTGATCCTTGCCGGTGGCGAGGTTGATCGTGCGGGTCTGCAACGCATCGAGCTTCGGCCCGGCGGCGTCGCGCGAGTCATAGGCACGAAGCGGCTCAGCCAACAGGTGAGCCTCTCCGGCCGGCGGCGGACCAGCCGTCAACTGTCCACGAATTGCGCCG
>JBDTYA010000159.1:0-4459 GCA_040005915.1 Ilumatobacteraceae bacterium
AGTTGACTACAGGTACCGTGAAGTTCTTCAATGCCGAGAAGGGCTTCGGATTCATTGCGCGCGAGGGTGGCGAAGACGTCTTCGTTCACTACTCCAACATTCAAGGCGATGGCTACAAGTCGTTGCAAGAGGGCCAGAGTGTCGAGTTCGACATCGCTCCCGGCCGTAAGGGCGAGGAAGCACAAAACGTCAGGCCTCTCTGACACCCACTAGCTATCGCTAGTTGAATGGACCGCTGATCCTTCGGGGTGAGCGGTTCTTTCGCGTCTGGGGTTGATGTTGGCCAGACCGGACTCCGGTCAGAGAACGACGACCTTGGTACCGATCTGGGCGAAGTCCCACATGAAGGTGGCATCGGCGTCGGCCTGACGCTGGCAGCCGCCCGACAGCCGAGTTCCCAGTTCTGAGTCAGGCATGTAGCGCGAGTTGTCGGCGACGTGACGGGGGATGCCGTGGAAGCCGATGGCGCCGATGTCAGTCTTCAGCCATCGGATCATCTTCGGCAAGTAGGCCTTACCGTTCCACGCCGTGGACAGCTCGCTACGGCTGTAGACCTGATGGACGCCGGGCGTCTCGTTGTTGTATTTGCTGCCCGCAACCAGCCACGAACGCACAACCTTGTCATTCTTGTCGACCGCCCAGACGCGCTGTCCCGAACGGGAGTAGACCACACGCTTGCCGCTGCCGGTACCGGGCGGCAGCGGTGGTGCGTCGGGGCCGCTGGTGGCGACGAATGACAAGGGATAACCGAGCACATCGACGGCGCCGGCCGCGGGTGGAGGAGTGTGCACGACCAAAGAGGCCTCGTCTGGCCAAACGCCGAGCGCCAATGCGGTCTCGCGTCCGACGAGCCCATCGACGAACAGGTCCTTCGTCTTCTGAAGCTTGTTGACGGCGGCGAACGTGCTGCTGTCGAACTGACCGCTGGCCGAACCGACGAGGTAGCCGCCAGCGATGAGCGCCTGTTGCAGGCAGGTGACGGCGTTGCCCGAGTCGCCTTGGCGAAGCTCACGCTTGTCGATCTTGCAGTCTGTGTTGACGGCGGATGGTTCGTCGCCGCTGATGTCCTGCCCCGCAGCCTGAGTGAGCTGATCGGCTGCAACTGAGCTGCCGGTGGTGGCTGCACCGGCAGCCACCGATGCAGCTGCGGTCGGCGAACTTGCTGTCTGGGAATTGGGCCCTGCAGCAGTGGCCTGCGACGGCGAATCCTTCAACACGGACTGGGCGAGCGAGATGACAGCGATCAATGCCGCACCGGCAGCCAGGACTGCGCCGGCGCGTCGCACGTCGCGCTGGGCGCGGGAGGTGGGGCGATTGATGCGCGGAGTATGAATTGTCATGGGGAGGTGTCGGATCGGGACGAACGCAGCATGGCGAACCAATTCTAGCGAACATCGCGCCCGGAACCCCGACACCAACGATGTGCGGAGTCCTCGTTGGGCGAGCGGTGTGGCAAGGTACGGCAATGGCGACATGGGTGGTGCTGCTTCGCGGCGTCAACGTGGGTGGAGCCAACCGCTTGGCGATGGCGGACCTGCGCGCCCTGGTCACCTCGCTCGGCCACAGCGCGGTCTCGACGTACATCCAGAGCGGCAACGTCGTGATGACGTCGGACCGGAGTGATCGCAACGAGCTGGGGGACGAGATCTGCGCCGGTATCGCCTCGAAGTTCGGGCCCGTGGTGTCGGCGGTGTTGCGCACCCGCGGCGAGTTGGAGGCGAGCATCGCGGCCAACCCGTTCGCCGGCGAGCCCAGGGGTTCTACTGTGCTGATCACGTTCCTCGCCGGCGAGCCTTCGCCAGCGGCTGGCGCGGCGTTGGAACGCGACCGCTTCCTTCCCGACCGATTCGAACTGCTCGGAAGGGAGCTCTACGGCAGTTACCCGAACGGCGCCGGCGGATCGAAGATGACGCTCGGCTACTTCGAGAAGCGGCTCGGCGTGCGCGGGACGTCGCGCAACCTCAACACGATCGCCAAGCTGATCGAGCTCGCTGGAGGCTGAGTAATCTTTCTCCATGACTGCGATCGCCACGCTCACGACATTCGCACTCGACTGCGCCGAGCCGCGCGCAGTAGCCGAGTTCTACTCCGCGATCACCGGATGGGAGATTGCCCGCGACGACGGCGAGTGGGTGGTGTTGCGCAGCGACGGTGGAGCGACGCTGGCGTTTCAATTGACGCCGGGTCACCAGCCGCCGAAATGGCCGAGCGACGATCACCCCCAGCAGGCTCACCTCGATTTCGAAGTCGCCGAGCTCGAAGCCGGCGAGGCTGCCGTCGTCGCCCTCGGCGCGCGCAAGGCCGAAGTGCAGCCGGAGCCGGACGCGTTCAGGGTCTTCCTCGACCCCGCCGGCCACCCGTTCTGCTTGGTGGCTGCCGAACGGCCTGTGGACTACAACTAGGGCAGCTGGCCGACGTGGGCCAGGGCCAGCCGTATCAGTCGGTCGTGGCCACCGGTCATCTCCCTGCGCACCTGCTCGCTCATGATCTCGGTCGGCGTGTACCAGCCGAGGTCGAGCGCCTCTTGGGTCGGCTGGCAGTCGCCGTCGACGGGTACGACGAACGCCAGGCTGACCGCGTGGTGCCGCGGGTCGTGGAATCCGCTGATGTCGGGGTCCGGGAAGTACTCGACCACGGTGAACGGGGCCACCTCCGGCGGGATCCGCGGTAGAGCCACGGGCCCGAGGTCTTTCTCGAGGTGGCGTAGCAACGCATCGCGGACACGTTCACCGAACAGCACCCGGCCGCTGACGACCATCCGACTGATCGTGCCGTCCGCGGCTTGGCGCAGCAACATGCCGACATGCGTGACGACACCGAGCTCGTTGACGCGCACGGGCACTGCATCGACGTACACGAGAGGCACGTTGGCGCGGATGTTGTCGAGCAGTTCGTTGTCGAGCCAGCCGGTTTTTGTATCGAGTTGATCGCTCACTGTGTTCCTGTGAAGTAGCCGTTGACATCGATGATGACATGTGTGGTCACGTTGACGAAGGTATCCACCGCTCCACCTGCGGAAAGCTTGATGAGCGCTGCGTTGGCGACGGGGGTCGCGGCGACGAAGTTGAGGGTCGACGCGAGGGGCAACGCTCCGTCCGCGGGATAGGCGGTGACGAAGCCGGAACCGGCCGCCGCATCCGATGTGAGGTTCATCGATATCGCCGCCGCGCCGAAGTTTTCCCTAACGCCGCTTTCCGCGTCGTCGTCGTCGGGCTGGCAGTGGGTCGGATCTCGGCTGCGGCGGGGCGATCACCGAGACGCCGTTGTCGACGGGCACGATGATCCCCTCGCTATCGATGTCGACCGGCTCATCTGCCGCAGACACCACGATGGGTGCCTCTTCCTTTGCCTTGCGACCGAGGGCCTGATCGAGCCCGAACATGCCTGCCGCCATGACTGCGCCGGCGATGCCGTGGCGCCGCCGGGCGGCACGCACCGGATCGAAGGATTGCAGCGGCTCGATCGCGCCATCGTCGTCTGGCGCAGGCGCAGGCATGGGCAAACGATACCGGTGACCATGACGCGTCGGTCCGGCAACCCCCGACTACCATGCGGCTTGTGCCCGAGGGGGAAGCGATTCGCCGCACGGCCGCTTCGCTGCGAACGGCCCTGGTAGGCAGGGCAGTGCTGTCTTTCGAAGCCCCTTTCCTCGAGGGGCCCGTGCCGGCGACCGGGCGAGTGATCGAGCTCGTCGAGAGCCACGGTCGGCAACTCGACATCGTCTGGGACGACGGGTTGACCCTTCACACCAATCTGTTTTTCGGCGGCGTCTGGCACCTCTACCGCACCGGTGAGCGTTGGCGAAAGCAGATGTCACAGCTGCGTGTCGGGATCACGGTCGACGGATTCTCGGCTGTCTGCTTCGGTGTTCGCAACGTCGAGACCTACCGCGAGTTCGACACCCATCGCCATCCCGGCTTCGGTCGACCCGGCCCCGATCTGTGCGCCAGCGAGCCGAACCTCGGTGCGGCCATCGAGGCGCTGTGCCGGTATGCCGACCTCGACGCGCCCATCGCCGAAGCGCTGCTCGACCAGCAGGTGGCATGCGGAGTCGGCAATGTCTTCCGCAGCGAGATCCTGTGGGCCAGCAGGCAGCATCCGTTCTCCCCGGTGTCGATGCTGGCCCGCCGAGACATGGAGCGGATCGTGCGTGCCGCCGCCAGGGTCCTGCGCCGGCACGTGCACCCTGTTGAGGCTGCGCCCGATGCCCAGCCGGAAGGCATGGCTGTCTACGGCCGCAATGGGCAACGCTGCCCGCGCTGTGGCGACACGATCGAGGTTCGCCGCCTGGGTGAGCACGCCCGCCTGCTGTATTGGTGCCCCGGCTGCCAGGTTCACGCCGGGCCGCGCCCCGCTGCGCCGCAAGAAGACGAACGTCCGATGGATCCTCACCCTGCAGCGGTGAAGTTCCTCAGCGACCTCCCGTGGCGTCGCCGCGACACCCTCGCCGGCTGACCCC
>JBDTYA010000160.1:0-3431 GCA_040005915.1 Ilumatobacteraceae bacterium
GCCGGGCGGCGAAGGAGATCGGTCTGCCTGAACTCGCGGAGTTGAAAGGCCAGACCGCGATCATCGTCGGCGACAAGGATGTCGCGGCGGCGGCCAAGGTGTTGAAGTCATTCACCGCGGAATTTAAGAAGCCGGAAGTGAAGACTGGTGTCGTGGATCGAGTGGTCGTCTCGACCGAGCAGATCAAGACGATCGCCGATCTCCCGTCCCGCGACGTCCTGCTCGCGACGCTCCTCGGTGTGCTCAACGCCCCGGCGTCAAAGCTCGTCCGCGTGCTCAACGAGCCCGCATCGTCCCTCGCCCGCCTGCTCAAGGCCAAAGCCGAGAAAGATGCCGCCTCGGCTCCGGTCGGGCGGCCATCTGGGGAGTGACTAGAGGATCTTGCGAAGGTACGGCCTCGCCGCACCAACGATGTACAGCGACCCGGTGACGAGCACCGCGTCGTCGTTCTGCGCGGCGCGAATCGCTTGATCGCAAGCCTGCTCGACCGTGTCGCACTCGATGACCTGATCGCAGCCGAGGGCCCGGGCAGCGGCGGCGATGTCCGACGACGGAAGCCCACGCGGCGTCGGTGCGGTACAGGTGTAGACGGTCGTGAACTCGTCGGCACGCAATGCCGACAGCATCTCTTTGGGATCGCGACCACGCAGGCACCCGGTGACCAGGATCCTGCTGCCGGCCGGATCGAAGTCATCGAAGAAGACCTGGGCGCACGAGTCGGCGCCGGGTGGGTTGTGGGCCCCGTCGACGATCACCAGCGGCTGGTGACCGAGCACTTCGAAGCGGCCGGGCATGCGCACGTTGGAGAAGCCTTCACGCACGACGTCGTCGGCGATCGGCGCAGCGAAGAACGCCTCGACCGCCGTGAGCGCAACGACGGCGTTGTCGCCTTGGTGCCGGCCGTGCAACGGCACGAACACCTCGGTGTAGATCGTCGTCGGCGTTCGCAGGTCGACCATCCGCCCGCCGAGCGCCAGATTGTTCTCCAGCACATCGAAGTCTTCGCCGCGCAACAACATGCTGGCGCCGCCTGCGGCTGCGAAGTACGCAACCAGTTCGGCGTCGGTCTCACCGACGACCACAGCGCTGCCGGGCTTGATGATGCCGGCCTTCTCGGCGGCGATGTGGCCCTTGGTCGGGCCGGCGAACTCGTTGTGGTCCATGCCGATGTTGGTGATCACTGCAACCTGTGCCTCGCAGACATTGGTCGCGTCCCATCGGCCGAGCACACCGACCTCGATCACGGCGACGTCGACCGCAAGGTCTGCGAACCACCGGAAGGCCGCTGCAGTCGTGGTCTCGAAGTACGAGGGGCGTACACCGGTGAGCATCTCCAGGTCGGCGACAGCGGCGATCTGCTCGGCGAACTCGTCGTCGCTGATGTACTCGCCGTCGCGGCTCATCCGCTCGTTCGGGCGCTCGAGATGGGGGCTTGTGTACATGCCGACCGAGAGGCCGTGGGCCATCAACAGACGGGTGATCATCTGCACCGTCGAACCCTTGCCGTTGGTCCCGGTCACATGGATGACCGGATACGCCAGCTGCGGGTCGCCCATCGCCTCGACGATGATGCGCATGCGCGCGATCGTGGGCGACTCGATCCGGCCGGTCTTCTCGTAGCTGGCGTGGGCATCGAGGTACGCCAGCGCGTCGGAGTAGGTCATGGTTTCGGCAGCTCTTGGTTCGGCAGCACAGTGCTGCGCATCACTGTCGCGTCAGCTGGCCTCGCGGCGAGGCCGCTTGGCCTTCGGCTCGCGAGGGACGAGCGTGGGATTGGTCTTCTTCTGCACGGTGTCGACCTCGATCATGACCGTGCCGACATCGCTGCGACCGGGCAGCTCGTACATCGTGTTGAGCAGCACCTCTTCGAGGATGGCGCGCAGGCCGCGGGCGCCGGTGCCACGCAGCAGGGCCTGATCGGCGATCGCCTCGAGCGCCTCGCGGGTGAAGTCGAGCTCGACGTCTTCGAAATCGAACACCTTGCGGTACTGCTTCACCAACGAGTTCTTCGGCTCGGTCAGGATCTTGATCAACGCGTCGCGATCGAGACTGCGGACCGCACCGATCATCGGCAGGCGGCCGACGAACTCGGGGATGAGACCGAACTTCAGCAGGTCTTCCGGAAGCACCTTGGTGAACAGCTCGCCCGGATCCTTGTCGGCCTTGCTGCGCACCGTGCCATGGAAGCCGACGCCCTTGTGGCCGATGCGATGCTCGATGATCTGCTCGAGACCGGCGAACGCACCACCGCAGATGAACAGGATGTTGGTCGTGTCGATCTGGATGAACTCTTGATGGGGATGCTTGCGGCCACCCTGCGGCGGCACCGAGGCGACCGTGCCCTCGAGGATCTTCAACAGGGCCTGCTGCACACCTTCGCCACTGACATCGCGCGTGATCGACGGGTTCTCGCTCTTGCGGGCGATCTTGTCGATCTCGTCGATGTAGATGATGCCGGTCTCGGCCTTCTTCACATCGAAGTCGGCGGCTTGGATGAGCTTGAGGAGGATGTTCTCGACGTCCTCGCCGACGTAGCCTGCTTCGGTCAGTGCGGTTGCGTCAGCCACGGCGAACGGCACGTTGAGGAGCCGGGCGAGCGTTTGGGCGAGATGCGTCTTGCCACAACCGGTCGGACCCAGGAGCATGATGTTGCTCTTGGCCAACTCGACCTCGTCGCGGCGGCCGACGCTGGCACCCTGCTGATACTGGATGCGGCGGTAGTGGTTGTACACCGCGACGGAGAGGATCTTCTTCGCCTCGTCCTGCCCGACCACGTAGTCGTCGAGGAAGGTTCGGATCTCGCGGGGGGTCGGCAGCTCCTCGAAACGGATCTCGCTGGAGTCGGTGAGCTCCTCCTCGATGATCTCGTTGCACAGGTCGATGCACTCATCGCAGATGTACACGCCGGGGCCGGCGATGAGCCGCTTTACCTGCTTCTGTGACTTGCCGCAGAACGAACATTGCAACAGTTCACCGGTGTCGCCGAATTTCGCCACGGTTCAGTCTCCTTGCTCGCCTAGGTCGATTCGTGCGGTTCAGCGAATCGGACCGGTGCGGTCGACGGCATCACGAGACGAGATCACATCGTCGATGATGCCATACGCGAGGGCCTCGTGTGCTTCCATGACGAAATCTCGGTCGGTGTCCTTGTGAACACGTTCGATGATTTGACCCGTGTGCTTCGCCAAGAGTTCTTCGAGGAGGTCACGCATCCGCATGATTTCCTTGGCTGCCAATTCGAGATCCGTGACCTGCCCGTACCCGACCTGGCCGTACGGCTGGTGCAGCAGGATCCGGCTGTGGGGAAGCGCCAGACGCTTGCCCTTGGTGCCGGCGGCGAGCAGCACGGCTGCAGCCGATGCCGCCTGGCCGAGGCAGATGGTGGCGATGTCGTTCTTGATGAACTGCATCGTGTCGTAGATCGCGAACAG